>JAPKMU010000543.1 GCA_026645745.1 Anaerolineae bacterium | reverse complement strand
GCTCGTCGATGAGGCGGCTTGGATCGCATGGTCGAACGGCTAAGACGGGCGGATTTCGATATACAGCGTGTGATCCTGCCGTCCGCGCACTCGATCCCAAAAGTCGATCATGCGTTTTTGCAGTCCGTATTTCTTGTTCATCAACGCGCTGGCATGTTTGGCTTCGTCGCTTCCAACCTCGATCAAGCGCGCAGCCGCCGGAAGCGTATCCCCAACCACTTCACCGTTAAACTTGCACGGCGCAACCGTAACGTTTGAAGTATGGCGAATACGCTTCGCCTTGCCTGCGTTAATATCCGTGAATACGTACAACCGGTCATCTTCTTGGGCAAACCACACAGGGGTGACGACCGGTACACCCGACTTGCGGAACGTCGTCAGGCTCATGAAATTGTGCCCGCGCAAATTCGGAAATGGTGTCATCGTGTCTTCTTTTTGAAAAAGCTGAAGAAATCAAATCGCGCGGGAGGTTTAGGGGGGTAATGCCCTCTACAGATTGCATGTGCAGCATCGGGTTTTGGATCGTTGACGATGACTTCAACAAGGAGACGATCCCCTTTGTTGAAGCCCATGCCCGGCTGATGCGGTTGATTGAGCAGCGTACACACGTACAATCCTTCAGGGGTTTGCATTTCAATGCGCCCCCAGATCAATTCGCTGCCCTGCCCTCTTTTCTGTGCGGGCAGTTCAAACTTGATGTCATCGGGGAAACCGGGGGCAACTAGCGTATACAGTTCAGCGCGCTGCCGTATTTCTTCTAGATCAGGGCGTTTGTAGAGTTGCAGCCAATCCGGGTCTTTAGGCAAATTCATCGCTTCGACATCCCTATCACCGAGGATAGCGGGAAGCATCGGCGTAAACATATCAAAGCGAAAAATTATCCGTTTGCGATGCGCCAACAGCGTATCGAGAACAGTGTAGACTTTGCGATCCGAATCGATGGGCTGTGATTCTTCGCAAAAACCGTATAGATCAGCGGTAATGCCCGCTTCATGATCGATATACACAAACGCCAAGCCCCATGTGAATTCCTGCACGCCGATTTCATCCGCAATCTTGCGCAAGAATCCTTTTCTGTCCCTCAGCAACACCCACTTGTAGGCGATTAACAGATGAATCTCACCGAAATTCTGCGGACGGTTCATAACACCTGCTTGGCTCCAACGTTGGCGATCAGGTCAGATTCGGGTCTTTCGGCTTCAAAATCGGCATCTGCGTGACCACAACCGCCTTGATCGCCTCGCCATCTTTGAACGGCGCGGCAGCATTGTTGTGTTCAACCGTGCAGGTTTCCACCTTTAAGAAGTCGGTTTGTTTGCCGTCTTGTTCCGGTGGGCGATAAAAATGTTCGATGGATTGGCGAATGCGCGTTTCGATGCGCTGGCGAATATTTCCTACCCGGTCAACGGTGCTGATCAGCGCGAAGCTCTCCGGGCTGTACTGCCCGATGAAATCATCCTCGTTGCCGAATTCGCGCACGGCGTTGCGGATCATCAGCGTAGCGGCGCGCAAAAGCTCATCCGACGCGACAAAGCCGGACATTTCGCGCAGCGATTCTAACCCATCGATGTGAATCACCAACAGCGCCCAAGGGTGCTCCGCCAAGACAATCTGGTTGAGCTTCTCATCCAGAATCGGAGGTTCGGGCAGTTCGGTGACCGGATTGATCAAGTTGGTTTGGCTGGCGCGCAGGATCGCATTACGAACGCGCAGCCGCAGTTCTTGAATATCAAACGGCTTGGTGATGTAATCGACGACGCCGAGTTCCAGCCCTTGCAGCTTATCCACCCGGTCGCGTTTTTCGGTCAAAAAGATGATCGGAACATCTTGTGTGCGCCTTTGGGAGCGCAGTTGACGGCATACTTCGTAGCCGTTGATGTCCGGCAGACGAATATCCAACACCACCAGATTAAAATTTTCTTCTGCGCTGATGCGGAGCGCTTCTTCGCCCCATGCCGCCGTCCGCACATCGTAATTCTGGACGGAAAAATACGCGTTCAGCATTTCGGACAGATCGAGATCGTCCTCCACAATCAGGATGCGCGCTTTGTCGTCCGCCATTTACGCTAGATCAACCCTTCCAACGCTTGGACATTACGACCGAGTTCGAGAAAGATAATCCCCAACTTGGCTTCTTTGCGCGCCAAAACGGTGAGCACGGCTTCTTCCCCAATCGCGTTGAGGATGACATAACCGTTTTCGCCTTTGACGTACACCTGTTTTAGCTCCCCGCGACCCAGCTCCGAAGAAATGCGTTCGCCCAGCGAGAGCATAGCCGCGCTCATTGCGCTGACGCGATCTTCTTCGTAGCCCGCCGGGAGCGACGATGCCAACGGCAGACCGTCCACACTCACGATCGCCGCCGCTTCGACGTTCTCGATATTCGCCTGCAAATCGCGCAGACGTTGAACTAACTGTTCGGTGCGTGACTTCGCCAACGCCGTTTCTCCTGCCGATGAAAGCCGCTTACGCGGGACTGGGCGCGTTTCCCCTCATATATGGGGTTAGTATAAACCTACCTGCCCAGTGTCGCAACAAACGAAAAAGCTGTGATGCGTTGTTTAGCCCTGAAGGCTTGTCCGATTTTCAGAACAGACCTCTCCCCCACTCGCTTCGCTCGTCTCCCCTCCCCGAATTCGGGGAGGGGCGCAAACAGACTCCTAACTTGCCCCGAGTCTGCGGCAGCGATTCCCCTCTCCCCG
>JAPKMU010000542.1 GCA_026645745.1 Anaerolineae bacterium | reverse complement strand
ACGGTTGCGAACTCTACGCTTTCGACGCCTTCATAACTTTCAAGCGCCAACGCGAGATTCATTTCGACCGTCGTCGCTGTATCGCCCTGCTCGATCCCCGTATGGATGCGCCAGTACGGTGCAACCGTCGAAGTCTGATACCCGTCATAGTACGCCAGCAGATAGTACATCGGGTTGTACATATTCTGGCGGCTCTGAATGCTGCTGCCCAGTGCATCAAGCGCGGTTAAGTCACTTGCGTAAGCCTCAACATAGGAAGTGTCCCAGTCGGCAAAAGCGGCATATGCGGCTTGGTTCTGCACCAGCAGATCGGCTAAAACAGCGTCGAAATGCAGGTTATCACTTGTATCATTCCCGAACACATTGTTTTCCGCCTGCCCACGATTCAGATCATCAAAAGCGCCGACGCTCTTGCTTGGCGACTTGCTGCCATAGGCGACGAAATCCGCGACACTGGTGATGCTTGCCGTGTTGGAAGCGGCATCATACGTCACCCATTCCACTTCCGCGTTGAGTGAAGCGATATAGTCTGCCACGGTTTCATACGTGGTATTTGCCGCCGTTGAAGCTGCATTGGGTATTTCGCCGCTGGGCGGAGTCATGTTACCGCCTCGCATCCCGCCGCCGAAACCACCACCAACGGTTGGCGTGTAGGGGAACGTCGTATCGGCAAGGAAATTGTTGAGCGATTCCTCGATGACTGCCAGCAGGTAATCATAGTAGCTGCCCGCCGTATAAATCCCGATTTCGGAAACCTCCAGCGTGAGAGGGCTGCCATTTTCATCGGTCAGACCCAGTGCATTGATGTATTGAGCGTAAGCCTCGGCAAGGTCAGCCAATAGTGCGGAAGTCCACGTATCATCAGCACGTGTGCCATCCGAGACATACTGCCCCATATTCCATTCATAAGCCGCATCAGCATAGTCGAGGCTGGTGATGGGACACCACGCCATCGCGCCAAGCACGGCGTCGCTGATCAGATTACCGTCGGCGTCAGTCATCGCCGCGCCAACTGCCTCAAGATAGGGATAGTAAAGCACACTATCGCCTGTCGCACCCATGACAGCGGTTTGTGCGCCGCCGCCGCTCATGCCAAAGACGAAAATGCTGTTGGTATCCCCCGGCAGAACATCCTTGTTATAGCGGACATAACGAACTGCCGCTTTCAGGTCGGTTACGCCCCAAGGCGCACCGCCGCTGAAGATCAAACTACCGCTGGCATCATAGCCGTTATCGCGTCCGCGCAATCCGGCTTGCACATAGATGAAGCCCGACTCCATGTAGCTGGAAATCTGCTCATAGCTGTAAGAAGTCGGGGCGGCAGCGGCGGAGTATCCCGGCGTATTCACCGGAAACACAACCGGAGCGGTCAGCGCCGTGTAGCCGTTCACAGTCGCTTCGGTGTTGAGAACTGCCGTAACCGTACCGTCGCCGTTGTCGGTCGCGGTCAAATACTCACCGGGAACATAAATCCCCAGCGATTCATAATCGGTCGCCGCCGGATTGCTCACATAGACGACACCGATTTGCCAATACACATTGTTATCTGCGTCGTACTGCCATGCCGTATTATCGAAGGTCAAGTTGACGCTCACATTCTCTTGCGCGCTGACTCCGGTGATGGTCAGCAAAACCATCAGGTTTGCCAATACGCATAATGCGAACTTGATGCGTGAGCGCTTGGGTACAATGGACACGATTTCTGCTCCAGTCAGGTGTGACACCATCTATGAAGTCAGCATACCGGAGTTGGGCGGCTGTAACCTGAACTAGACCTCAAATATTCTTAAATATACTTAAATCGCAGTGCGACCGCCCAATTCTATCATCGGGGCACGGGATTGATCTGGCTCGGATCGAGCAGAGTCTCCTGCGCCTCGATCAAATAACGTTCAAGAAAATGATGGGCTGCACCCGAAGCTGCCGTCGTCGTCGAAGTTGATGTACCCAACCGAATCGTGAGATTGTTGCTGATCATCGTGGGAAGATGCGCGCGAATTTGGGCGTTAAGTTCAGCGAAGACATTTCTGGGCATCACGCTCAACATGCCGCCGAGCACGATAATATGAGGCTGAAGGATGAGCACCAGATTCGCAACTGCCGCCGCCACCATCTGATTCATCAGGCGTGTCACCGTAAGACAGATCGGGTATTCGTCACTAGCAAACGCAAGAATTCTCTCAAAGCGTTGGCGTGGATCGTCAATCGCGCCAATCGTTTCATACACCTCTTGAGTCGCTTGGTTTGCCTTCGCAACGCGCTGATCGAACAGATCGTTCACACGGTGAATCGACAGCACTGCATCCGGGTCATCGAGCGGATCATCACCGGGTACACGCAGCAGTGCTCCAGCGATTAATCCTGCATTGCCGAGCGCTCCTTTATACAACGTGCCGTTTAGGAACAAGCTCGCCTTGACGCCCTCATCGAAACCCAAATAGATCGAGTGTTGATCGGTCGATATTCCACTACCTTGAAACTCAGCCAGCGCCATACAGTCAATATCATTGGCGATTCGGATAGGAAGTTTGAGCAGCGAGCGCAGACGGCTGCAAATCGGGAAATTCTCCCATCCGGGAACACGTCCAATCATCAAGATGTCACCGGATGGCGGATCAATAAAGCCGGGCGATGCGATCCCTACCCCCAGCACCAGCCGATCAGGTAGAGCGGCACGAACTTCAGAGACATAATCCGTGACTGCGGCTAA
>JAPKMU010000541.1 GCA_026645745.1 Anaerolineae bacterium | reverse complement strand
AGATGTCGAAGTTCTTCGCCCGTCACGGCGTGACAAGCTGGCTGCCAACCACGCTCACCCATCATCATGACGCGCTGATGGCGGCGCTGATCAACATCAAGCAGTATATGAAGGATCAACCACCGGACGGCGCACAGGTGATCGGCGCACGCTTGGAAGGTCCTTATCTGAACGTCGAAAAGGCGGGGGCGCAGAATCCGCAGTATATCCGCGCGCCGAAACCGGAGGAAGTGACGCAACTGCTTGATCTCGACGTGATCAAAATCCTTGACGTTGCACCGGAGGTCGAAGGCGCGGACTGGTTGATCAAGGAATGCGTGCGGCGCGGGATCGTCGCGTCGGCGGCGCATACCAACGCGACGTATGAACAAATGATGCACGCGCACGCGATCGGCTTGAGCCACGCAACACACACGTTCAACGCGATGAGTCCGCTCAATCACCGTGCACCGGGGGTCGTCGGCGCGGTGCTGTCTACGCCAACGATCAGCGCGGAAGTGGTTAGCGACTTCGTGCATGTGCATCCGGCGGCGGTGAAGATTCTTTTTCAGCTCAAGCGCGGTGATCTGTCCCTGATCACCGACGCGATCCGCCCCGCCGGAATGCCGGAAGGCGAGTATGCCTTTGATGAGCGATCCGTCCTTCACAAGGATGGCGCGATCCGTTTGACCGATGGGGTTACGCTGGCGGGGAGTGCGCTCACGATGGATCGGGCGGTAAACAAGTTCAACAAGTTGATTCCTATGCCACACCGTATTGACCGTATGCGGCTCACTGAAGACGCTGCGAGCAAATTTCCAAGGCGCCTGTTAGGACTTTGGGAATCTGACGGAAACCCCGCCGATTTCGTACTTGTGGACGACGACATCAACGTGTATATGACGATCATCAACGGGCGGATCGTGTACCGGGCGGAGGGGGGATGATCGCTACCAGCGTCGATCTATTCCATAGTCGTCAAAAGCAGCATCTCTGCCGATTATCGGCATACCCTCATGAAGTGCTTGCGCGATGATTAGACGGTCAAACGGATCACGGTGGTGAAACGGCAGGGACGCGATGACGGCGGCATGCTCAATTTTGATGTTTAGCAGTCTGATTGAATTTTCGGTGAGCTGTTCTTCGAGGAACATCCCGATGGGACTGGGGACATAGAGTTTGCCCAAGCTCACCTTTATGGCGATTTCCCAGATACTTGCGCTGCTCAAGTAGATGTTGTTCTCGACTGCCTGAATCAATCCAATGGCATTGCTGGAAAGCACGGGATCGGCATTGATGAACCAGAGGAAAGTATGCGTATCGAGAAGATAATTCATCGGGTGTAGTCGTCAAAGTCAGCCAAAGGCGCGTCAAAATCTGGGGACATCTGGATTTTACCGCGTGCGCTCCCCGGTTTGCGTGCTTTAGTTTCGTGCGCCAACGGGACGAGCTGAACTGCTCGATCATGATCATCAAGAATTACAACCGTCTCGCCATTTTGCGCGGCGGTGATGAGCTTTTTCAGATGATCTTGGGCATCTTGAAGTGAATACAGCGTCATCGTTTGTTTCCTGACCTTTCTTACTCTCGCTCAATTATACACGAAAGAAGTGTCATTCTGGGAACAACTCGCCAATCGTGATCGTCTTGCCTATAAATAAACCTACACACTAAGGAGACGATCAGGATGCGCAGCCGTGTTGTCTCGCTTTTGATGCTCATGATTTTTGTGACGGGGTGCGGCGTTTTCTTTGAAAGTTGGATGAACGCCCATGATCCGATCATCGACTACGATCCGATGACGCCGACGCCCACCCCAACGATCAGAATCGAACAAGCCCCGTATTCGCTCGAAGTTACGGTTGAGCCGGAACATCCGCGCGTTGGCGATGTAATCACCCTCAACTACCGCGTGATCAATATGGGCATCCCCGTGTATACGATTACGCTCACTCCCGGCGGCGCTTTGCGCATGTATTACGGCGCGGCACAACCGACGATCACCGCGCCGTTGGAAAATTCGCTTGTCGAAGTCTTGGATTTATCCACGCTGGCGCAAGGGGCACTGCAAATGCGGGCACTCGCGGCAGGAACGCTGGAGATTCAAATCTACGCCAGCGGCGAAGTACAGCAGACAGCCTATAACCCGCAAGGTACACCGACGTATGCCTTCTACTTCACAGGCGTTTCGGAAACAGTGGAGATTGTGATCAGCGAATAATCACCGTTCATCACGCCAGTATGCGCACACTGAATCGCGTGCGTACACCACCATTTCACGCTCGACGGTGTTCCATACGTCTTTGGGGACGTGCGCCCATAAATCACGTTCGAGCATCGACTCGGAATCGAGCATGGCGCGCAGCCGTGCCGGAGTCATATCTTTGCCCAGTCGCGGCGCGAGTATTTCCAGCGTTTCGCTGTGTCCAAGCGGATTCACCTGCCGTTCGATAAGGTGATTCCATTCGTTCAAAGCTGAATCCGGCAGGAACGGCAGCCACTCGGACGGGTGCGCTTGGCGCATCGAGTCCGCCATATCGGCGCGGGCATCCGGCGGCACCGTGATCAGCGCATAGTCACGCTCGTCCATCAAGATCAGCAGCAGATTCAGCATCAAGAAGCGAAACCCGCGTGATCCCCATGAATCTTCGCCAAAATACGGCGCTGCCATATGCCGCGCCCAATACTCATCAACGGCGAGATGGGCAATATATCCGGCGACAAAAGCGCGGGCGGCATC
>JAPKMU010000540.1 GCA_026645745.1 Anaerolineae bacterium | reverse complement strand
GTAATCGACATCACCGACGGTTTTTAGCTCCGGGTAAACGAGCGAACTTGTCTCGGTGTAGACGCGCTCCACTTCCGATCCCATGTACCAACGCACAAGGTCGAAGTCGTGAATGCCCATATCGAGCACCAAGCCGCCGCTCACCGCCGGGTTGGCGAATTCAAGGCTGGTGCGTCCTGCGTCGCGTCCAATCGAACGCACCGCGACCGGATCACCGATCACGCCCTCGTCGATTTGGCGCTTCGCGTTGGCGCACCCGTCGTCAAAGCGGCGCATGAACCCAACCTGAAACAGCACCCCGGCTTTGCGCACGGCGGCGATGATTTCGTCTGTGGTGGCAAGGTTGAGGGATGTGGGTTTTTCGCAGAAGATCGCTTTACCCGCTTGAGCGGCAGCGATCACGACTTCATGATGGGTGCTGGTGGGCGTGGCGACAATCACGGCGTGCAGATCAGGACGCGCCAACAAATCATGATAGTTGGCGTAGACATCTACACCGCCAATCCGGGCGCTGAATGCGTCCGCAATGTCTTGACGCGGATCAGCGACAGCGATCAAGCGTGCGCCCTCGATTTGAAGGGCAGTGTGCAGTGCGTAGACCTGCCCCATACGACCCAAACCAAGAACGCCAATATTCAGTGCAGCAGGCATAAGAATCCTTAAGTCACTCAATGCCTCATCTGCCCGGCATGCCAACAGCGCCCGGGGGAGTTGAGGGGAAGAAATAGTTCGATTAAATGGTTCGTGTACCACCATACTAGAATCAAGTTGCAGATTTGTCAACCATTGTGCTTTGGAGATCGTTTTTGTGATACAATGTTGCGCAATGTGCAACAAAGACTTGATAGGCGGTCTATGAGCGAAATACAATCGTTGGCACGCGGTTTGCAGATCATCGATATGGTTTGGCAAGCTGGTAATTCGGTCGGAATTACAGAACTGGCGGAAAAGCTAGGCGTGGATAAAAGCAGTGCGTCACGGTTGGTTAAAACGCTGGTCGCGGCGGGGTATCTTCAACAGGAGCGGGGATCGCGCCGCTTTGTGGTGGGCACACGTCTGTATCAGATGGGGTGGGAACTGGTTAACCGGATGCCGCTGCGCGAAAAAGCGCGGAAGTATCTGTACCGCCTCGTCAATGACACCGAAGAATGCGCGCATACCGCCGTGTATTCAGAAGGCAAAGCCTTGATGATCGATGACGTAGAAGCAGCACACTCACTCAGGGTGGTCGGTGGGATCGGGCGTTTGCTGCCGATGCACTGCACGGCTGTTGGCAAGACGTTACTCGCGTTTGGTGAACTGCCGCCCCCACAGCGGCTCGAACGCAAGATGCCGAACACCATCACCGATCCCGCCGCATTAACAGAACACTTGGCGCGGGTGTGCGAATTAGGCTACGCCTACGACGACGAAGAACATCAACCGGGGGTGCGCTGTCTCGCTGCCCCTGTTTATAACCGGACGGGCATGGCGGTTGCGGCGATTGGCATTTCCGGTCCCACCGTGCGTGTGACCGATCATCGGGTGGCTGTTTTAGCAGGGCATGTGATCCGCGCCGCGCGCGATCTTTCGGCAGAACTGGGCTACGAGGATGAAGACAATGACGGGTTATGATACGCTGCACATGGGGCGCAGCAGCATTGACTTGTACTCGAATGATATTGGCGCGCCGTTCGAGCAGATCACCAGCTTTGCCGCTTACGTCGGTGGGTCGCCGCTGAATATCAGCGTCGGCGCGCACCGCTTAGGGCTGAATACCGCGCTCTTGACCGCTCTCGGCGTTGATCCTGTGGGCGATTTCATCCTCGACTTTCTCAAACGCGAAGGCGTCGAAACGCAGTTTATCCCGCGCAAACCGGGACGCCGCACCAGCGCGGTGATCTTGGGCATCGAACCGCCGGATAAATTCCCACTCGTGTACTACCGTGACAACTGCGCCGATAACGCGCTCGATATTGATGATGTGCTGGCGTCTCCGCTGACGCAGTGCAAAGTGTTCCAGTTTGCGGGGACGAATCTCAGCGTTGAGCCGAGCCGGAGCGCCACGTTTTTCGCGGCGGAGCGTGCTAGAGCCGCCGGGGTGAAAGTCGTGCTGGATGTCGATTTTCGCCCGAATCAATGGCATGACGTTCGGGCATTCGGCGTACAAATCCGCGCGATTCTGCGCTGTGTCGATATCGTGATCGGTACGGAGGACGAGATCAACGCGGCGCTGATGGATGAAGCCGGACAAATGTCGTTGACCCATTCGCAAGTCTCCGATACGCATGTTCAAGGCGACACCGAACGCGCCATCGCGGCGATTTTGGCGATGGGACCCGAAGCACTGCTCCTCAAGACGGGTTCACGCGGTTCGCGGATTTATCTCAAAAACGGCGACGTAATCGAAGCGCCGGGGTATCCGGTCGAGGTGTACAACATCCTCGGCGCGGGGGATGCGTTTGGCGGCGGCTTTTTATATGGCTATGTCAACGGGTGGGGCTGGAAAAAATCGGCACGGCTCGGGAATGCATGCGGCGCGATTGTCGTCACCAAGCACGGATGCGCCAACTTCATGCCAACGCTGGCGGAAGTCGAAGCGTTCGTGAGTACGCGGGGCGGGTTGGAGTAATCACAAGCGATAGGATTGAGGGCTTAAGTCATTTTTGAAAAATCGACTGTTGGAGAAGATTTCATCATGAGTTCGCTAAAACATTCTGTTTCTTGGTGGTGTTTCGTACCGGACAAGATGAC
>JAPKMU010000053.1 GCA_026645745.1 Anaerolineae bacterium | reverse complement strand
ATATCCGCAAAATACGTACTGATTACCGCCTTGAATCCCGCGCCAACGAGCGCCCAAGGCGCATGTTCGCGCGAACTGCCGCACCCGAAGTTGTGACCGCCAATCAAGACGGATGCGCCCTGATGCTCAGGCTTATTAAGCGGAAAATCAGGCTTGGGTGTACCATCGGACTCGTAACGCCAATCGCTGAAGCACGCCGCACCCAACCCGGCTTTATCGGTCACTTTGAGGTAACGTGCCGGAATAATCTGATCCGTATCAATGTCGTTGATCGGCAGGGCAACGACCTTACCGGCAAATTTGCTGATCGGTTCCATAGGGTTATGCGTACTCCATTTCGCGCATGATCTCACGCGGATCGGTGACGACGCCGCGAATCGCTGTTGCCGCTGCGGTCAGCGGACTCACAAGGAAGGTGCGTCCACCCTTGCCCTGACGCCCTTCAAAATTGCGGTTGCTGGTGCTGACCGCATACTCACCCGGTTGAAGCTGATCACCGTTCATAGCAATGCACATGGAGCATCCGGCTTCGCGCCACTCCGCGCCCGCTTCACGGAACACCTGATCCAGCCCTTCGGATTCCGCTTGACGTTTCACGTTTTGCGAACCCGGCACAACCATCACGCGTACACCCTCGGCAACGCGCCGACCGCGCAGCATCTTCGCGGCTTCGCGCAGATCACCGATGCGGCTGTTGGTGCAGCTTCCGATAAAAACGACATTCACGGGCTTTCCGAGCAGCGGTTGATTCGGCTGCAAGTCCATATAGCGGAGCGCTTTTTCCAGCGCCATCCGGCTGCTGGCATCCTCGGCGCGATCAGGATCAGGAACGGTCGCCGTGATCGGCATGCCCATTCCCGGATTCGTGCCGTAGGTGATCATGGGGACAAGTTCATCAGCATTCAGCACGATTTCATGGTCAAACACCGCGCCTTCGTCCGAGGGCAGTGTACGCCAGTATTCGACTGCGCGATCCCATGCTTCACCTTGCGGTGCGCGCGGACGCCCTTTGATGTACTCGAACGTTGTTTCATCAGGCGCGATCATGCCTGCCCGCGCGCCGCCTTCAATCGACATGTTGCAGATCGTCATGCGCCCTTCCATCGAAAGCGCACGGATCGCTTCGCCGCGATACTCAAACACGTAACCTGTACCGCCGCCAACGCCGATCTTGGCGATAATCGCCAAAATGATATCCTTCGCCGTAACGCCGTTCTCAAGCCGCCCATTGACCGTGACCGCCATCGTTTTCGGCTTATTTTGGAGCAGTGTTTGTGTCGCCAGCACATGCCCGACTTCGCTCGTACCAATCCCAAACGCCAGCGCCCCAAACGCGCCGTGCGTGCTGGTGTGACTGTCGCCGCAGACAATCGTCATACCGGGCTGCGTGAGTCCCTGCTCCGGTCCGATCACATGGACGATTCCTTGATTGGTCGTCCCCAGATCGAACAGTGGAATGCCGAAGTCAGCGCAGTTTTTTCGCATCACGTCCAACTGTGCCGCCGCCTGCATGTCTGTCACAGGAATCACACCATCCAACCCACGCGGTGTCGTCGGCGTGCTGTGATCCATCGTCCCCAATGTACGCTCCGGGCGGCGGACTTTCAGCCCGCGCTGGCGGAGTTCAGTGAACGCCTGCGGCGATGTGACTTCGTGTACCAGATGCAGATCGATATACAGAACGGCGGGTAGATCGTCCGTCTGCGGCTGCACCAGATGGCTTTCCCATACTTTCTCGAACAGCGTTTTTGGTGTCATTGTCTACTCGTTAACCTAATCCTGACCTGTTTCGACGCGCTCCAATGCGGCGTTGACCGCCGCGTGCGCGTGTATCAGCGTGGTATCAAATACGGGTACGGAAACATCCCCCTGCTTGATCAGCAGTCCAATTTCGGTGCAGCCAAGGATAATCGCCTGCGCTCCTTGCGCGATCAGCGCGTTGAGGATGCGCACGTACTCCGCTTTTGAGCGTTCGTAAATCTTCCCCACCACCAGTTCATCATAGATGATCCGGTTGACGATTTCGCGGTCGTCAGCATCGGGGAGAATCACATGAAGCCCGTACTTCTCTTTCAACCGCCCGACGTAGAAATCCTTCTCCATCGTGTAGCGGGTGGCAACTAACCCTACGGATACGATCCCATCAGCTTTGATCTGCTCCGCCGTCGCATCCGCGATGTGCAGCAGCGGAATAGTGACCGCCGCTTCGATTTGAGGTGCCATCAGATGCATCGTATTGCTGCAAATGATCACGAAGTCTGCGCCGCCGCGTTCAAGCCGCTGCGCCGCATCGATCATGACCTGTGTCGCGTCGTCCCATCGTCCTTCAGACTGCATCTGTTCGATAGGCGCGAAATCAACCGAGTACATCAAGCATTGCGCGGAGTGCAGCCCGCCGAGACGGTCGCGCACGCCTTGATTGACCAGCCGGTAATACTCAACCGACGATTCCCAGCTTAACCCGCCGATCATGCCGATGGTTTTCATGCAAACCAAACCCCTTACCGCTGAATTGCTACGGTTGCGGCATCGCCTTCGGGCTTCTTCTCGCCCAAGCCAATTCCTGCGATCATCCGGTTGAGCGCCGCGAGATACGCCATCACGCTCGAAACGATCACGTCTTTGTCCGCGCCATAACCGCCAAACGAACGCTTCCCATCCGGCGTGCTGATACGCACAGTCACTTCACCAAGCGCGTCAATGCCTTCGGTGACAGAATGCACGTTGTATTCGATTAACGTGTTGTCCAACCTGACGACTGAATCAACCGCCTTGAAGCACGCATCCACCGGACCAACGCCAACTGCCGCTTGAATGATCGTCTCGCCTTCGGCGGTCGAAAGCTTCACAGTCGCGGTTGGCATCCCCATTGTTCCGGCGACCACCTGCATATCTTCAAGTTTGAAATATTCCTGCGGGCGCGCGAGTTCATCCGTCATCAACGCTTCAAGATCGGCGTCGGTGACATTCTTCTTGGCGTCCGCCAGCACTTTGAAGCGCTCGAACACCTGCTGAAGCTGTTCCTTGTCGAGGTCGTAACCCAGTTCTTCCAGACGAACTTTTAGCGCGTGACGTCCGCTGTGCTTGCCGAGAACGAGGCGGCTCTGCGTCCATCCGACGCTTTCCGGCGTCATGATCTCATAGGTGCTGGCATTCTTGAGCATGCCGTCTTGATGAATACCTGCTTCATGCGCGAACGCATTCGCACCAACAACAGCTTTGTTCGCCTGAACATGCATGCCGGTGTAATTGCTCACCAAACGGCTGGTCTTGACGATCTCACGGGTGTTGATGTGCGTCTGCAAACCATAGAACGGCGCGCGAGTTTGCAGCGCCATCGCCACTTCTTCAAGCGAGGTATTTCCGGCACGTTCACCAATCCCGTTGATTGTGACTTCAACCTGACGAGCACCCGCCTTGACGCCTGCCAGCGTATTTGCCGTCGCTAAACCGAGATCGTTATGGCAGTGAACCGACCAAACCACACCGCTCCCAACACCACCGCCGGGAGTTTCCGCGATCAGTGTCGAGATCGTTTCGTACCACTCCGTCGGCGTGACATAGCCGACCGTGTCGGGAATGTTGAGCGTGGTTGCACCGCATTCGATTGCAAGTGCGCAGACATCGATCAAGAACTGTGGATCGGTACGTCCGGCATCCATCGGGCTGAATTCAATGTCTTCACACAGGCTGCGCGCCAATGTGACCATATTCCGGATGACTTCAAGCGCCTGTGCGTGAGTCAGTCCCGTCTGGTACTTCAAGTGAATATCGCTTGTGCCTAAAAATGTGTGGACGCGCGGTTTGGCGGCGTCGCGCACGCCTTCCCAACAGATGCGAATATCTCGCTCAACCGCACGCGCCAAGCCCGCAATCGTCGGTCCATCCGGCGTGCCCACCTCACGGGCGATCCGCTGAACCGCCGCGAGATCGTCCGGGGATGCTGCCGGGAAGCCTGCTTCAATGATATCGACGCCGAGCCGCGCCAACTGACGGGCAATCTCCAGTTTTTCGGCGCTGCTCATCGTAGCGCCGGGGCTTTGTTCACCGTCGCGTAGAGTTGTATCAAAGAACAGGACTACATTCGGGTCTGCTGCATTCTTCGTCATGAGGAATTCCTCGTGAATATATACTCATCCACGTCGGTGACGGGCTGATACCCGATAGCTTGATAAATTTTGTTGCTGGTGGGATTCGCCAGATCGGTGTACAGGGCGACAAACTGCCGCCCCTGACCCAGCAAATACTGCGTAACCGCCGAAGTCAGCGCGCTGGCGTAGCCATGCCCGCGATAGTCGGGTGGGGTGTATACGGGACCCACGCGAATCCCGTTTGGAGTCGGACCGGAATACCCAACCATCGAAACGATCTTGCTCTCGTCTTCCCAAAGCCAGATACCGCGTACATCCGGCTCACTCTCTAGACGAAGGCGAATACCCCGGCGGTAATTGTCAATCGGTACGGGCACAGCCGCCGGATCCACTTCCAGCTCGAAATCACGCAGCCACTCTGACAAAAAGTCAAGATCAGCCAACGTTCCGACGCGAACCGAGCCGTTTACTCCGCTCACCGGATTCACCTGCTCCAAGCGGTAGATGCGCTCTTTGCGATTCAGCGTGTACTCACGACCGCTCAAGCGCGCCCATTGTTCGACAAATATACGCGCTTCCGCTTGAGTGCCTAACGCGCCGGGGGTATCCGGTTGGTCGATGAACATCCGCTCCGCGAGTGCGCTCACCGCTTCCGATGAGCGCGCCCGCGTCACGATTGCGCGAAACCCGCCTACACGCATCACTACTCCGGCAACATTCCCGCTCTGCTCTGCGCACGCCATATAGAGATCATCCGGCGTAACATTGGTCATCGCCCATGATTGAAGGAAGCCAAGCGACAGGGTATGCACTGCCTCTTCTTCCATTAAATAAGCGCGCACGCGATCATAAAACGCGGCAAAATCATCATAGGTAGTGATCGTGATCACGGGCTTGCTCCTACTCCTGCTTGATCCGTTTGGCGTTCAGGAACGGCATCATGTCGCGCAGTTCCGCGCCAACTTGTTCGATCATCTGATTGTGTTCTTGGGCGCGCCGTGCTTTGAAGTTCGGCAGCCCATTTTTGTTTTCTTCGATCCACTCGCGGGCGAATGAACCATCTTGGATGCGTGTCAACACTCCGGCGAACATCTCTTTGACTTCACCTTCGACCTGATCGCCAACCGTATAACCGCCGTATTCGGCGGTATCACTCACGCTGTACCACATATAGCTCATGCCGCCCTGATACATCAGGTCAACGATCAGCTTGAGTTCATGCAGGCATTCAAAATAAGCGATTTCCGGCTGGTAACCCGCTTTGACAAGCGTTTCGAAGGCTGCACGCACGAGCGCGGTCACGCCGCCGCACAATACGACCTGTTCACCGAACAAGTCGGTTTCGGTTTCTTCTTTGAACGTGGTTTCGATCACGCCTGCACGGGTGCAGCCAATCGCGCGTGCATATGCCAGACCGCGCGCCTTCGCCTGTCCGGTCGCGTCCTGATGAACTGCCAACAAACCGGGGGTTCCCGCGCCATCTTTGAAGACTTCGCGGACGCGATGCCCCGGCGCTTTCGGGGCGACCATCGTCACATCCACCGAAGCAGGCGGCTTGATCTGCCCATAATGAATGTTGAAGCCATGCGCGAACATCAACATCGAACCGGGTTTCAGATTCGCCTCAACCGATTCGTGATAGACCTTCGCCTGCATGGTATCCGGAATCAGGATCATGACCACATCAGCGGCGGCGGTTGCATCAGCAACAGACATCACTTTCAACCCATCGGCTTCGGCTTTGGCACGGCTCTTGCTGCCTTCGTGCAAGCCGATCACCACATTCATGCCGCTGTCTTTCGCATTGAGCGCGTGCGCGTGACCTTGACTGCCGTATCCGATCACCGCAATCGTCTTACCCTGAAGTGCCGAAAGGTCGGCGTCCTTGTCGTAATACATCGTTGCCATGCTGCTTCTGTGTCCCCCTAGAAAGGTAGTTAAAAGGTTAAAGTTGAAAAGTCAAAAGTGAGCATGTGCCTACTGTTGACTTTCAACTCTTAACTTGCGACTAAACGATACTGACTGCGTTCCCGTTTGCAGCGCTCGGCAGCATTGGCTCGTAATCACTATCCAAAATGCGAATGCCGCGCCCCATTGCCACGACGCCGGTACGCACCATTTCGACAATCCCAATCGGCTCAAGCGCGGCGATCAGCGACTCGACGATGTCCTCTTGTGCGGTGATCTCGACGATTGCCACCTTTGGACCAATATCGACGATACGCGCGGGATAACGTTCGCACAATTCCGTCAGTTGATTGCGACTGTCGGCATCGTCTGAGCGCACCTTAATCAGCGCGAGGTCGCGGCTGACATGCGGCTCATTGCTGATCACGGCGACATCGATCACGTTAATCAGCTTGTATAAATTCTGGCGAATTCGGTTCGCGTCACCGCGAGTCGCGTCGACAGCAATTGTCATGCGTGACATATACGGGCGATGTGTGCGTCCGACGGTCAAACTGTCAACATTGAAGTTGCGGCGGCGAAACAAACTTGCTACGCGGTTCAGGACACCGGGTTTGTTTTCGACCAATGCCGCGAGGATATGCTTTTTGCGCGGCTGCATTTCCATTGTTTGTTGTGCGTATACCATGAGCTATTTCGCCTCTTCTGCTTCACCCGGCTTCGGACGCCGGAGCATCGCGTGTAGGTCTGCACCTGCCGGAACCATCGGGTAAACCATTTCTTCTTTTTCGACCACGAATTCAAGCAGCGTTGGACCTTCAATGCTGCGCGCCCAAGCGATTGCTTCTTCAATTTCGGCACGGGTGGTCACGCGGCGGGAAGGAATGCCATAAGCCTCAGCCACTTTGCAGAAATCCGGACTGAACATCACAGTTTCGTTGTAACGCCGCCCGTGAAACAATTCCTGCCACTGGCGCACCATACCAAGAAATCCGTTGTTGATGATGGCGATCTTGACCGCGGCATTTTCCTGTACGGCGGTCGCAAGTTCGCACATCGTCATCTGGAAACCACCATCGCCGCTGATTGACCAAACTTCTTCTTCCGGTTTCCCTAATTTCGCGCCGATTGCTCCCGGTAAGCCAAAGCCCATTGTCCCCAATCCGCCGCTTGTGATCATAGTTGCAGGGCGCTGATGGGCATAATACTGTGCGGACAACATCTGATGCTGACCAACGTCCGTCACCGTGACTGCTTTGCCGTCAGTAAACCGCCACAGATCGTTGATCACCTGAGCGCCGTAGAGTGTTTCACCTGTATCGCGCTTGATGATGTCGCGTTCATCGGTGTCTTCTTGCCAATCCCGAATCTGATTCAGCCATGCGCCATGCTGGGTAGGCTTCACGCCGGGAAGAATCTGCTTCAGAACGCTGTGAATATCCCCCGCGATACCAACATCAACACGGATATTCTTGTTGAGTTCGGAGGGGTCAATATCAATGTGAATCTTCTTCGAGTCGGGTGAATACGTCTTGATATTCCCAGTGACACGATCATCAAAACGCATACCGAGCGCGATCAACACATCGGACTGCTGGATCGCATGGTTTGCGGCAGCCGTGCCGTGCATTCCCATCATACCCAAGGTGAGTGGGTGTTCTTCGGGCATCGCGCCTTTACCAAGCAAAGTCAGCGCGACCGGAATGCCTGCGCGTTCCGCCAATTCACGGAGTTCCGCAACTGCCCCACTCATCATCACGCCGTGTCCGGCGAGGATGATCGGGCGTTCGGCTTTGTTGATCAATTCAAGGGCGGAGGCGACTAAATCGTCCGAAGTCGTCATCGGCGGAAGATAGCCGGGCAGGCGGATTTCGCCTTCGGGATATTCAAATTCAACCTTCTGGTTTTGCACATCTTTCGGCACATCCACCAGCACCGGACCGGGACGCCCTGTGCGGGCAATGAAAAAGGCTTCTTTGATAGTGTAGGCGAGTTCGGCGGCATCGGTCACGAGATAGTTGTGTTTCGTGATCGGGAGCGTGATCCCTGTCACGTCGATTTCTTGGAAAGCGTCTGAACCGATCACACTGCGCGGCACCTGCCCGGTGATACACACCAGTGGAGTCGAGTCGAGCATTGCTGTCGCGATGCCTGTCACGAGGTTCGTCGCACCGGGTCCGCTGGTTGCAATCGCTACGCCCACCTTGCCTGTCGCACGCGCATAGCCGTCCGCCATATGCGCCGCGCCCTGCTCATGCCGCACCAAGACATGATGCATTTGAGGATACTTGCTCAAGGCATCATAGGTTGGGAGGATGGCTCCGCCCGGATACCCGAATACCAGATTAACCCCCTCACGGAGGATACATTCCCAAATGATTTCCGCGCCCGTTAGCATAGCCATAACGTGTCCTTTGATTGTTAGTCACCCGCCACAGCTTGACGCACAGGCGTCAGCCAACCGTGACGATCTGGTTTTTCACCACTGGTGATTGCGAAGAATTCGGTTTGCAGTGCTTCGGTGATCGGTCCGCGCTTGCCCGCGCCAATTTGAATCCGATCCACACTGCGCACGGGTGAGACTTCCGCCGCTGTACCGGTAAAGAAGATTTCGTCGGCGACGTACAGCATTTCGCGCGGGATGGTTTCAAAACGAACTTCGTAACCCATTTCTTGCGCGAGTGTGATCACGCTGTCACGGGTGATCCCATGCAGGATCGACGCGCCAATGCCGGGGGTGTAAATCACGCCGTTCATCACAACAAAGATATTTTCGCCCGGACCTTCGCTGATAGTTCCGGCATAGTCGAGCGCGATTCCTTCAGCGAAGCCGTTATCATGCGCTTCCATGCTGATGAATTGACTGTTCACGTACTGCCCGCCGATTTTCGCCATCGACGCGCCAGTATCCGGCGCAAGCCGCCGCCATGAGCTGACCTGCACATCGACGCCGTTCTCGATCGCTTCTTTACCCAAATACCGTCCCCATTCGAGCGTAAAGATAATCACTTCGGTCGGGTTTTTGCGCCCTTCAACGCCAAGTACGCCCGCGCCGCGAAAAACAAGCGGACGGATATAGCAGGCTTCATGTCCGTTGCGTCGCACTGTTTCCAAAATCGCCTCGTTAAGCGCATCTTCGGAAAAAGGAACATCAATTCGGGCAATCTTGGCAGAGTTCAACAGGCGGCGGGTATGCGGCTGAAGCCGAAAAACAGCCGGACCCTGTGGTGTGCTGTAGGCGCGAACTCCCTCAAAGACGCTGCTGCCATAATGCAGCGCGTGCGTTGTGACGTGCACAGTCGCGTCCGCCCATTTCACCATTTCTCCATTACGCCAAATCCATTCTGCGGGCATTCGTCATGCATCTCCTTTGCTTGCTGCGGTCTAAAAAACAAAACGCGCCTTCCGCTTCACTACTCCCGGTAACCCCGGTTGTAGATGTCGGAAAGCGCGTCATGGGTCGGCTGCATTTCTTGATCACGCATTTGCGCCGCCTCTTCAGACTGGGCGTAAGGCGTCGATTGGAACGCTTCCGTCCAAGGACTGGTGAATTTGGGAGGTTGATTTTGGGTCAGATGTTGTGCGTCGCTGCGATTCGGGTTCATCGTATCTGTTTCCTTCATTCATCCTAACTAGCCAATCAACAAAAAAACCTCCCGGCTTGGGAGGTTTTTGTTGTTTGCGTCCGTTTTACTGCACCGCATCAACCCAAGCCGTTATTTCTCGTTCCCCGTAATAAGGACGACTACAATAAGGCTAATAAGGCTAATAAGGCTAATCAGGGCAGTCCGGTTGGTCATCATGCTCATAGGTCGCGTATTCAAGATTACAGTAGAGCGTATCGGGCTTCAGATTACCTGTCAACCCCTACCGCCGCAACTGTGATGATTTTCGCAAAGTTCGTACATTGCAGCCAAGTTGCATCGGACAACCTGCACAACCGCTGATGATTCATTGAAATCAGCCTTCGTTCGCCAGCCAATCCCGCGCCCGCGCGATCTGCTCACGTACAGCATCCGGCGCTGTTCCACCTTGAGCACGCCGCCGCGCGACCGATGCCGCGAAATCGAAAACTGCTTCCACATCATGCCCAAAGCGATCCGACAAACTGTGCAGATCATCAACACTTAAGCGCGTGAGCGTCACGCCTTTTTCGCTTGCCAGTCGCACGGCACGCCCACTGATGTGATGCGCTTCGCGGAACGGTATGCCTTTGCTGACGAGATAATCAGCGAGATCGGTCGCCAGCATCGATTCATCAAGCGCCGCACGCATCCGATCCGGATTCAACTTAAGCGTGCGAAGCACCGCCGTGATTACCGGAAGGATCAGCGTAAGCGTGTCGACTGCATCAAACAGCGGTTCTTTGTCTTCCTGCAAGTCTTTGTTGTAGCTCGTCGGCAGCCCTTTGAGTGTGGTCAAGAGACCGGTGAGATTTCCGATCAAACGCCCAGCCTTGCCGCGTGCCAGTTCCATTGGATCAGGGTTGCGCTTCTGAGGCATCAAGCTCGATCCGGTGCTGTAGCGGTCGTTCAGCGTGATGTACCCGAACGCCGGATTGCTGTACAGGATCAAGTCTTCCGCCAACCGGCTGAGGTGAACGCCGATCAGCGAAAATGCAAACAACGCCTCTGCGACGTAATCCCGATCACTCACCGCATCAAGGCTGTTCTCGCTGACGAACTCAAAACCCAACTGCCCTGCGAGAAATTCCCGATTAATCGCAAACGGCGATCCCGCCAACGCCCCTGATCCGAGCGGCAGAACCTCGGTGCGCGACTGCGTATCTGACAATCGCGCGCGGTCGCGGGCAAACATCCAGAAGAAGCTCATTAACCAATGTGCCGCCGTGATCGGCTGCGCGGGTTGAAGATGGGTGTAACCCGGCATGAGCGTCTCGACGTGCGGCTCAGAGGCAGCAATCAGCGCCTCTTGGAGCGCGCCAACCAGCGAATCGATTTGATGCAGCGCATCAATCGTCCACAACCGGAGATCGGTCGCAACCTGATCATTACGACTGCGCCCTGTGTGGAGTTTGCCCCCCACCGCGCCGACCAACTCGGTCAGGCGGCGCTCTACCGCCGTGTGGATATCTTCGTCGCCAACCTGAAGCTGAAAACGCCCCTCGTCGAATTCCGCTTTGACCGCTTCCAGCCCGTTGATGATCTGTGCCGCTTCTTCGTCGGTGATCACACCCGCAAGGGAAAGCGCCGCCGCGTAGGCGACACTTCCCTCAATATCAACAGCGTACATACGCTTATCAAAACCGATGCTGTCTTGAAGCGCTCGTAAATCTGCGTCAGATGGTTCGTTAAACGCGCCCCCCCACAAGCTCATTGTGCCTAGTCCCGTTTGAAATCGCTGTAGTCGGGTTGGCTGCCGGGTTCGCTCGTCTGCTGCATCCCCAACAGGGCTTCGATCTTCATCGGCAATCCGAACAGCTTGATGAACCCTTCGGCATCTTGCTGGTTGTAGACGTTTTCTTCGCCAAACGAAGCGTAATCTTCGCGGTACAGGCTGAGCGGGCTTCTACGTCCGGCGATGATCAGATTACCCTTGTACAGCTTGAGACGTACGGTTCCGCTGACATTTTCCTGTGTCACCTGAACAAATGCGTCCAGTGCTTCGCGCAGACGGGTATACCACAACCCGTTGTAAACCAGTTCGGCATACTTGACCGCGAGAATGTCTTTGTAGTGCAGCGTCGCTTTATCAAGGCAAATGCTTTCAAGTGCCTGATGTGCGCGCCGCAGGATCGTGCCGCCGGGGGTTTCATAAACGCCGTGCGACTTCATACCGACGAGACGATTTTCTACCAGATCGACACGTCCGATCCCGTGTTTCGCGCCCAAACGATTCAGCGCAATGAACAGATCAACCGGGGACTGGCGCTCACCATTGAGCTTGACTGGCACGCCCTTCACAAACTCGATTTCGATATATTCGGCTTCGTCTGGCGCATTTTCCGGGCTGACCGTTAGTTGATACATCGACTCTTCGGGTTCATTCCAAGGGTCTTCCAACAGCCCGCCTTCGTGGCTGAGGTGGAACAGGTTGCGGTCACGGCTGTAAATCGATTTGAGCGTGCTGGAGATCGGAATATTGAATTCCTGAGCGTAAGCGATCAAGTCTTCGCGTCCACGCAAGTCCCACTCACGCCAAGGGGCAATCACCCGCAAACGCGGGTTCAGCGCCATCGCGGTCACTTCAAAGCGCACCTGATCGTTGCCCTTGCCCGTGCAGCCATGCGCAATCGCGTCTGCGCCTTCAATTGCGGCAATATCAACGAGATGTTTGGAGATCAACGGGCGTGCGAAGGATGTGCCAAGCAGGTATTCACGCTCATATATCGCGCCTGCCTGCATCACTGGGAAGATAAAATCGCGGACGAATTCTTCACGCAAATCGCGGACGTAAAGCTTACTCGCGCCTGTTCTGAGCGCCTTTTCTTCCAGTCCGTCAAGTTCTTCTTCTTGACCGAGGTCAGCCGTGAAGCATACGACTTCCGCCCCGTAGTTATTCTTTAACCACGTGAGGATGACGGAGGTATCCAGCCCGCCAGAATAGGCAAGCACGATCTTCTTGATGCTGTCTTTCGCCATGATACATGTTCTTTCTTTGCTGCGAGGCGTTTTGCCACTGAATTGACATGAAGTGTCTAAGATAACGTTAATTTAAGAAAGGGGAAAGAAACAATAGAGCCACAAAGATCACAAATTGATTTGTGCGTTTTGCCCTTTGTGGCTCTTGGAGGTGCGGAATTACGGTGCTGTTAAAGGGGTCGATTCGAGAAACGCAACCAGATCAGCGTTGAATTGTTCGGGAACTTCTTCCATCGGCAGATGCCCCACCTGAGGATAGGTGACGTAGGTATCATTCGGGAGCAAATCACGCAGTGTCACGCCGATTTCGGGCGAAACCCATGTGTCATTTTCGCCCCACACGATCAGCGATGGAATCATTACGGCGCGCAGTTGATCGGCTGTGAGCGGAATATCTACGCTCGGATCGCGGAAGAAAATATCGAGAACGGCACGATCCCAGTTTTCAACTTGCAGTGCTCGCCCATACGCCGCAATTGTCTCATCAGTGACAGCGGCTTGATCGTAATAAGCCGTGCGTTGAAAACCTGCGAGCGAATCCGGACGCAAAAATGCGCGCATTCCCAAACGCGCCCACCATTCGACCGCGTAAAAGTTGGCGATTGAACTCAACACAGGTGAACCCTGCGTGCTGATCACATCATTTTCGACAACGCGCACCGCCCCATCGACAAATACGAGGCGGTTGATCCTTTCGGGGTAGAGTACTGCTGCATACGCAATGACGCCGCCGCCCATACTGTGACCGACCAGTGTCGCCCGTTCAATGTTGAGTGCATCCATCACCGCAATCGTGAAATGTGCTTGATCCGTCACGGAAAGCGGCAGATTATCCCCAACTTTGGCGCTTAACCCATACGGCGGGCGATCAAACGCAATCACGCGGTATCCGGCATCGGCAAGCGCTGGAATGGTTTGATCATACGTTACCGTTGCACCACCCCACCCATGCAGCAGCATGATCGGTTCGCCCGCAGGATCACCCGTCTCGCGGACATACGTCTCCAAGCCGTTGACCGTAACAAATCGCCCATCAGAATCGGCAAGCAGTTCCGGGTCTGCACCAATCACAGGGAGCGGAACAAGCGCCGGAACGACGAGGAAGATCACCAGCAGGGTAAGCAAGATCAACCCAAGCGTGCGAAGGATGCGTTTTGCTCTCATTGTGCTGCTTCTTTCTTAATTCTTTGAAATGCGCTCAAAGCACGTTCTCGTGCAAATTTGTGATCGACTATGGGCGGCGGGTAGCCGCTCGGAGGATTTGGCAGTTCCCAAGGCGCGTGGATCGCTTTCGCAGATAAGTCCCGCAGTTCGGGAATCCAATAACGAATGTAATCCCCATCGGGATCATAGCGCTGCGACTGCAAAACCGGATTGAAGATGCGGTAGTACGGCTGCGCATCCGTTCCGCCGCCCGCTATCCACTGCCAACCGCCGATGTTTGCCGCCGGATCACCATCGAGCAAATGCCGCATAAAGTACCGTTCCCCGGCATGGTAATCAATCAACAGGCTTTTGGTGAGAAAACTGCCAACGATCATCCTTGCCCGATTGTGCATCCATCCAACCGCGTTTAACTGCCGCATTGCCGCGTCTATCACAGGATAGCCGGTCATGCCTTCCTGCCAGCGCTGGAGTTCGTCCGGCGCAGTTCGGTATTCGACCTGATCAAACAACGGGTTGAAGTTGGAATGGCGTACATATGGAAAATGGAACATCACATGCATGTAAAACTCACGCCATGCCAGTTCCGCGATCCACGTATCGACGGACAAGCGTGCATTTTCGTCGTCGCCCGCCGCATTTTTGGCGCTAACCGCCGCCCCATATGCTTGACGCGGGGACAGCACGCCAAGACGTAGATATGGTGAAAGATACGATGTGCCGAGCGGCGCAGGGTCGGTGAACGGATCAGGCGTCAAGCGGTTGCGGCGGTCGCGATATTGGAAAATCGCGCTGCGCGTAAACTCGTTTAAGCGGCGCTGCGCGGCTAACTCCCCCGCTGGCGGCAGGTCAATCACACGTTCGCGTGTGCCGAAATCCGCAAGCATCGGAATCTCTGGCGCATCGATTCCAATCAAATCGTGAAAGCGCCGCCCGTCGATGTGCCCGGTTTGAACCGCAGGTTTTGGGAGTTCAAGCCAGCGCTTACGAAATGGTGTGTACACACTGTACGGCTTGAGCGATCCGGTCATCACCGTTCCCGGTGCGTGCAGCACCAGATCATCGAACAAATGCAGCGGCGTCCGACCGAGTACTTCTGCCGCGCGCGTATCGCGTCGTGTGCTGAACGGCGTGTAATCGGCATTGGCATACACCGCATCGGCGCGCGTCTCAAACACGAATTGATGCAGCACGCGCACCGAATCGCCCCGACGGATCACCAATCGCGTCCCATAATCGCGGAGCATGGCATCGAGCATTTTCAGGTTTTCGATCAACCATGCCATGCGATTGGCGCTGAAGTAGGCGCTGCGTTCAAACACGGGATCGAAGATGAAGAGCGCGATGACAGGCTGGCGTGTTTTGAGCGCGGCGCGTAACGCGGTGTTATCCGTCAAGCGCAGATCACGGCGAAACCAGTGGATCACTGGTGCGTCGCTCACGGGGCACTCTCTTTCTCAAGCACGGAGTTTGATGCCATCAACGGAATCGTTCGCGCAGTAGGTACGGATAGATGCCGCTGCACATCAGCGGCGACGCGCATCGCGCCAAGCGTCACGCCCGCCGTTGATTGACCGGGGAAAATACTGTCACCGACGAGACGCAAGTTTGGAATCCCTGTGCGCGGCGACCGTGCCTTGAAAAGCAATGTCTGCGGGAAGCCGCCAACCATCCCTAAATGCCGCCCGGTATAAAACTGATACGTGATCGGTGATCCGGTCATTTTCAGCGCAATCCGCGCGCGAAACCCGGGAATCGCCCGTTCGACAGCGGTCAGCATCCGATCCGCGTACTCGGCTTTACGTGCATCATAGTCGGCAGGATCAGACTTCAGCGCGTCCCACCACTGCGAAACATGGGTGTGGGTCGTCATCGTGACGGCGCGATAGCCAACTGGCGCGCGTGTTGAATCCCATGAAGGCGATATTGACAAGAAAATGCTCCGCCCTTCGCCAAGTGGTTGATCATAATCGCTGACGACTTGATGATGATCCGGGAAACCTTCTAACCCATCAGCGCGAATGCCGAGATGGAGCACAAATGCGCCCCAACCCTCCGTCCGCGTGCTGACTTCCCGGCGGAGAGCATCGGGACTTGCATCACTGAGCAGTTCATCGAGCGACCAAGGTGTGAGGTTGCCAATCACGAAATCCGCCGGGAAGTACTCAACTGCTTTTCCGTGCATGCCACGTGTCGTCTCAACTGCGGTCACGCGCCCCGCATTGACGACGATACGCTGAACGCGGTGCTTATACAGCACTTGCCCGCCGAAAGTTTCAACCGCATGGGCGAGTGTTTCGCTGATCCCACCGATTCCGCCCGTAACGTGATACACGCCCTGCCGCGCTAAATCAAGCGCGGTAGCGCTGTAGATCGCATTCGCGTTTCGGCTGATCGTCTGGGCGCTGATCAACAATTGGGCATCGATTAAACGAACAAACGCCGAATCACTCCCCATGCCGCGCAGTCTCATCCACTGATGAGCGCTCATGAATGCGAACGGGATCATGCGCAGATCGCGCGGAAAATTCGACAATCCCACGCGCGCAAGCTGAACCAGTTCAGCGGTATCTGCTGGCGGGAATGGCAGTCCTTGTGCCGAAAGCGTCCAACCCAAGTCCGCGAGTGCGCTTTGCTCACTCCAAAATCCTGCGCTGTGTGGAAACTGCTTGAGCATATCGGCATTGTCACGGGTGAACGCGACTTCCCGATCCGGAAGATGTGCCACCCATGCCGGATCATGTAGATGTACATCAAAGCGAATGCCAAGCCGCTCTGCCGCTATGGTATGCGGTCCGTTTGGTTGAAAACCTCCGGCAACCGTCGCGCCTGCGTCAAACCGGTAGCCTTTGTGCGTAAATGTTCCAGCAGACCCGCCCGGATACGACTGCGCTTCGAGTACCGTCACATCGAAGCCCGCTTTGGCAAGAAATGCGGCGGTCGTCAGCCCACCGACCCCCGCGCCGATAATCACGATCTTGGGAATACTCATACGCTTGTGGAGAGATGCTCAAACTGCTTGACGCCGAGACGCGTCCGCAGATGTCGATAGAAGAATAGAATACGCAGTGACAGCATGTTGAACAGCAACCGCGTGAAGATACCCTTGATGCCATCATGATGCAGAATCGTCAACCGATCGATCAGCACAATACCGCCGCTTGTCTGCTCGAATAAGTGACGATGTACCCACACTTTGACGGGTCCTTTCACCTGACGATCCACAAAGGAGGTGGGCGTTGGTCCCGGTTCATGCCGTGCCACCCACCGAAGCGGGAGGATCAAGAACCACAGCGTGAACTCGATTTCGGCATCGCGCATCGAGCGCCATTCACGGCGGTGAATTTGGCTAAGAATCGGCGGCGGTGTCAAACGACCGAAGGCTGCCGGGTCTTCATGAAAGGCAATCATTGCATCCATCGTCGTGGGAATCATCGAACGATGCTCAAATGTGATTGGAAGGTTATCGGGGAACGTGCTCGTCATATCGCTCTCAGTCCAAGTTACCCCTATAATGGAACAGAATGACATGATCATTCACCTAAACCACGCTGAGAAGTTGATGAGGGAGCGTTTCGCATGCAAGCGATCACCGTGACAGGGCTGTACACCTACCCAATCAAATCGTGCGGCGGAATAAGCCATGACGCGGTTGCGCTGATGAATCGTGGTTTTCAATATGATCGGCAGTGGATGGTGGTGCGCGATGACGAACCCCGCGCGGGTATGTTCGTCACACAGCGCGAAATCCCAAAGATGGCGCTGATCCGAACGCGAATCGATGCGGAATGTCTTCACATCAGTGCGCCGGATATGCCGGATACATCGGTGTCGCTGCGGCAGGAACGCGCGGCAGATCGAGATGTGATCATCTGGAAAGACACGGTACGCGCCGTGAGCGAAAGTGATGGTCTTGCGCAGTGGTTCAGTGATTTTCTCGGCACTCCGCTCAGGCTGGTGCGCTTTGACGATGCGATTACGCGCCCTGTTAGCATGAAATTCACCGATCAACCCTCGCAGACCGGATTTGCGGACGGCTATCCGCTCCTGATCGCTAACGAAAGCTCACTTCATGATTTAAATCGACGCCTTGAAGCACGCGGCACGACTTCTATACCGATGAATCGCTTCCGCCCGAATATCGTCGTGAGCGGCGCTCGTGCATGGGCGGAAGATGATTGGACGTGGATTTCGATCAACGGCATCCGTTTTGAAGTTCCTAAGCCGTGCGCTCGCTGCCCGATCACCACCGTCGATCAGGCGACGGGAATAATCCCTGTCAAAGGAGAGCCGCTGGCAACATTGGAGACATTCCGGAGGGGAAGCGGCGCGGTAACAGGTGTTATTTTCGGTCAAAATGTGATTCATCGTGGTATGGGTGTCGTCCACCTAAACGAAATCGTATCTCTTGCCTAAGCAGAGCAGTTCATTTCGAGAAGAGAGGAAGACTCTAATGCGCAATTGGCGTTTTTGGATCGTCGCGGCAGTGGTCATCATCGGGTTGGGAGCAGCAGTCCCCATCATTGCGCAATCCGCCGATACAGAATTCATCGACCTGATGGACGAAGCGATTGCCTTGTACTTTGAAGGTGATTATGCAGGCGCAATCGAGATCATCAACGACGCGGTTGAGATCGCACCGAATGACAGCAGCGCTGGCTTCGCCTATGACTGGCGTGGTTGGATTCGCTATATGCAAGGGGATTTCGCTAAAGCGCTCGCTGATCTCAATCGGGCGGTTGAGTCTGATTCGAGCGATGCGATCTTCTTCATTGATCGCGCGATGATGAATGTGATGGTTGGCGATCACGACGCGGCGATCGAAGATTATGAGCGCGCTATCGACATGAACACGGATTATCATTTTTACGCTGACTTGGAAGCATTTGATCTGAGCAGCGCTGAATTCCTGATTCGCAACTACACCGTTGCTATCGAAACGAACCCGACGGACTACGCCGCGATCACTTTCCGGGGTTCACAGTATGCCAATATCGGCATGTGGGACGAAGCAATCGCGGATTACGAGCGTGCGCTTGAACTTCAACCGGGGTTCACTCCGGCAATTCAGGCGCTCACTGATGTGCGCGAAGTCCGCGAGAACCCCGGTGATCGGATCGTGTACTGCCCAATTGCAGAGCTTGAGTCGATTGTGCCCAGTCTTGAAATTGACAGCACCCTAGAGGGAACGATTGATTCGTTCAATTTCTTCGCGCTGTACTGCCTCAATATTGAAGATGGTACGACGTTGACCATCACGATGGAAGCAACCAGCGGCGATCTCGAACCCGCGTTCAGCCTGTACGATGAAGAAACCGATCTGATCGCCGACACGGAAGCGGATCGATTGACGGGTGATACCATCACCATCACATGGACATTTGAACAGGGAGGGTATTACTTGATCCTGCCAACCCGCATCAACGGCGAAAACGGCAGCAGCGAAGGAGATTTCATCCTCACGGTGTCGAGCGGAGCGGGCGTATCAGTGGATTGCAGCGACCCGAACGCCGATGAATCGAAGTGCGGCGGCGGAAAATAGCATCTCATGTCATGTTTGAGGTAGGGGCAATCCCCTACCTCAAGTCGCTAACCATTATTCTTCCAACGTTGAAAGGTCGCCTTCAGGCATCCCCATCGCACGAGCGCGCAGCACACGCCGCATGATCTTCCCGCTGCGGGTCTTGGGCAGCACATCCACGAATTCAATCTTCTGCGGTACAGCAATCTTGCCGATCTCATGTGCGATATGTACTTTCAGTGCTTCGCGCAGTGCATCATCGCCTTTGTGTCCAGAGCGCAAAATGCAGTAGGCGTAAACCACGTTGCCTTTCACCTCGTCCGGCACACCAATTACTGCCGCTTCTGCGACAGAGGGATGGCTGACCAACCCAGATTCAATCTCAGCAGTTCCGAGGCGGTTGCCGCTCACTTTGATCACGTCGTCATTGCGACCGATGATCCAGTAATAACCGTCCTTATCGCGTCGCGCGGTATCGCCCGTCAAGTACCAGCCTTGCGCGGCGTACTTGCCCCAATACTGCTGTTTGTAACGCTCTGGGTCGCCGTACACTGTCCGCAGCATGCCGGGCCAAGGCTGCTGAATCACGAGGTTGCCATCTGCGCCATCTGGCACAGGATGACCTTCGTCGTCAACGATAGCCACCTGAACACCGGGGAACGGTCGCGTCGCGGAACCCGGCTTAAGCTGTACGGATGGCATCGGGGTGATCATGAAGCCGCCTGTTTCG
>JAPKMU010000539.1 GCA_026645745.1 Anaerolineae bacterium | reverse complement strand
GGCGCGCTCCTGCTTACCTTTGAAGGACATAAATCTGCCGCATATAGCCCCAATGGGATGCGGATCGCCGGCGCCGCGTGGGGAACTGTCAGAGTATCGGATGCAGAGAACGGCGCGCTCCTGCTTGCTCTTGAAGGACATACGGCAATGGTGACCAGCGCGGCGTACCGTCCCGATGGGCAGCACATCGTCAGCTCATCAGGTGACCACACGCTCAAGGTTTGGGATGCGGAGAGCGGCACCCTCCTCCGTACCCTCGAAGGACATGCGGAACCGGTGAACAGTGCAGAATATCACCCCACTGGGACGCGTATCCTTAGTGCGTCGTGGGACAGAACAGTGAGGATGTGGGACGCGGAGAGCGGCGCGCTTCTGCTTACCCTTGAAGGGCATGCAGAGATTGTGACTGATGCTAAATACAGTCCGAACGGGGCACACATCGTCAGCGCCTCTTGGGATGAAACCATCAAGGTGTGGGAATCTGGTAGCGGTGTGATACTTCTTACCCTTCAAGGGCATATGGGGATCGTGACCAACGTGTCATACAGTTCCGATGGCTCACGCATCGTCAGTAGCTCGGATGACAAAACTCTCAAGGTATGGGATGCGCATACGGGCAGTTGCCGCGCCACCTTCTACGCGGACGCGCCGCTCTCGTGTTGTGCGTGGTCGCCGGATGGGAAGTTTATCGTAGCGGGCGGCGACAATGGATACATTTACTGGCTGCGCTGGGTGGAATAACCGATGCCCCGTCAAAATCGTGTCACACCGGACAGCCGCATCATCGCCACCCCGGCGCTCGGCATGTTTATGGGCAACCTGGGATGCCTGCACGATGACGCGGGGAACATCCGCCGCTCACACGCCAACCGCCGCTGGATCATTTGCCTTTTGGAGTTCAAAGACCGGAAGCGCGAACTCATGCAGCCCGGTCGCTACACCGAGTTATTCTTCCTCGACGAAGTGACCGCCCTCGCGGCAGGTCACCGCCCGTGCGCAGAGTGTCAGCGCGAGCGGTACACCCTGTTTCGGCGGCTGTGGGCGGACGTTCATGGTTTGGATCACATCAGCGCGGACGACCTCGACGCAGCCCTGCACGCGGAGCGGCTCAACGCGGACGGGAGCAAGCAAACCTATCGCGCGGCGCTGACAGATTTACCCGACGGCGTATTCGTCCGGCTGGATCAGCACCCCGACGCGGAGTTTCTCGTGTTGGGAGATCGGCTATTCCGCTGGACACCGTCCGGCTACATCGAGCCGATCCCGCGCCCCGCTGACGTGAGCGTGACCGCCCTCACGCCGCCATCTACCGTGAAAGTGCTCGCGGCGGGGTATGCGCCGGTCATTCATGCGAGCGCACTGGGAATGTCTGTTTCTGGAAACACTGCTTCTACCGCGTAGGTGACTCCCTGATAGAGCTTCGCACTTCGTACCGTTCCAGTTCAGCAGAAGCGCGAGTAAGAATCTTTTGGCGATCTCCAATGAAAAAAGAGTATAGTTGCTACAAGCAGTAACATCTTGAACCTGCCGTCACTCGGATGGATACAAGCATGCCTGATCACATTCCCTTCATCCGCATTTTCATCTCGTCCCCCGGCGATGTAAACGACGAGCGCAAAATTGCGCTGGAAGTCATCGAGCAGTTACCCTACCGTCCGACATTTCGAGAAAAAGTCGCGTTTCGGGTGATCGCGTGGGACAAGCCCGGCGCGGGGACACCGATGCGGGCGACACTCACGCCGCAGGATGCGATCAACAAGGGGCTACCGACTCCCGCCGAATGTGACATTGTGGTGGTGCTGTTCTGGTCACGCATGGGAACGCCGCTGATCCATGAGGGGAAGTCGTATCTATCCGGCACGCATTGGGAACTGCTCAACGCGCTGGAAGCGACGCGCCCGGAGACGGTGATCTACCGCCGTACCGACGACCCACCGTTCAAAATCTCCGATCCTGACTTCGACAAGCTGCACGAGCAGTACAAAACGGTCAAAGCATTTCTCGCGTCTGATGTGTTTTATGCAGCGGACGGCACGATCAAACGCGGCATCAACATGTACAAAACACCGGATGATTTCCGGCGCGACTTCGAGATCGCCCTTGAAGTGCTGGTGTTGGACATCCTCAAGCGTGCTGATTCGCATCCGCCTGAACCGGACAGAAGAGACGATGACAATATCAGCACGATTCGCGCGGTCACATGGGATGCGGCGAAATCGCCGTTCCCCGGTTTACGCGCATTTACGGAAGCCGACGCGCCGATCTTCTTCGGGCGCGGCTACGAAACCGATGCGTTGATCCGCCAGCTTACGGGAAGCCGCGTCATCGCGGTGGTGGGTGCATCCGGCAGCGGCAAGTCATCGCTGGTCGGCGCGGGCTTAATTCCACGCTTGCGGGCGAACGCCATCCCCGGCAGCAAAGATTGGCGCATTGCGCGCTTCACCCCCACTGATGCACCGTTTGACCAGCTTTACACGGCGCTGTTGGACTGTTTCCCACAATTGAAACCGAATCCGCTGGAAGCGCGCCGCATCAAGCAGAATTTTATCGCGGATATGCGCGAAGCACCGGACACACTCGCTGAAATCTGCACAGCCGGGCTTAACGGCGCGCCCGCGTGGGCGGAAACGCTCCTGTTCGTTGACCAGTTCGAAGAATTGTTCACGCTGGCGAGTAAAACCGATGCACAGGCGTTTGCCGCTATGCTGGCGGCGATTTCGCACAGTGACCGGGT
>JAPKMU010000538.1 GCA_026645745.1 Anaerolineae bacterium | reverse complement strand
TTTGATTGCGCACAAGCAAGCCGAGAAAACCCATGAAGTTGCGCCCGGTAAAGCGGAAGATCGTCGTAAAGGCGAGGACAAGCAGCCCAAAACAGACGGTCAAGAAGCCGCATACGCCCAAAATGATCAGGGTATTATCCTGTGGCATGATCCTCTCTTTCGTACCGAACGTCTTTTCTGATTGTACCACGAAGGGGGTTTTCCTACAGTTTGTGTGAGAAGAATCGCCGCTTTTCAGGACAAATGCCCTACCTAGTCATGAGCAGTTTGGCGCATAATGGTCGAAATCGTTTGCGCCACAAGGTGAGGATCATCATGCGCTCGTTTGTTGCTCAACAGGTCAAGCAAATGCCTCCTTCGGGAATCCGGCGATATTTTGATATTGCCGCGACGATGGAGGATGTGATCTCACTGGGAATAGGCGAGCCGAGCTTCGAAACGCCTCCGCATATCCTCCAAAAAGGCGTCGATTCGTTAGTGGCGGGGCGCACTGGGTATACATCCAATGCCGGATTGATCGAACTCCGACAGGCGGTAAGCTGTTATATCGAGCGGTTGTACGGGATCAGCTATCATCCGGCGAAAGAAATTTTAATCACGGTTGGCGTGAGCGAGGCGCTGTGGTTGGCGCTCAAGGCGATCCTCGATCCCGGCGATGAAGTGCTGGTCGTGCAGCCGTGTTTCGTCGCCAATACTGCCGCTGTCGAAATGGCGGGCGGCATCCCGGTGATCGTCGATGCGTATGTTGAAACTGAATTTCAGGTGACAGGCGCACAGCTTGAGAGCAAGATCACGCCGCGCACGAAAGCAATCCTGATCAGCTACCCAAATAACCCGACAGGCGCGATCTTGACGCCGCAGCACATGAGCGAAGTCGCCGCCGTTGCTGCCAAGCATGATCTCGTCGTGATCAGCGATGAGATTTACGAACGGCTGGTGTACGGCGTGAAGCATCAAAGTTTCTCGTCACTGCCGGGGATGCGCGAACGGACGATCCTCCTCAGCGGGATGAGCAAGTCGTTTGCGATGACCGGATGGCGCATCGGTTATGCTGCCGCTCCAGAGCCGATCATGGAAGCGATGACCAAACTCCACCAATACTTGATCATGTCCGCGCCAACGATGGGACAGTATGCCGCCATCGAAGCGCTGTACAACGGCGATCCCGATGTCGCTTACATGCGCGGTGAGTATGATCAGCGCCGCCGCTTGATCGTGGACGGGTTTAACAGTCTCGGCTTGACGTGCTTTGAGCCGCGCGGCGCGTTTTACGCTTTCCCATCGATCACGGTCACGGGCATGAGCGACGAGCAGTTCTGCGATGCGCTGTTGATGGAAGAACATGTCGCCGTTGTGCCGGGGAGTGCGTTTGGCAAGAGCGGGACGGGTTTCGTCCGCGCCAGCTACACCAACAGCTATGAAAATATCGAAGAAGCGCTCGAGCGGCTGGCACGCTTTATGACCCGTCATGGGTAAAGACAAACAAGAGCATTAACGCAGGGGCGCAAAGTCGCATTTCTATGCAGCTTCACCTCCCCCTGCCCCTCCACTGCGTAGAGGGGGAATTCACGTGCGTGTGTAAAGTCCCTCCCTGCGCCAGCGGGGAGGGATTTAGGGAGGGGTTGATTTATCCACTAGAACGAGCTTTTTCTCGACCTCTTGGATAGGGGTGAAAAGCTTTTGCGTTTGCCCCTCGTTTGCGTTAAAAACTCTGCTTGAAACGTTCGCTTAGACGAAGGGCGCGCTGATGAGCTTCACGCCAATCGAACGGGCAGAAGCATATATTCAAGCGGGTGAACTGACAGACGCGCTCGATGCGCTCAACGAACACCTCAGCACACACCCCGATGATGATCAGGCGCGGCGAATGCGAATCGGCGTCTTATCCCGAAGCGCGCACGGTGAGTCGGCACAGGCAGAAGCGCATCTGCGCGCCGCGATTGACGACATCGCCCGCCTCAGCTCCCTCACGACTGAAGATCAAATCATGCGCTACCAGCTTCATGTGCGGATCGGCGGTGAAGCGGCGGGGCATCAACTCCTGCTTGAGTTATTCGCGGACGATTCTCCGCGCGATCCTCGTTTGATCGAACTGCTGCTTGAAAGCCTGTACCGCCGGAGCGAATCGACTCAGGCGATTCAACTCCTGTTTGATCTGCCGAAAACATGGCGTTATTTGCAGTGGAACGGCGATTTTCACGCGCTCAAGGGCGATCAGCGGGTTGCGCTGGATTACTACTGCTCCGCGCTCGATCAGCTTGATGAGACGACGCAGCACACGCCCACTTCCGGTCAGCCGTTCGTCGCCAATTTACGCGCGCAAATTCTGCTCCGCCGCGCCGAGATGTTCCGTGTGCTGGCATTGTTCAAAGATGCTGCCGCTGATCTCGCAGACGTAGAAGCGTTGATTCCCAAAGACATGACGATCCGCTTCAAGCGCGGGGTGATGCTGTATTTGAGCGGTCAGCACGAGGACGGCTTGAGCCTGTGCCGCTCCGCGCTTGATGCCGCACAACCGGATGCGTTGCGAGCGGAGATGCTGCGCTCGCTTGATGACGATGAGCGGTATGCGCCGATCCGCGCGGCGCTTTTCCCGTGATACAATCTCTGGCAAGATTGCAGATGCCTTGATCTTTCGCTCTGGTAGGTGCGTATGTCCGATTGGAAACCCATCGTCGGCTTAGAAATTCATGCCGAATTGATGACGAACAGCAAAATGTTCACGTCCGCCCCAG
>JAPKMU010000537.1 GCA_026645745.1 Anaerolineae bacterium | reverse complement strand
TTTGACCTTCTTCTCGACCTTTTCGAGGCTTGCCCATGAGTAGTCTAATTCGACACGCGGTATCTTGAACAAGTCAGCCAACTGATTGACGAGCGCATCCACATGGGCGGGAAAGTCCTCTCCATACGGGAAACGCCCGCTCAGGATGTGCTGCGGTTTTTGCGCCCATGCTTTTCGACAGCGTTCTAGTTCGAGTTCAACATCCCTTTGACTTGCATATACGGCTCCAACAGAGACGTAGGCATTTAGAATTTGCCCATCAGGGTGTCTGTATGCGTCAGATCGGAGCATTTTGGACAACACTTCATCTTTCACCCAAGCACTATCTTTCAAGAGCTTCTGCATTTGTCTCAGTGTCAGGCGTGTGCAATTGATATCCGGACCATTGGTCATGGGATAAGTCTCCCAAAGCGTTACCATCAGGATCAGAGTCATCTAGGGGAGTCGTTCCGACTGAGACGATTGAAGCCGTCTTGACCGGACTCCCTCGTTATGAACCGGGTGTCGGAGTCGCGGTCATCTCGGCTGCCCTTGATGCCAGCGCTTGAGCCGTCGCACGCGCGGCTTCGGCGGTGCGCATCGCTTCGGCGGCGCGGGTGGCGGCGGTGACTGCTTGGGTGAATTCCTCACTGAAGCGCACATCGGTGATCTCGACCGTCTCAACGAGGAGTCCTTCCGCGCTCAAGCGCTCCGCGAGCACAGTTTCAACGGGCGGCGCGAACTCCGTTTGCCATGTTTCATACAGGGCGGCAGCCTCCAGCGAAGCGGCGAAATCGCGCACGACCGTGCGCAGTATCGGGCGAATCAACTGCTCCCGATACTCAGCGCCCCAGCGGATATACAGATTACGAACGCGCGCTTCGTCCACGCGATACACAAGCCGCACATCAATTTCCACATGCTGACCATCCCATGTCAGCGCCGTGACGCTGGACATGGAATAGGTTTCGCTCACCAGAGAATAAATCACGATGCGTTCGGTCAGAATGTTGTAGAAAGAAAAGTCACTTGGCGGCATTTCGCTCACCGCGCCTGTGAGCAGGTTGACGCGCAGCCCGATCTCGTCAGGCGAAACCGACGCGACACACCCACTCACCAGCGCGACGCACATGATAAGACCAGCGATCATGATCCGTTTGCGGCTCAGAGTCATGATTCTCCCGCCTTTAGCACCCCGAAGAGCACGTCTCAATCGTCGGGATCATGTCCATCATCACCGCTTGCAGCGTCTCGCGTTCGCGTGAGTCCGCGAAGCCTGCCAAGACGATATATTCACCCTGCTGAACTTCCGCAGCGATAAATACGGTCTCGGTTTCGCGTCCGTCTTCCGACTCGATATCCGCGTTGAGGATCGCATACGGGATATCGTCAATCGTCCCGGTATCGACCGGCTCAACCACAAGCTGGCTGTCCAATACCTCATATTCGACCAGATAATCCATCCATGCGCGGTATTCGTACCCAACAATCGCGGCGGGATCACCCAAGCTGTCATAGGCGCTGGCGTAGATCAACCGGATCAAATAGCTGCCTTCCTCACGGTCAAATGCGAGATTATCCAACTGCACGCGCCCATCGCTGTACACCATCACAAGCTGCGGATTGTCAAACTCTGTCACCGTCCAGCCGTCCGGGTAGCCGAAAACAAAATAACCGTTGTCGAATTCTTCAAGGCTGCCCCCTTTGATCTCTTGCGCGGCAGCAGTGGTGACGAGGATGGCACTCAACATCGAAATCAGCAAAAGTACCCAGCGTGTACGGTTCATGATCACTCAATCCTTTTCTCAGTCTGTGCAGTGATTCCAGCATACGCGATTTTTGCGGCGGCGCTGACCACCGCTTCGCAAACTCTCGTGCGACGTGTTATCTTCGCATTCAGCACACGGCAGACAGGAGTTATGGTATGCGCCTTGCGGTGATCGCGGATATTCACGGCAATTTGATCGCGCTTGAGACGGTTCTAGCGGATTTGGCGGACAGCGGCGGGTGGGATCACCTGTGGATGTTGGGGGATGTGGCGGCGTTTGGGGCGCGTCCGGTCGAGTGCATCCGGCGGGTCAAAGGATTGGCGGATGCAGCCGAAGCAAACGGCAAAAAACACACGGTGCGCTTTGTGCGCGGCAACACGGATCGCTATCTCGTCACCGGGGCACGCCCGCAGAGCAAGCCCGCCGATGATCAAGAAGCGCTCGATAAAATGCGCAAGAATTCTGCGACGAACAATGCCGCGCTTGTATGGAGCTTGAATCAGCTTGAGTACGCCGATTATGAGGTTTTGAAGAAACTCAGCGGCGAATGCGATCTGCATGCGCCGGGGTACGGCTACGTGATCGGGTATCACGGTACGCCGGGGGACGATGAAGGGATGCACCTCATGCCGAACACCCCCGACGAAGAAGCCGCCGATGCGCTGCTCGACCGTGAAGGGCGCTTAGGGATCGGCGCGCATATCCATGTGCAGATGGATCGGATGCTGCCGGGCGGTTGGCGCGCGATCAACGTCGGCAGCGTCGGTATGTCGTTCAATCAACCGGGGTACGCGCAGTATGGCATTTTCACGTTTGAAGCCAACGACGTGCAGGTTGATCTGCGCGCGATTCCGTATGATGTCGAGGCGGCAATTGCGGACTTGGAAGCGGTTGGGTATCCGAGCGTCGATTTTATCGCCAACCGCTACCGCAATGGGGTGAAGTCGTAGAAGCCGTTTGAATATTCGCCTTATGACCCCTCACCCTGCTTGCTTCGCAAGCCGTCCCTC
>JAPKMU010000536.1 GCA_026645745.1 Anaerolineae bacterium | reverse complement strand
CGTGCCGTAAGCCGACCGGATCGTGAAAACGCGGTCATCCGGATAATAAGTGAAGAGCGTTAGGCTGCAGCAAGATACTATTCCCTGAACCCCTCTCCAACCAAAGATTAGAGAGGGGAAGAAACACAACCACATCTTACCCCGTCACGGGGAGGGCGTTTACATCACCGCTGGGCGTTCCCAACGAAGCGGATACCCACCCGCTTGAGCCGTTAAAGTTGACTTGCAGCCAACTCGCATCGGCATTCCGCCCAACAATATCGACGACGGTCTGAAACGGGATCAAGTCGATCACGCCCGCGCTGGTGTTCGGTGCGGCGCGGAAGTTAGCGATAAACCCAAGCGTGAAAGTTTGCCCCGTCGGTACTCCGGCGGCTGCCCCTGATGCAGCGGGCGCTGCGGGTGCGGCGATAGGTGCGCCGCCTTTCCACGCGCTGATCAGCGGGCGGAGGGTATCCAACGCGGTCGTGCCGTGATTCTGGCTCGGCTCGATGTGCGAGCTTTCGTAATACTCGTTCCAGCTCACGATCAAGATGATGCTTGCGCCGCTCGATGCCGCGCCGTTCCAACTCTGGGTGAGGAATCCGCCTCCGTTGCGGCTTTGCGGATCGGTCGGGTTGCTGCGTCCTTCGCGCGCGGCGATGGCGCTTTCATCCCAACCGGGATGCACCGTCGGCGTGTAGAACCAGCCGCCTGCTTGCACGGTGCGCTGAAGCCAAGTCGCCGCCGTTGAAGCGGGATTGCCTGACCACGCCACATTGAACAGGTATAAGCCGTCAAACACGCTCAAGAAATTCGTGTTCGTGCCTTCCGCCACCCAGATCGTGTTGTGATTCGGATCAACCTGCTGGCGGATCGCTGCCCATTGGCTGACGCTGAAACGCGCCTGATTCCAGAAGTAGATCACGGGCATGCCGTTAAAACGCAGATAACCGGGATGCGCGGCACGGTCGTTGATCAAATAGCTCAGGGTTTGGGTCACAGCGTCGGTGGTGGCATTGTACGCACCGCCAAGATCGACGGCTGCACCGGCGTGGAAGCCCCGCGCTGAGGATTGATCCAACAGCGTGTTGAAGGTTTGCGCGGTCAGATTGTTATCGGCGGGTCCGTAATACGACATGATGAAGGCATCGATTCCAGCGCCCCGCGCTTGATCGATGTGGCTGGCGATGACGTTCGGATCACGCTGATCGTAAGGCGAAGCAGGACGGTCAGGCAGCGCGGGATCATTCCACGAGTCACCAAGCCACCAACCGAAGTAGAAGGCGTATACCTGTCGTGATTCTTGCGCTGAAACACCTCCGCTCACGAGCATGAGGGCGACAAGGATCAGCAGCGATACGCGGAAAAACTTGGTCATGCACATTTCCTCTAAAGTGGACAACGAGAGGATTCTCTCAAGCACGGGAGCGCATGAGAAGGGGCAAAAATAGCTACCCCGCACGTGAATGCGTTAAAATCGTAAAGACGCAGGAATCCATCGACACACAATATGGTTTCGCGGATTGGGTCAAGTGTACCGAGGAGTCCCACTCTATGGGATCGTCTCAATTGGACGTGGCAATCGAAATGGCACGCGCGGATGATCATGCGCAGGCAGTCGAGCAGTTTAGTCTTCTTATTGAAGGGATGCTGAGTCATGAGGACAAAATCACGGCTCGGCGCTGGCGCAGTGTGTGTTATGGTCAGCTTGGGCGGTTTGCGGAAGCGCTCAGCGATGCGAACTGGTTGATCGATCAAGGCTGCGATGAGCTTCACGCGTGGCGGGCGCATCTACGCGAACGAATGCGTGACTTTGACGGCGCAGTTTTCGATTACACCTACGCGATTGCCGATACATCAGATAAGCCGGATGCAGAGCAGTATCAACTCTTTTTGAAACGGGGTCACGCCTATTTTGTTCTCAGGCGCTATGCTGATGCGCTGGCGGATTTTACGACCGCACTCTCATTTGCGGATCAGTCGAGTTTGCGCGAAGCGGCGCACATCTGGCGCGGGAATACTTACATCGAATTGGACGATCTCAAGGCTGCCGCCGAAGAATTCCGCACCGCCGAGGCTATCGCCAAAGGGCTAACGCCGTGAGCACGAACGGGAACAAATTATTGATGGTGGTCGTCTACAATCAACGGCTTGACGAGAAATAAACGTCAAGTGCCCATAACCCATTGAAAGGACAACCTCGATGCAGCGTCACCTTTTCACCGTGACTGTGTTGATTCTCGCTTTGTTCGCTGTAGGAACCGTGATGGCACAAGAAACTACCCCTGAACCTGCCGCCCCAACTCTGACTGGCGTCACTTGGCAGTGGGAGCACTTCGCCAGCGGCGCTGAAGCATTTGATGTGACCGAGCCGAACTACACCCTGACGTTTGGCGACGAGGGCGCGCTCCACATCAAGGCGGACTGCAATACCGTGCTTGGCAGGTACACCGCCGAAGACAGCACGCTGACAATCACACTTGGACCGTCCACCTTGGTCGCGTGCCCGGAAGAATCGCTTGGCAGTGATTTCACAAGCTACCTGAGACAAGCCGCCGTGTATTCGTTCACCGACGACGGCAAACTCTTGATCGAACTGCCCGCCGACAGCGGATCGCTGACGTTCGCGGCGCAGCCTCAAGTCACGGGCACAGTGACGTATTTCGTGCGTATGGCACTGCCCGCTGGATCAGTCATTCGTGTACAGGTGCAGGATGTTTCGCGCGCTGATGCCCCATCGATCCTGCTCGGTGAGCAGGTGATCACCACCGAGGGCGAACAAGTC
>JAPKMU010000535.1 GCA_026645745.1 Anaerolineae bacterium | reverse complement strand
GCGCTATGGCACGGTTAGCCGCACCGATCGCCTCGACTTCCAGTACAGTACGAATGCGACCTCGCTTAACAACGGGACGTGGACAGACTTCGATCTACTCGATTATTCCGAGACTTCCGGTACGGCTACCGGCGCGGTGAACGGAAACGTCGCTTTTACGAATATCAGCAGCACGATCACCGGACTAAATATCGCCAACGGCGCGACATTCTGGGTTCGCTGGACGGACTTGAATGCCAGCGGCGCAGACGACGGAACGGCGATTGACGACTTCTCGCTTACACCCGGCGGCGGCTCGGTCAATCAACCCGTTGTGCCTACATGCCCGGTATCGCAGAGCTTTAGCGAGGGAGCAGGCGGCAGTTTCAACGTAAGCGCATCTGACGCTGATGGTACGGTCACATCAGCATTGATCACCGGCGGCGCGGTGTCAGGCATCACGTTGGACAGTGTTGTTCCGGCGGGTGCTGTGGGTGGAACACTCACCGGTGTGGTGAATGTTGCCGGGAGCGTCGGCGTGGGGGTCTACCCGATCACGATCACGTTCAGCAACAATGACGGTACGCCGCAGACCGCAGACTGCAATACCACGATTACCGTTGCGGCTGTGGTGACGATTCCCGAAATTCAGGGTGCGGGTCATGCTTCCCCCTTAGTCGGTCAAACGGTCACGAATGTTGCGGGTATCGTCACAGGATACTACAACAGCACCGGATTCTTCCTTCAAGATGAAACGGGCGACGGCAATATCGCCACGTCCGATGCGGTCTTCGTGTTCACAGATGCCGTGAATGCGCTGACACTCGTTGATGTCGGGGATCGCGTTCAGGTATCCGGCACGGTCAGCGAATTCGGCTTCTCCGGCGGCTTGAACCTTACGGAAATCACGAACCCCACTGTCACGCTCGTGTCGAGCGGCAACCCGCTCCCCGGCGCAGTTGAAATCGGGAACAGCGGCACATGCGGCACGAGCATGCGTCTCGCGCCAACTGAAGTCATCGACGACGACAGCCTTGCGAGCTATGACCCGACGACGGACGGAATCGACTTCTACGAATCGCTCGAAGCGATGCGCGTTTGTGTGGTCAACGGGCGGGTGACCGGTCCGACAGCGCTGTTCGGCAGCACCCGCGAAATTTGGGTCGTCCCGAATAATGGCTCTTGGGCGACGAACGGCAATACACGCGGCGGCGTGACCGTTCAGGCGAACGATTACAATCCGGAGCGCGTCCAGTTCGATAATCATGCACTGCTGGCGCTAGGCTTGACCGATCTGCCGCTCATCAACGTCGGCACGGTTTTCACCGGCGCGGCGTATGGCAATTTCCATTACAGCTTCAACAACTTCGAAATGGTACTCCAGCAGGCTGCCCCCGCCGCTGACACCTCCGGCGCGGTCGCGCGCGAGATGACGCCGTTCGTGGGCATAGGCTCTGAATACACCATCGCCACGTACAACGTCGAAAATCTCGATCCGGGCGACTCAACATTCGATGAACATGCGGATCGCATCGTCAATAATCTGCTGTCGCCGGATATTCTGCTGATCCAAGAAGCACAGGATAACGACGGCGAAACGAACAGCAGCACCGTCGATGCCGCAACGACATTCAGCACGTTGATCACGGCGATCCAAACGGCAGGCGGACCAGCGTACAGCTATATTCAGGTTAACCCAGTCGATGATGCAGACGGCGGCGCACCCGGCGGCAATATCCGCGTCGGCATTCTGTACCGCCCGGAACGCGGAATTGCGCTGGCAAGCGGCGCAGCAGGTGGATCGACCGATTCGACCAGTGTCGTCTGCACGAGCGGCGTGCCCTCGCTCAACTATGCGTATGGGCGCATCGACCCGACGAACTCGGCGTTCAGCGCCAGCCGTAAGCCGTTGGTGGCACACTTCTTCATCAATGGGAATCCGTTCTTCATCATCAATAATCACTGGAACTCGAAGGGCGGCGATGGTGCACTGTTTGGCTCGCCGCAGCCCCCGGTTTTGAGCAGCGAAGTTCAGCGCATGCAGCAGGCGCAGATCGTCCGCAGTTTCGTGAGCAGCCTATATGCATGCGATGCGAACGTCAACGTCATCGTCGCGGGTGACCTGAACGACTTCTGGTTCTCCAATCCGGTCAACTTGCTCGAAGGCGCAAGCCCGACGATGATGTACACCGCGTCGGAAGTGTTGGTCGGCACAGCCGCCGAACGTTACGGCTACGTGTTCGAAGGCAATTCGCAGACGCTCGATCAAATTGTGTTCAGCGAACACATCTCGGCGGCGTTCAACCCGGCGTATGACGCGGTTCACATCAACGCGGAATTCGCGGATCAAACCAGCGACCATGATCCGAGTGTGCTGCACATCATAGCCCCGCCGCCAATTTCTGACCTGTCGCTCACCAAGACGGTGACGTCAAGCGCGGCGGTCACGACTGCGGGCGCGGAAGTTCAACTTGCCCCCGGCGATACGGTCACGTACACGATCAACGTGTATAACGACGGATTTGATCCCGCCCTAAACGTGACGATAACGGATAACGTCCCGGTGGGCTTGACGATCATAGGTGTGACGCCAATTCCCGCGTGCGGCGTTGCCGGTCAGCTTGTCACCTGCAATTTTGCGAATGTCCCGGTGGGCGGCGTCGGTGTTCCGGTCTACACGATCACGATCACCACATCAGCGGGTGCGGATGGCGCAGTCGCAGCGAATCATGCCGAGATCACCGCCAGCAGCACACCCGACTCCGACTCCACGCCGAATGACGGCACAG
>JAPKMU010000534.1 GCA_026645745.1 Anaerolineae bacterium | reverse complement strand
GCACGGTCGCCGATCTCAAACTGCATCGCTGCGACTGCTGGAATTCCGCGTGCGACGAGACTGCTGGCAATCCCCGCGAACACATCTTGTTCAACCCGGCGGGCGCTGCGGCACGAGTTCAGGATCACCAGCCGAATCGAGCTTTCTTCGCCCAATTCGCGCGCTAATGCGCCGCCGCTGATCACCTGACCTTTATTCGAATCGGTCATGCTTTCAAAGACGAGCACGCCTTGATTATTTGCGGCGTCAAAGTCGCTGTGACCGATGAAATGGAAGATGTGATAATCGCCTGTGCGCAAACGCCGCTGAAGCCCGATCAGTGTCGCATCGTCCATGCGCTCAAGCTGAATCATGCCCTTCTGAACTAATTCCGCTGTTGATTCTTGGAGGCGTTTCCATTCGCCTTCTACGTCGAGCGGCGCGAAATCCTTCGGAGAGGAGATCATCACCAGCACGCGGAGCGGCTGCGTTATGGCAACGGGTGGTCGGATGCTCAACTGCTGTGTGTAGCGCACCACCGGCGTTGAGCGCGAAAGCGTCAAAAATTCGCGGTTTGGGTCGCGCAGCAGTTCCCAAGGGAGATGACTCAGCACTCCGGCACGGTCAACCGACAGCCGGATGCGCAGCCCATCACTGCCCGCGCGGGCAAGACTGGCGAAATACGCATTGTTGATTTCAGGCGTTGCGCGAAACAGGAAGTTAAACAGCTTATCGCCAAACTGCCGGGCGGTAGCCGCGATTTGCTCGCGGGTAACGCCCATTTTTTCACGCCCCAGTATTGCCAGCGTCTCGGCAATTTCCGCATCCGTAAACGGACTGCTGACGTCAGCCGTTGCTTCCCCAACTGGGGAAGTGAGCGTAATCCGATAGCGACCATCTGGCAGCGCCGCCAACTCAACGGCGAAGTTAAGATACTTCATCCGGCGCGTACTCCCTGTTTGGGTGAGCGATCACGCTTCCAATTCGCCTTGTTCTTCCGGTTCAAGGCTCAGGCTGTTGGTGATCTTCGCGTGCAAGTAAGCCTCCATGAACGGCATGATATCACCGTTCAACACCGCATCGGTATTTCCCAGTTTTAACCCTGTGCGGTGGTCATTCACCATATGGTACGGATGCAGTACGTATGAGCGAATTTGATTGCCCCATTCCGCGCTGACCGTACCGCCTTTTAGCTGTGCGAGTTGTTCTTCGCGCTTCTTGCGTTCCATTTCAAACAGGCGCGCCTTCAAAATTTGCATCGCGCGTTCGCGGTTCTGCGTCTGGCTGCGCTCATTCTGACACTGTACCACAACACCGGTCGGAATATGAATGATTCGGATCGCGGTATCGTTCTTCTGCACGTTTTGACCGCCCGCACCGCTGGCGCGGTAGGTCTCGACGCGGATATCTTTTTCGCTCACTTCAATGTTGATGTCGCCTTGAATATCGGGCCATAATTCGACTTTCGTGAACGATGTATGGCGGCGGTTAGCAGCATCAAACGGGGACAAACGTACCAGACGATGGACACCCTGTTCGCTCTGCAAGTAGCCATAGGCGTATGCGCCGCGAATACTCAGTGTCGCGCTCTTGATCCCGGCTTCTTCGCCGTCCATTTCTTCGATCAATTCGACTTTGTAGCCGCCCTGTTCTGCCCAACGGATATACATCCGTTCGAGCATTTTCGCCCAGTCCTGCGAGTCCGTCCCGCCTGCACCCGCGTGGATCGCCAAAATCGCGTCTTCGCTGTCGTAGGGACCAGAGAGGGTTGCTTGCAGTGACATATGCTCGACTTGATCGCGCAGTAGGGTTACTTCGTGATCGATCTCCTCGGCGAGACTTTCCTCATTGAATGCCGCTAGTTCTATTGCATCGTCGATGCGTGCGCGCAGCGCGTCCCACGCATCGATCTGCGCTTTGAGTTTGGCGATCTGCTGCATCGTTTGCTGTGCGGTTTTCGGGTTGCCCCAGAAATCGGCGGCATTTGTTTGAGCTTCCATCGCCTCAAGCTGACGCTTTTTTCCGTCGAGATCGATGCGATCACTCAGCGCACTGATGCGGTCTTTCATTTCTTGCAGCGCGGCGGCTGCGTTCAGGTTATCCATTCTGTGGTTTAATTCTCGTCAAACAAGCTGTCAACGAAAAAATCGGGGTTGAAGAACACCAGATCATTGATGCCTTCGCCTAACCCGATGTAATGGATTGGCAGTTTCAGGTCATTGTATATTGCAAAGACCATTCCGCCCTTCGCACTGCTGTCCAACTTGGTGACAATGATCCCTGTCACATCGACGATTTCGCGGAACTTGCGCGCTTGTTCGAGCGCATTTTGTCCTGTCGTACCATCCAGCACGAGAAGTACTTCATGCGGCGCATCCGAAACCACTTTCTGCGACACGTTCTTGATCTTGGCGAGTTCTTCCATCAGGTTGTGATTTGTGTGCAGCCGTCCCGCTGTATCGACCAACAGCACATTCATCCCACGCGCCCGCGCCGCTGCTGCCGCGTCGAATACGACTGCTGCCGCATCCGACCCGGGTTTATTGGCGACTACCGGGACGTTTACCCGCTCACCCCATTTTTGAAGCTGATCAATCGCCGCCGCGCGGAATGTATCGCCCGCAGCCATCATGACCTTGCGTCCTGCCAATGTCAAGCGGTGCGCAAGTTTGCCAATCGTCGTCGTCTTGCCCGATCCGTTGACTCCGACGATCAACACAATCGACAGGTCACGCCCGCTCACATTGAGCGTCGGTGGATGATCGAGCAAACCGCGCAGCACCGCCTTCAGCGCTTTC
>JAPKMU010000533.1 GCA_026645745.1 Anaerolineae bacterium | reverse complement strand
CCTCGTCGCCATCGGCTATCCGCGCGACCGCAACCACACGAAGGCGAAAACGTACGCTGCGGCGACAGCAGATCGACTGCTCATACCCGATGTCGTACTAGTCGAAGCGATGTACAACCTGCAGCGTTTGGGCGGCACACCAGCAGCGGTCGAATATGCTCGCCAGCTGCTCACACAGTCGACGCCGTTTCTCTCGTTGACGACGAGCGACTATACCCGCGCCGTTGAAATTCTCAGTACCTATCGGGATGTGCCGCTCGATTTCGTGGACTGCTGCCTCACCGCGCTGGCGGAACGGCTCGATATTACCCGCATCTGCACGTTTGATCGTCGTGACTTCATGATCATCCGCCCCGCTCACACCGACTACTTCGAACTGCTGCCGTAAATCGCGGCGACCGCTTCACAATCCAATCAACGCTCGCTGCCCCCGCTCAAACGGGGGCTTTTTGTATTTCAGGAGTAGGCTCATGGCGCGTGCCGAGTCGAAAATGGTCATGGGCTACCTGCCTATCGACCTCAAGCATTATGAAGCCCTCGTGTCGCTCGTTGCGCCTGCGACCCATGCCGTGCGGCTGCTTGATCCGTTCGCGGGTGAAGGTGCGTTCCTCGAAGCGGCGGCGAAAGCCTGGAACGTCACGCCGTATGCCAACGAACTGGATGGGGATCGTGCGGCAGCGTGCATTGCCCGTTTCGGCGCGACGCAGGCGGTACGCTGTGACGTGGAGCGCTTGGTCGCCTCTAACAACGCCTTCGGTGCGGCATGGCTCAACCCACCCTATGACCATGATGCAGGTGCGTCCGGCAGCAAGCGGGTCGAGTTCCGGTATCTGCGCCATGCGTGGAAGTGGGTGCAGGACGGCGGGCTGGTGTTGTGGTGCATCTACCGCCAGCACATCACGAGCGAAGCGGCGGCATTTCTCGCTAAACACAGCAGCCTCGTTGAGGTGTGGGCGCTGCCGGGGAAACATCTCGGTGAGTACGACCAAATGGTCGTTGCCGCGATCAAAGGTGTGCCGCTTGATCCCGCTGCGCTGTATGAGCAGATTATCCGTGACCGCGACCACCCGCAACCGCTCACCGTCCAGGCAGAACCGCTCTACCGTCTGCCCGCCCCGCGTCCTATTCAGCGGTTTGTGTTCGCGCCGGATATGCTCGACGAGGTGGCAGGGCTGAAGCTGATCGAGGAGCAGGGCGCGTGGAAGACGGGCGGTTTTCAAGCGCTGCTCGATGTGCCGCCGCCGATTGCGGAAATCGAACCGGTCGTCGCGCCGCGTCCGGGACACCTCGCATTGGTGCTGGCGGCAGGTGTAGCCGATGGCGCGGTCATCGAGACGACCGAGTACGGGCGCGTGGCGCTGCGCGGCAAAACGCGCCATGTCGAGCAGATTGCCCGTGTTGAGGTCGAAGCCGATCCGAACGACCCGGAACGCCAGGTGAAGAAAACGACCATCCGCCTGAAGCCCTCGACCACACTCTCGCTCCTGAGCGGAGATGGGACGACGGTCGAGATGGAAGGCGATGAAGCGCTGCTCGGTTTCATCACCGCCAATAAGCGGGCGTTAGCCGGGTATTTGAATGCGAAGTTCAAGCCGATGTACGGCTTTGACTTTGCTGGGATCGGGCACTGGTTGGATCGCGTCCGGCTCAAGGGCAAGTACCCGATGTACACCGCGCAGAAGCATGTGGTTGGCGCAATTGCGCGTGGGTTTCAATCGCGCAACAGCATCCTGCTCATTGGTTCGATGGGTACGGGGAAAACGCTGATGGGCGGATCAGCCGCCGTTAGCATCGCGTCAGGCATTGTGAAGGCAATGGCGAACGACATGCACCCGGATCAGGTGGTTCTCATCGTCGCGCCGCCGCACCTGATCGACAAGTGGAAACGGGAACTGGTGAGCATCGCGCCGAAAGCTGTCATCGAACGACTGGATCGCCACGAAGCGGTCAAGTCATTTCTCCAGCGAGCGGAAACCCTGCCCGCACATGTGCCGAAGATCGGGCTGATCAAGCGCGATCTGACCAAGCTCGGCTGCGCATGGGAACCTTCAGTCGTCTGGCGGACGGAAGCAGTCGCTCTGTGGCGGTACGGCGCGCCCGTCCCGGATGGCTATCTGCCCCACCAGCGTATCCGGCGTGAGCGTGTGCCGAAATGTCCGCACTGCGGAAACACCGTCATGCAGGAGAAGAAGGGGGTGAGCGCGCCCGCGTCGCTGTCGTGGCTGGAAGGCGGCAAGCGGTCATGTGCAGTCTGCTATGCACCGCTCTGGCGCGAAAGCCGGGATCGCGGGTCACAGCCCAAGCCCGGCGAGAAGTACGCAACCAAAAACCCGCGCTACCGTCTTGATGAATACCTCAAGCGTATGTACCCAGATCGCGTCTATCTCTTGATCTGGGACGAGGTTCACGAGGCGCAACACTCGGACACGGGGAACGGCGAATCCTTCGCCCGTATGGCGGGGATGGCGAAGAAGGTGCTGGCAATGACCGGCACGCCCTTCAATGGGCGTTCATCGTCGATCTTCAATCTCGAATACGCCCTCAATCCGCGTGTCCGCGAGCGCTACAACTGGGGCGGTGGCAAACGGTTTGCACGCAAGCAGCGTGGCACACGCACGTTTCAGGAAGTCATCAGCGACAGCGCCAATCAGCGTGGTCGAGCCGAGTCGCGTTGGGTTGCTGCGATGGGCGTGCGCGAGCAGATCGTTGAAGAACGCCCTTCGTATGATCGTGACACCGGCGCATACACCGGAACCTCCACCTACGAGCGCCCCTACCAAGAAGCGCCCGGAATTTCGCCGCTCCTC
>JAPKMU010000532.1 GCA_026645745.1 Anaerolineae bacterium | reverse complement strand
CGTGAGCGGTTTGTGCGCCGCGCCGCGTCAAATCATGGATCGCCAACACGATCACCCACACGCTCAGGAATATGATCACGCCCCATTCCGAAGTCGTCAGAATGTCAAAATCCGGGCGATCCACCACAACAATGAGCGCGTCCGGGTTTTCTGCCAATCGTACCGTCAGCGTGACCAAGAAGATCAGCGCCGAAACAACCATCGGCAGCCCAATGATCGCCAGCCAGCGCGGATAAACGGTTTGAGCGCCGAAACCGATATATCCGCTGAACAAAGCAACCAGAATCATCGAAAACAGGAAGAAGATGAGCGCCGTAATGCTGTGCGCACCCGACTGAGTATTCATCGGGAAAACACCGACCAACGCACCCGAAATTCCGACGATCAAACCGCCGATCAAGAAAATCCAGCGCCATACGCCTTCGTACCGGAGTCCGACACCGACCATCAACAGCCCAAAACCAGTGCCGCCGATCACCAGTGCCGCGCTGAATAACCCCCATAACTCAGAGGCGGCAGTATGACCAAGTTCAGAGACGAAATGATTGAACGGTGAATATGACTGTCCTTGTAAGCCGACAAACGCGAACGCGGTAATCAGCAAGCCGAACGTCAGCACAACTGCGCCGATCAGCCCGCCCCAAGTTCCGATCACCTTCAACCGATTTTCCATCACGATCCCTTTCCCGTTAGCGATTAATGCGCGCAGTCGATAGTGTAACGGCTTATGAGGCGCGCAGTTGATCGAGTTCTTTCAACAGCGCGTCATACTCGCTTTCCATTTCCGCTCGTATCTCCCGCAGGAGATCGCGTCCTTTCAGGCGGACGAGTTTATCCTCGATTTTGAGCTTCATCATCGCGCCGTACAGCATTTCGTCGTGTTCCCGTTTAAGCAGATCACCCTGCTGGATCAGCGCGATCAGCGACTCACGCAAGCCGCGCAGTGTCAGCGCCAGCAGCGGTTGATCGGCGGATTCGGCGGCGTGTTCGGTAAGCACTTCGAGCGCAGATAGATCGCGGGCGGTATATGCCGCGTTGATCTGACTCATGATCTGCGTTCGGCGTTCGCGCTCTGCTGCATCCACCGCGAGATCAGGGTGAAACCGGCGGGCAAGCTCATGATACAACCGTTTGATCTTCTCACCTTCTGGCTCATCACCCGTTGGCGGTTCGGCGCGAAATTCGCCGTTTGGCACGGAATCCGGTTTCGTCCATGCGCGGCGGTACTGCTCCTCAACCGAAACGTAACCCGGCGCAATCTGCGACCAATCCGGATCATAAATCGCGCCGTACTTCTGGCGGCGCAAATCATCAATCGCCGCGCGGATCACGTCGATTCGCATTTTCATCGGCGTGATCACCTTGTCATAGCGCTTCTGAAATTCTTCTAGGTCGCGCTCCAGTTCCGCGACTACGGCACGAAGTTTAGCGTTCGCCGCTTCGCGTTCGGCAATCGCGGTGCGTACCTGCTCGATGTCAGTCTGCAAATCGGTCATGGGTCAAGAAACGTTACCATCACCTGTTCGAGCGGCTTCTTCTTGATGTTCGGCACTTGCGCATCTGGCGCAGGGTAGCCGACGGGAATCACCACATACGCGCGTTCATTCTGTGGGCGCTTAAGGATTTCACTTAAAAAGCTCATCGGATTCGGTGTATGTGTAAGTGTCGCCAAACCACAGTGATGCAGCGCCGCCAGCAGCATCCCCACCGCGATCCCGACAGATTCGGTCGCGTAATAGTGCTTGATCTTCTCGCCATCCTCGCGCAATCCGTATGGCTGCATAAATACCACGATCAGATACGGCGCATCTTGCAAGTGCGGCTTGTGCCAATCTGTTCCCAACGGCGCAACCGCGCCGAGCCATTCAGGTGTCATCCGGTTGGCGTAATTTTCGCGTTCTTCCGCTTCGGCGGCTTCGCGGATTTGGCGCTTAATATCCGCGCTGCCAACAATGACGAACGTCCAAGGCTGCTGGTTTGCGCCGCTCGGTGCGCTCGCCGCCGTCTTGATGGCGTTTTCGATCAACTCAAACGGCACGGGATCGCGCGAAAAAGACCGCACCGTGCGGCGGTGTTTCATTTCTTCGCAAAACACGCGTGACCGCGCGATCTGTTCCTCCGGTTCTAAGCGAGGGAACTCAAGCGGGGTAAACTGCGCCGTATCGCTCATGGCGTACCTTCCTTCTCCACGAAGTTCTGTTTCAATTATATGACATTGGTTCACCATGTAGGGTGCTAGTTGTCGTTTCGCTGAAAACTCATTTACGATCTTTATGAATCACCACCAGAATTGACTTTAGTATCAGAATAGTCCACTAATGCCACTCTTGGAGGTGTTATATGGCGGGATATGTCGCAAAGCCCTACGTCGCTGGAACGCCAGAAGCGCTCATCGCTGGACATTATGTCCTGTCATTCGTCGAAAACTTGGAAGCGGACATGATTTTGCCGCTTTTGCCGAAACACGGACTGGAAACTATCGACCCCGAAAAATGGTATCCTCATCAAGCATGCATGGATACGCTGAAAGAATTGAGTGAGCTGCCCAGTTCGCAGTCAGCGTTGGTCGCGTTTGGTCGTAAAGCGGTCGAAAAAGCCCTCATGCCGCCAGAGATCACCAGCATTCCGCAGGCGCTCCACATCCTGAACGCGGTGCATCACATGAATTTACGGAATATTCCCGAAGAAGAAGGTTATTTCGTCGAAGAAAAGGGACCCAATCACTACTGGGTCTATCACAACACCCCGAACCCTGAAGACGTTATTTACGGCTTTATCTGGGGCATGGTTGCCCGCTTCAGACACCCGGATGAGGCGTTC
>JAPKMU010000531.1 GCA_026645745.1 Anaerolineae bacterium | reverse complement strand
GACGAGCGCAGCGAGTGGGGGAGAGGTTGGTTTTGAATATCGGACAAGCCCCCGACCCCCTCTCTATCGCTTGCGATGGAGAGGGGTGGCGCACCGAAGGTGCGACGGGGTGAGGAGTTTTACCCCTCGAACGTCACATGCTGGGCGAGACGCGCTTTTAACCATGCGGGCTGAATCGCATGATCAACCAGATGTGCCGCGCCGTTGAAGCGCACAAACCGCGCCAGCCCGCGCCCCAAAGCGTCCGCGAACGCCTCATCGGGTGTGAAGTCGTCCTCAAGGTGGAAGGCGTTGATATGCAGCGTATTTGATTTGCGCTCCATTTTGGGATCAAACCGCCCGACGAGCCGATCCCCGTATAGGATTGGCAGGCAGTAATACCCCCAGCGGCGTTTTTCGGCGGGGACGTAGACTTCCCATTTGTAATCGAAGCCGAAGACATCCATCGCGCGGCTGCGCGCCGTCACGATCTCCAGCGGCGCGAGGAACAGCACCTCTTGATCATTCGTCACATCGAGCGGAGTCCACGCGGCGGGGAGCTTGCCAGCGGCGACCGTCTCCAACAGAGGGAGATCAGCGGCGGACATATAGCGCGTCTCTTTGCGCCCTTCGATTTTGACCGGAATCACATCGCCTGCTTCGATCAAACCGTTGATCGCCGCATCAAAGTGCGGGTGACGCGCGTGATACAGACTGTAAAGATGGTTGCCCCACAGCGTGCGCGGCGCGATCCCCAAAAACCGCAGCGACTTACGGGTGAAGTGATCGAGCGCTTGTGCGTCGGTCGCTTCCCATGTGTATTCTTCGGGGATCAAGCCTTCGCGGAAGGCAAACGCGCGCTCAAAGCGGCGGCGGCTGTGCGTGATGATCTCGCCTGTGAGCCACAAATAGCGCAGCGCTAATCCAGTTTCTTTGCTGGCGCGGTAGCTGTCCACGCGCTCACTTTCAAAATGGCGGTTGCCGAGTGCGCCGCTCTCTTTCAAGCGGGCGCGAACCTCCGCGATCAAGTCGGGCTTGGTGCGGGCGAGATCAGCATAGCCGCCTTCGTTCGCAAAGCGGCGCATGATCGCGCGGAAATAAGGGAAGTCCTGAATCGGGTAATAAAAAAGGAGTGAGCCGTAATCGAAGGCTTGACGATCCGCGTGCGCGAGTTCGTCCAAGTGGCGGGCTTCGTAATCCAGCACGCGGCTGAACAGCGCGAGATCATGACTGCGGGCGGTGATGTGCAGCGGATCGATCTGCACGGCTTCGACGGCGCGCACCGCGTCGGATGCGCCCTGTTTGCCCTGCCAGCGGCGACCGGGATACAACCCCTGTTTGCCGAGCAGAAAGCGGCGGAATGTGAGGCGGTCAATTGGAAGTGGATGCTTGTTCATAGAACAAGTGTATCAAGAAACACACATGAACGCAAAGGCGCAAAGATGTCTCCACACGCTAAGTTTCTCTGCGACTTAGCGCCTCTGCGTTAACGTTTTTGTCGTTCTACTTTTTATTGCGCCCGAAACCACCGCGCGAGTTTACATCCGGGCTGTCATTGCGCGGGCTTGAACTCCCGCCGCTGCTCGAACTGCCTTTGCTTGGACTGCTGCGGAAACCGCCCGAAGAACTCTTCGGTGTGCTTCCTCCGCCTTTTGAGCCGCTGCGGAATCCGCTCGACGGGTTTTTCGGGGAACTCGAACCACCGCTGAACCCACCTGATCGGCTTCCACCTTGATTCCGCCCAAAACCGCCGCGCGATTCCACATCAGGATCATCATATTCTGGGCGAAAACCTTGATCGTCTGATCCACCGCGATCGCGTCCGAACCCGCCGCGTGATTCCACATCGGGATCATCGTAGTGGGGGCGATACCCGCGATCTGGGTATCGGCTTCCGCTGTTCCGCATCACCATCATCAGCACAATCAAGCCGATGATAATGATGAATCCCAACAGGCATAACGTCCCTAAATCCATCATTCACCACCCTTAATTCACGCTGAAGGAGACTGTATCGGCGGGACGGGTATTCACAAAGATTTCCGCTTCATAATCGCCGCTCTCCAGCACTTCGGCACGGGAACTCGCGGAGAATTCAAACCACAAGCATCCGTCAAAGTCTTCTGGTGATGAAATCTCATCCGTGTCTTCTACGGCTTGACCGTTGGCATACAGGCGGACAAATACGGGCGTATTCGCCGGAATTTGACTGCGCAGCAGCCCGACATAAATCGAATCTTCCCGATCAAACGAGCCAGTTTCGTTGATCACGCAGCTGTCGCGGTCAAGCCCGCTGCCTGCGACGAAATCGCCCAGCGTAATGCCTTCGGAGGCAAACGTATCATCATCCGCTTGATTATCACCCGCGTCACGATCTGCGACGCTGGTTCCTTCGACGACTTCTTCCGGCGTGCCGGGGCGGTTGAGCAAGAGGAAAACTCCGACGATGACGACCAGCACCACGACAATGATGATCGCGTTGCGCTGGTTGTTATTCGCGGCACCGCTGTTTTGATCCATTCCCATCGTATTTGCTCCTCGCTGAATCAACATAACTACACCATTCAAGTGTAGTCATGTTGTTATCGGCTGCAAAGCGAAGCACGGGGGGTTATGGCATAGCCGTACTGGTTGGAGTTGATCCGGTCATGTCGGGCGTAGGCGTCGCGGTGATATAGATACTGTCTCCGTCCCGCAGCGCTTGTGCGAGCAGTTCGTCAGCAGCGGCGGGCAGTGCCAGCGTAAGCAGGGTGTCATCAAGGGCAGTGATAACGGCTTCTTGCGTGATCGGCACAAGTAAATACTCGTCCGTGCCGATGCCGCCCGCATTGTAACGTGATACCGACACATCAACGACAT
>JAPKMU010000530.1 GCA_026645745.1 Anaerolineae bacterium | reverse complement strand
CAACCCGGAAGTTTTAGCCGTCAATCAGCACAGCCGCCGCAACCGCGAGCTGTTCCGGCAGGGAGACGGGATCGTCTGGACAGCCGATTCAGTTGATGGAAAAGAACAGTATTTCGCACTGTTCAACATCAGCGATCATGAATTTACCGTGAGCGTTGACCTTGACTCGAACGTTCAGGTTCGTGATTTGTGGGCACGGCTTGATCTCGGCACATTCGCCGGATCACTGCGCGCAGCTTTACCGCCACACGGTGCAGGGTTGTACCGCCTAATTGGAGGCAAAATTTAATGATCGAAACCCGTTTATCGATTCGAGTTGACCGCCGAATCGGGACGATTTCACCGCGCCTTTATGGTCATTTTGCCGAACACTTAGGGCGCTGCTGCTACGATGGTTTGCGGCTCGGCGCGGCAGCACTTCCCGTCGAAGTCACACACAGCCAAGCCATGCCGGGGAGCGAAACCAGCATTGTCACCGGCAACGCATCTTCGACCGGATCAAGCGTCACCGTCTCGTTCGTGAACCGCCATCATGATCAAGCCGCGTCCGTGCGGGTGAACGTCGCCGGAACACAGCAGGCTACCCGTGCGCAGCTTCTCACCGCCGATTCGCCGCGTGTTGTGAACAGCATGCAAGCACCGGATCGGGTCGCTTTATCGCCGCTCAACGTGAACGCTGACGGTGCGGGACAGTGGCGCGTTGAACTCCCGCCCCACTCATTAGCAACCGTGCCGTTCTCTTAAGGATAATTCTGTATGCGTCAACAAACTTCATTGGCGGGGGAATGGCAGTTCCAACTTGACCCTTCCGGTCTGCTGTCGACAACTACACTTCAGCCTGACCGAACGATCCCCGTCCCGATGCCGATTCAAGCGGCGTTCCCGGAACTGCGTCGCTACAGCGGCTATATTTGGTATCAAAAAACCTTCCATGTTGAAGAAATCAGCGGTGAAGTGCTGCTGGATTTCGGCGCGGTTGATTACTGGTGTCAGGTGTTTGTGAACGGCGAGTGCGTCACCGAACACGAAGGCGGCTACATGCCGTTCCGAATTGCGATCAAGAAATATGTGCATGTGGGTGAGAACCTGCTCACCGTGCGCGTATACGACACGATCCAGACGGAGATCACGATTCCGCGCTGGATCGAAAAACAACCGGACAGCACTCAACCGCCCTTCAACGCGGAAACTATCCCTCACGGCAAGCAGACATGGTATCTCGACGCCAGCGGCATCTGGCAGGACGTGACGCTGACGACCGTCTCCGCGCATTACATCGATCAAGTCCATGTGACGCCGGATATTCACACGGGTGAAGCGAAAATACGCGTCCGGTTGGCAGGAGCGCTGCAAGCGGGCAGTATCCGCGTCAATATCAACGGGGCGTTGTCAGAAGCCATTGTGAAGCCGAACCAAAGGGAGGTCGTGCTTACAGTGCGCGTCGATCAGCCGTCACTGTGGACACCCTCCTCCCCTACTCTTTACACCGCAGACATACAGTTTGGTGACGACTCGATGTCGGTGCGTTTCGGTTTCCGGGAAATCAGCACCCGCGACGGTATGCTGCTCCTCAACGGCGAGCCGTTTTATTTGTTATGCGCGCTCGATCAGGATTTATACCCCGGCACGATCTACACCGTGCCGTCGGAGGACTTCCTCCGCGATCAGTTCATCAAGGCGAAACAGCTTGGCTTGAACAGTTTGCGCTGCCATATCAAGCCGCCTGATCCACGTTATTATGATCTGGCGGATGAGATCGGCTTGCTGATCTGGTCAGAAATCCCCTCATGGCGCACGTTCTACGGCGCAAAGTCGAATCATCCGTCCGCTTATGCGCTCGATGACGCAGTGAAAACCCGTGCACGTGCGATTCTGGAAGCGATGATCGCCCGCGATTTCAACCATCCCTCACTGATGATCTGGACGATCATCAATGAGGACTGGGGAACAACCCTGCTGTTGAGTGCGGCAGATCGGGCGTGGATCACCGAGATGGTTGATCTGTGCAAGCGGCTCGATCCAACACGTCTTGTCGTGGATAACTCACCGTGTCCCGGACCGTGGGGCTTAAGCGTTCATGTGAAAAGCGATCTGGACGATTTCCACGTCTATACCAACATCCCGGATCAAGCGGACAGCTTCGAGCAGTTTGTCGAAGGACTGGCGGCGCGTCCCCTGTGGAGTTTCTCCAACTACGGCGATTCACAGCGCACCGGACACGAACCGCTCATCGTGTCAGAGTTCGGCAATTGGGGCGTTCCCTCGCTTCAGCAGTTCGGCGGCGGCTTGCCCGATTGGGCAGAATTAAGCGGTTGGTGGTCACCTTGGGACGGTGAAGCAGGGCGCGCGGCAGGACTGCTCGAACGATTTGAAGCGCTCGGCTTGCGCGCGATCTGGAAGGATTACGAAGCCTTCGCACAAGCGACCCAGTGGCATGAATTCAAGGCGCTCAAGTACGAAATCGACACGATGCGGCGGCTCAAGTCCCTGCAAGGCTATGTCATCACCGAACTGAGCGATATTTACTGGGAAAGCAACGGACTCCTCGATTTTGCGAGAGGCACAAAGGTATTCCACGATCGTTTCGGGCAGATCAACGCTGAAGATGTCATCGTTCCGCAGTTGGATCGTTTCGCGTATTGGAGCGACGAAACCGCGACCGTGCACGTGTTTGTTTCGCATTACAGCGCGGCAGACTGGACACATGCACAGGCTCAGGTCAGCGAGGCGGGTGAACCCTTGCTTCAAGCAGACGTGAGTACGGTCAAGCGCGGCGAGGTGCGCGATCTAGGTCAAGTCGGTTGGAAGCTCAACGAACAAAGCACATCGCTCGATTTGCAGATCAACAACGGCACTT
>JAPKMU010000052.1 GCA_026645745.1 Anaerolineae bacterium | reverse complement strand
ATTTCATCGAAGATTTTCAAGTCTTCGAGCGTGTTCGCCGCGAACGCCGCGCCGAGTATCATCACTTGACCATTCCCCACTCGTGTAATAAACCCGGCAACCGCCCCGTCTGACCGATCCGCAAACACTTGATCAAAATCGCCGTCATACGTCTCGACAAACGAGGCGGGAATGCTGTCGTCGCTGTAGATGCGAAGCATGGTTTGCGTAAACGGTGGATCACTGTGAACGCTTTGAATACCGAGTGCATCGCGCAAAATCGTACACGGCTGATGATCAAACGTTTGGCTGCACATGCGCCCGATGAGGATCAGCTTACCGCCCGCCCGCGCATAATCCGCGAGTTTTTGCTGCACATCGGCGTCGCACTGCGTTTCGATCATCACCCACAGGAGCGGCGTTTTCGCCGGATCAAGCGCGGCGCGAGAAAGTTCAACCGCATCAAACGGGCGGTGTGTGATCGCCAGCCCGCGCGCGATGAAGTCAAACAGGATCGTATCGCGCTGGTGCGTGAGGATGTCCGAGGCGGGGCGGCTCGCCGGGTTGTTGATTTCGGTCATGTAATCGTCGATCATGAAGCCAATCGTCGTCACCGTTTTGGGGCGCGCGCGGATCAAATCCGTGCCGTAGGTATTCAGCACGCGCGAGAGTTTGGGATAGTGGGCATAATGCGGGCGCAGTGTGCCGTCTTTGCGGACGGGATGCCCCCAGTTATGGCGCTTCTGTGGACTCAGGATCGGGTCGTTTTCGCCGTCCATGAACAAATAATGGTTGATCGCCCGCATGCCACACGAGACGCATAAGCGGCTGTGCAGGTCATACAGCGACGACTGCGCCCCGCTGAAGTCTTGATTCCCGCCCGCTTGAAACTCAATCGAAAACAGCGCTTGATCAGGATTATGCAGCGCCTTCGTCATCTCGTTGACCAGCACAAGCTGGTGAAAATTCCCCTCACCGATCAAGATCGGGTACACATCGGTCGCGCTGACCATGCCTTCCATCGCCATCACATCGACCAACTGCGACAGCCCAATCGGGAAGGTTTTGCCGCCGTTGCCGAACCCGTGAATATTCACGACGGGCGGCACAACCATGCCGTGCGCCTTCGCTCGATCCCACAAAAATTGCATGTACTCGCGTAGATACCCGCGATAAAAACGGCGGTAGTCCTCGATCAACTGCACGGCGTAAAGCGGTTTCGGGTGGGTGATCTGGTCGCGCAAGAACGCGTTCAGGTCGGCGGCGGGATAGTGCTGGCTGAGACGGCTGCCGTGCTGCTCACGCAGATAGGCGGCGAAGCGGGTGAGCGTATCCGGGTTGATATCGACGATGTTTCGCACCCACTGAATCATGCCCATTTCGTTATCAAGCTGGATCATGATGATCTTGCCGCCGTGCGTCACCTGACGGGGCGATAACACCTCAAACACGGCTTGATACCAGCCTTCGACGCATTTCAAAAAGTCGGGATGCAGATAGCTGACGACATTCTGCGGCTTTTCGTCTTGACCGACGAATGCCACCTGCGGGTACTGCTCAAACACCCAAGGGGGAATGCCTTCGTTGATCGTCTCCGCCATGATATACGGACCGGGGCGGGCGATGATCCAGAAGCCCATCTCGGCGGCGAGATCGAGAAATCCGGCGAGGTTGCGCATCGGGTGGGTATGCCCGTTCACATCCGAAACGCCGACTTGCGGCTGATGCCACAGCCAAGGGATATACGCGGCAACCGTGTTGAATCCGGCATCTTTGAGCAGTCCTAAGCGGTGCGCCCATTGATCGGCGGGGGTGCGGAAATAATGAAATTCGCCCGCTTGGAGCATTTGCGGCTGATCGTCGATCCAGAATTGACCGTCTTTGACGGCGAATGAATTCACGTTCGTTTTCCTTATCTGCTGTGATGTGCGTACACACGCATCGCCTGTTCAGTGAATCGTTCGATCACATCGGTGAGCGCCAATTCCGGCACTCCATTCATGTAGGTGGAGATGCGGTTGTTGAAGTGTTGATACCAGTGCGCAGGAATGCCCGATTTACCGAGGATCGCCCCGACGATACTTCCGGCAGTTGCCGCTGTGCAGTCGTTATCCAATCCCATTGCAACGGTTTCACCGATCACCCGTGTGAAATCCAACCCGCCAATCGCCAGCCCGAAGATCGTCAAGCAGGCGTTGTTGATCGTGTGGACGGTAGACATGCCGGGAAAACGCTGATCCACCGCTTCACGCGCTTGACGATACGACTGGATGCGCGGCGCTTCGTTGAGCGCCCATGCGACGGCTTGAGCCAACAAGCAGTTTGCCGGAATTTCGGTCAAGCCGACTCGCACCGCTTCGAGCGGGTCTTGGACATGGAAGGCTGCCGCAATTGCCGCTGAAAACATCATTTCGCCGTAAATCCCCTGTCGGCGGTGGCTGAGGTACGCATCGCGGTACGCCATTTCTGCCGCCAATTCGGGATACCCCGGCGCGAGATACCCCCAAGGGTCAGAACGAATATCCGCGCCGATCCATTCCGTGAACGGGTTGTCTATCGCGCCCGCTTCGAGTGCCGGAATACCCGCGCGGAGATTGCGGAGCGTCATTTCTTCGGCGGTATACGCAAACGGGAGATACTTCAACCAAGCGCGCCCAATATCGTCCGTCGTGAAATCGGTTCCATACGCTTCGACGATCAACAAGCCGAGCAGCGTATAGGTGAGATCGTCGTCAACCGGGACGCCGTTCATCTTGGTGCGCGTATAGCGTTCGCGCGGGCTGGTGTTATTGTGGAGTTGGTACGGCTGTGGAACGGCTTTCCAGTAATCGACGGGCGGGAACGGATCGCCGTTTTCGCGCGAAAGATTTGCCATGTATTCGAGCGGCGTGTTTTCGACCGGAGCGCCAAGGATATTCCCGGCGATGCGCCCAAACAGCGCGCCTTCCAGTTTTTCCCGGTACACAGCAAGGTCGATCTGCGTCCAGAAACGGCGTACTCCGGAAGGGCGCAGCGCACGAATACTTTTCAGATCATTAGGTTCTTGTGCCGCGAGTGCGGCATCAACGGGAAGCACTTTCAGCGCATCAAGGATCGGCTGGAGCGCTTGTTCAGCTTGCGCCAACAGCGGCTCAATCCCCTTCGCGCCGTATTCGGACTGCAATTGACTGTACAAATAGAACTGATCCAGCAGCGCTCTAAGCCTTGATGTGTCCGGGTATGCCACGATACGCGCCCTTGTCTACGACTGCCGCTTCTGAAATCCCAAGACTGCCAGTGCTTTTTGAATCGTCGGGCTGTTCGTGTACGTATTCCAGATCAACCCGGTGAGGTAATTTTCGACCATCAGCATCGAACAGCCTTTGTCGATGCCGTAGATCGCGCTGCTGTACCAAGGCGGATCAACGCTCAGGTTATACGAGTCGAAAAAGCCGTATTTTCCCCATGTTTGCGGGTGTTCACGATAGAGATAGTCGATCATGTCGAGCGTCAAATCGGGGACGAACGGCAGCGATGACACCGCGCCGTAAATCGACACCGTGCCGTTTGGCTTCGGCGTGTCGAGCGCGGGTGGCGCACCGGATACATCGTACCCCCAAGGGCTGTCTCCCGCGCTGATCCCCCAACTATTCACGCCGTAGGTTTTGAACTCAGCCGCGTGATCGATGCAGAACTGCCGGTTTGCCAACGTCGCCAAGCGGGTGTTGTTGAACCAGTCGATTCCATCAGGGTCAAGATACGCCCGCGTATCGAGCCATGCTTCGCTGAACTGGTACGCGAATAAATTCCCACCGGGGTTGATGATGATCGGCTGCCCATCGAATATGCCCGTATCGCGCCGAAACCCTTGATACAGCCGCCGCGCTGTTTCAGGATCAACATGATCGACGGCTTGCAGGTACATCATTTTTTGTTCGGCTGCCATCTCCCATTGGAAGATGTACCCCGGATCACCGTGTACATAATCGCCGCCGCGATCTGGGTTATACGCCATGCGGAACAGCGTCTTACCGTCTTTCTCAAAGACGATAAACTGCCAATCCACACGGTTGAGAATTTCGTCCGCCAACTCGCGCACTTGGGCATCGTCAAAGTATGCCGCCGCCGTGATCACACCGTTTAAGCAGAGCGCGGTGTCAATCGTCGAATATTCGGTTTTGCCGCGCCGCTTTGCCGTCTGCATATCGAGAAAATGCGCGAAGAATCCGCGATGATGACTGACGTTGTGCGCCAGCGTGTGCAGCGTTCCGCGTGTGATCGCCAACGCTTGCTCACTCGGCATCAGCCCGCGTTCGGCGGCGATCACCCACGCGGATAGGGCAAATCCGGTCGAAGCAATCGAGGCGATGTTGGGTTTTTTGGTCGCATCGACGGTCAAACCGTATCCCGCGCTGTTCGGGTCACGGTTGGTAAAATCGAGAAAGAAGTCAATCGAGCCTTGCAGCTCACGATCCAGAAGCGCGAACCGATCCATCAAACTGTCACTCCCCAATAGGAGGCGAATCACTTATGAAACCTATCCTCAACCCTCCAGCGTAGACGACTGCCGCGCCAAAAACCGAGTTGGGATGCGGTGCGGTTCAAAAGGCGTCTCGTGTTCGAGAAAATCGATCAACTGGCGCACCGCTGTCATGCCCCACTCAAAGCGAGATGCGCCAATCGTTGAGATGGACGGCTGCATGTACCGCGTGAGCGGAATATCATCGAAGCCGACAACCGCAATATCGTGCGGAGCGTTCAAACCGCATTCTTTCATCGCCCGCAAGAAACCGATTGCCATTTGATCATTCGCGCAAAAGACCGCCTGCGGGAGATCATTCGACTGGATGATCGTCTTTGCGATTTCGTAGCCCGAAATTTCGGTAAATTTCCCTTGATATACCGGAATCTGGAGATCGTGCTGCTGCGCTTCCGATAGAAATGTCGCCATGCGTTCGCCGTTGTCAAACGACTCGACCGCTCCGGCAATAAATACCAATTTGCGCAGCCCTTGACCGTACAAATGCGCGAACGCTTCGCGCACCCCTTGAGGGTTATCAAGCAGCAGCGGCAGGATGAATTCGTTTTGCACATCACGATCCATCACCACGATTGGAAAGCGGCGCGAGGCGAGTTTCATCACCGCTTCGCTGGGGATGACCGGATCAAACACAATTGCGCCATCGACTTGGCGGTGGAGCAGTATCCGGCGCGTCGAGCGGCTTTGCGGACAAACCAGCAGCTCGTAATCACTGTCGAGGATGACGCTGTGTATCCCCTCCAGCACTTCTTCAAAGAATGAACCGCCGAAGCTGGAAATAAACACACCGATCGTTTGGGTCTTGCGGCGTTTGAGGTGACGGGCGAAGGCGTTAGGATGAAAATTCAGTTCTTCGGCTGCCTGCAAAACGCGCTTGCGTGTGGCTTCGCCAATACTTCCGGTGTCATTGAGCGCATATGAGGCGGTCGTAACACTCACCCCGGCGCGTTTGGCAACATCTCGGATCGTGGTCATGGTTTGCGCTCAAAATCTGTGGCGTGCGGTTGATAAATTCCCGCACTGAGTCAATCAATTTATATGGTGAGTATGCGCGCATCTGTTCAAAAGAAAACAAAAATCATGGAACAAGATGTGAAAACTATCCAATTTGAACCGTTGACAGCGCCAAAAAGCATGGTACATTCAAAGAGTGAAGTGAAACGGTTCACTACACACCAGTTAGTTTATTTGAAAGTGGTCTAAAAGTAAAGTTGCGCCTTCTTTACTGAGGTGACATGAACAAAAAGTTCGAGAACCCTTACGGTTGCTTTGCTGAAAACGGACGCGAATATATCATCAGCACGCCGTACACCCCGCGCCTGTGGGGAAACGTCATCAGCAACGGCGATTACGGCATGATGATTTCGCAGACGGGTTCTGGCTACAGTTGGCGCGGGAATGCAGGACAAAACCGCATTACGCGATCTTTCCAAGACCTGATCAAAGACAATTGGGGCAAGTACTTCTACATCCGCGACCTCAAGCGCAATACCTACTGGTCAGCGGCATTCAAGCCCGTCATGCACCCGTACCAGCAGTATCAAGTCGTTCACGGTGTGGGCTATTCTCGCTTCATCCATCAAGTTGAAGACATCGAAAGCGTACTGACCGTCTTTGTGGCGGCGGACGCTCCGGTTGAAGTCTTTCATCTGACGCTGACGAATCGCAGCGACGAAACGCGCGAACTCGATGTCACGTCGTATGCCGAATGGCTGCTCGGTTTTGCGCCGGACGAACACCGCGAATTCCACAAGTTGTTCATCGAAACCTCGGCAGATGTGAACGCACAAGCGGTCTTTGCGCGTAAATGCCTGTGGGGTTTTGCGGACGATAAAGGGCGGCACAACAACATCGACTGGCCCTATACCGCGTTCATGGCAGTGAGCGAACCGCTCAAATCATTTGATACCGATAAAGAATCATTCTTGGGGCTGTACAACAATGATGACCGCCCCAAAGCGATGATTGATCCGACGCTGGCGGGCAAAAAAGGTCGCTTTACCGACGCAATCGCGGCACTTCAAGTCGCCGTTACGCTCCAACCGGGCGAGTCCAAGACCATCGTGTTCGCGCTCGGCGCGGCGGAAAATGATCGCGAAGACGCTTACGAACTCATCCAGCGGTTTACCTCGGTCGCTCAAAGTGAACGCGCGCTCGAAGCGGTGCATCAGTTCTGGTCGCGCTTCGTTGACGCGGAACATGTCGAAACACCGGATGATGCGTTCAACTTTATGACCAACATCTGGGCGAAATATCAAGCGATCTCCTGCCGTTTGTGGGGGAAATCAGCCTTCTATCAAGTTTCCGCCGGATACGGCTTCCGCGATCAATTACAAGACTGTCAGATTTTCTTGGAAAGCGAACCGGAATTCGCCCGCAGACAGATTCTTATGCACGCCGAGCATCAGTTTGTCGAAGGCGACGTGCTTCACTGGTGGTTCTCGATACGCGGCGGCGGTCCTCGTACCAACTGCTCGGACGATTTGTTGTGGCTGCCGTTCATCCTTGATGCGTACCTGAAAGAAACTGACGATACCGCGATCCTCGATGAGCAGGTTCCGTACCTCAATGCGCCTACCGAAACGCTCTATGAGCATTGCAAACGTGCGATTTCGCTTTCGTTCACGCGCTTTTCGCCGCGCGGTGTTCCGCTCATGGGTGATCACGACTGGAACGACGGCTTAAGCGCGGTCGGCAATCAAATGAAGGGCGAGAGCTTCTGGGTTGCCGAATTCCTGTACATGATCCTCGGAAACTTTATTCCGCTGGCACAGCAGCGCGGCGATACCCAGTTTGCCGAACGCTGCCAAGTCGTCCGCGAAGACATGAAACGCGCGTTGAATCGTCATGGGTGGGACGGCGCATGGTATTTGCAAGCAACCACCGACGACGGCTTGCTGCTCGGTTCGCGCAGCAATGACGAAGGAAAAATCTTCCTGATGCCCAACACATGGGCGGTGATCAGCGATGCGGCGGAAGACGACCGCGCCTACACCGCGATGGCATCAGTCACAGAACATCTACTGCGCGATTACGGAACGCTGCTGAATTTCCCGGCGTTCACCCGTCCGCGCACGGATGTCGGTTATGTGACGCGCTACGCGCCGGGACTGCGCGAAAACGGCGGCGTTTACACGCACGCCGCGACGTGGGCAGTGTGGGCGTATGCGCTGGTGGGTGAGCCGGAAAAGGCTTATGAAGTGTACCGGAAGATTTGCCCACCCAACCGCAGTGCCGACATCGACATCTACAAGGCTGAACCCTACGTCGTTCCCGGTAATGTGGATGGTCCCGTTTCCGAATTTTACGGACGCGGCGGGTGGACGTGGTACACAGGGTCGGCACAGTGGCTGCATCGGGTCGCCACGCACTGGATTTTAGGGATTCGCCCGCAAGCGGATGGGCTGCTCGTTGAGCCGTCTATCCCCGCGCACTGGAGCGGCTTCAAAGTCACGCGCAAATTCCGAGGCGCGGTCTATGCGATTGAAGTCGTCAACCCCCAGCGCGTGAACGGCGGAATTCGCTCGGTAACGGTTGACGGGCAGCCTTACACGAGCAATCTTCTCCCGGTTTTTGCAGACGGACAATCGCACGCTGTCAAGATCGTCATGGGGACATGAACCCGGAAAGGAAAGCGCAGGCAGAACAAACTTATGGCGATTTCACGAATTCGAGCAGATAGGAATCGTGTCGGCTGTACAAGCATTACTCTATCGTCCTTAAACATCACAAAAGAGATGAAGAAATGAAACAATTAACCCGTTTCGTCGCAGTAGCTCTCCTTCTCGTTCTCGTCGTCAATATGATGCCCGTTCATGCTCAGGGCGTCGTCCTCCGCTACGCCAACTGGAACGTTGGCACGGCAGAAGAGAACAACGTTCAGCGTCAGCTCGTCGCCGCCTTCGTGGCAGCGCACCCGGAAGTCACCGTCGAATTCGTTGATATGTCCGGCGATGGCTCGTGGGACGAAAAACTGACCAATATGGCGGCGCGTGGTGAACTGCCGGATGTGTGGATGGCGGACAACACCCCCTACTATGTTGGGAATGGCTGGACGGCTGACCTGACGGCGCGCGTTGAAGGCGATGCTGACTGGGCGAATGTTCCTTCCGTTTTGCAGAATGCCGTCACCTATGATGGTGCAGTGCTCGGTCTGCCGGTGGCGCAGTTTGTCATGGGCTACTTTGTGAACACCGACCTGTACGAAGCCGCCAACCTCGATGCGCCCGCTTACGGCGTGTCGGTTGAAGACTTCCTCGCCGCCGTTGCTGACCTGACCGATGTTGAGCAGGGTGTCCTCGGCACGAACGATATGGGGCAGTTCATGGGCTGGTATCCCAGCACGCAGGATGCGAACCTCGGCTGGTTCAGCTTTGACGGCGCGCACATGAACTACAACTCCGATGCCTTCCGCGCAGCGGTTGATATGGCAGTCGAGAATGTTCCGTATGCTTGGCAGGGTCTGACGGAAGAGCAGAAGGCGAACTTCACTGCGACCGGTCCGTGGGAACTGTTCCTGAATCAGGAAGCCGGTTTGGTGTGGGACGGCGGTTGGGCAGTGCCTGCTTACACGCAGAACGCAACCTTCAATTGGGACTTCCTCGGTATCCCCGGTGGCAATCAGGCGCTCGTTGCCGACATCATCGTTGTCTCCGCGACCTCAGCGAACCCAGACATGGCGTATGAATTCGCCCGCTGGATGAGCTTCTCGGCTGAAGGCTACATGGCAGAAGCCGCCATCGCGACCGCCTCTGGCGTCGTCCCGACCCGTATGCCCGTCACCATCACCACCGAAACCGTCGATCTGTACATGTCGTTCGTCGGCGGTGAGAAGCCCGGTCTGCGCCAAGCACTCGAAAACCTCAATGGCAGCTTGGTCGAATCGCTCGCCAAGATCGTCCCCGGATACGCCGACGCTCGTTGGAACGGTCGCCCCGGTCTCGACATTGGTGATCAGCTCGATGTCTCTATTGGCTACATTTTCGACAATGTCGCGTCGGATGCCTTCCAGTATGCCGACCTTGCGCCCCAGCTCGAAGAATTTGCCAATGGTATTCTCGACGAAGCCCGCGCAGCGCTGACCCAGTAACTTCAATGCACAAAGAAGGGGAACGCGAGGCGTTCCCCTTTATCGCACGTTTCTTAATTGACCGAAAAATGAGTTTTGACTAACAGCTTGATGAATTGTGTGAGTTCAGGGGTAGTGATTGCTGAAGGCTTACGAGTGATCGCGCTCAATATCTGTTATTGATTGAGAAGGACGGTATCGCGCAATCGCCCGTGATCGGAATCCCTGCCCATGACCGGAGATGTGGCGATGCGCTCGAAAAGAAACAAATTATTCAGGCGGGTGGTGCTGCTTGGGATTGCCGTTATCGTCCTGTTATTGGCATTGGTGCCGCTGTCAGTCACCGGGCAGACCTCGGTTGGAATCGGCTGTTTCCCGCCGCCTGCCTCCGAAGTCGCCGCCGAATCGTCGCTTGTTCCGCTTGCGCAAGATCAACCGGGTGGGACGCGCGTCTTTGCCGGATTGACCGTCGAGCCGGATCAAGGCGTGATGGCTCCCACACAGCGAATCGTCGAAGTTCGCGCTGACGCCTACGGGCTGCCGCTGGCAACCGACGACGCTGCACAGCGCTACGCGAAAACCAGCGTCTTGATCCATCAAGGGGATGTCGTCAGTGTTGATGTCACCGTCCCCGCTGATGGCGAATACACCCTCGCATTTGATACTGCCGCCCTACCCGAATCCAGTATTCCCGAAGCACGCTTAACCATCGACGGCAGCTACCCGATCAGCGCCTTGCAGCGTTTTCTCTTGCCCGTATATTACCGCAGCGTTTCCAACATTTTTCCGAAGGATCGCTACGGCAACGATGCGCTGATCCGTCAAGAACGCGAACTGCGCTGGTCAACAGCGGCGGCGCGTGATGTGAACTTCAGCTACCCCTATCCGCTGCGCGTCAACTTGACGGCGGGCACGCATCGCCTTGAGTTCACCTTGACTGAAGGATCGGTGTATCTCGGCAGTGTGTATGTACAAGCATTTTCCGCATACCCGGATTATGAAGCGTACCTCGCCGCCCAACCTGTGGGCGACGCATCCGACTTCCTGCTGACGCTCGAAGCGGAACTGCCAACCTACAAAAATGATACGTCGGTGCGTCCGGCGACCAACCGCAACATCACTGTGACGCCGTATGATACGTACTGCCAATTGATGAATACGCTGGGCGGCGAAACATGGAAGTACAGCGGCAGCGCGGTCTATTATGAGTTCACCGTTCCGGCAGACGGCTTGTACGCGATTTCGATGCGTACCATGCAGAATACGCGCAGCAATTTCACGGTGTTCCGGCGGATCACCGTCAACGGCGAAATCCCGTTCGAGCAGTTCAACGCGATCCCGTTTGGCTACTCTGCCGACTGGACGGATGTCCATCTCGGCGGCGATACGCCCTACCGCGTGTTCTTGCACGAAGGCGTGAACGTGATCAGCGTCGAGGCGACGAACTCGCCGTATGTGCGCGCCATCGACGCGATTCAGGCGGCGCTGCTCGATATTAACGAACTTGCGCTCGAAATTCGTGGGCTGACAGGGAATCAAGCTGACCCGTTCCGCGAATGGGAGATGACGAACTACATCCCCGATATTGAGGAACGCTTACGCCGGATCGCGCAGGATTTGATCGACGGCAAAGAAACCCTGCTTTCGATTGATCAGAGCAGCGCATCGCCGGAAATTCTCACGTATCAGATGGCGATTGATAACCTGCTGTTCCTTGCCAACGATCCCGACCGTATCCCGATCTACATGAGCCGCCTATCGGTTGGCAGTGGATCGGCGGCGCAGCAGCTTGGCTCACTGCTGCCGCTCCTGCAAAATCAACCGCTGGCGATTGACCGGATCATCATACATTCGCCGGATCAAGTGCCGGTAACGCCGCCCGTACCGCTCACAACCTCAGTGGTTGAGGATATTCGCCGCTTCATTTATTCCTTCCAGCCTGATCCGTATATGTCTGCGGCGGCGGCGGAAGAAGGCGAACTTGAAGTCTGGGTGAACCGCCCGCGCCAATACGTGAACCTGCTCCAATTGATGGCGGATACGTCGTTTACACCGATGACCGGCATTCGCGTCAAGTTTTCGATCATGCCGGACGAGTCCAAGTTGATTTTGGCGAACGCCGCCGGAATTCAGCCGGATGTCGCGCTTGGCGTGAGCACGGATAAACCTTACGAATTGGCGATCCGCAACGCACTCTATGACTTGCGCTCGTTCCCGGACTTTGACTCGTTTATTCACGTCTTCTCCCCCGGTGCGCTGTTGGGCTACATCATCAACGACTCGGTCTACGCCCTTCCTGAAACACAAGACGGTTGGGTGACGTTCTACCGCCGCGACATTTTGGACTCGCTCAATATTCCTGTACCGCATACATGGGATGAAGTGATCGAGATTCTGCCGGAGCTTCAGCGCTACGGCATGAATTTCAATACGCCGCTCTCTGCCGGGGCAGGGCAGCGCAATTACATCTTCACATCGCCGTACATGTTCAACTTTGGCGCGGAACTCTACAGCGACGGCGGATTTGCGACGGGTTTGGAAAGTGATGCAGCCGTGAACGGCGTGCGCTTTATGGCGGACAGCTTCACGATTTACGGAATGCCGCTCACGACCGTGAGCTTTTACCAAGATTTCCGCTACGGCACGCTGCCCATCGGTGTGGCGAACCTTGTCGAAATGTACGTCAAACTGATGACTGCCGCGCCGGAGATCGGCGGGTTGTGGGGAATGGACATGTATCCGGCGGTGGTGCTGCCGGATGGCACCGAAAACCGCTACGCGACCGGATCAGCCCAGACGAGCATCATGTTCCAAAACACGGATATGGCGGAAGAAGGCTGGGAATTCCTCAAATGGTGGCTTTCGACCTCTACCCAAGTCGATTTTGCCGAGCAGTTGGTCTTGAATTACGGGCAGGAATACCTGTGGTTCTCCGGCAACGTTGAAGCGCTCCAATTTATGGACATCCCCGAAGAACACCGCGCCGTGATCGCGGCACAGTGGGAATGGCTGCAAGAACCCGTGCGTCTTCCCGGAAGCTACATGCAAGAGCGCGAACTCAGCAATATTTGGAATCGCATCGTCTTTGACGGCGTAAATCCGCGCGTCGCGATTGATCGTTCGGTGATCATCATCAACCGAGAAATCACGCGCAAAATGGAAGAATTCGGCTACATCGTCGATGGCGTGCGCGTGCGCGAATTCCATATTCCGACGATTGAGACTGTGCAGGCATGGATGGATGATGCAGATTAGGACGACTTTTCAAACTTGGCTCACGAAAGAAGGCAGCGCTTACGCCTTTCTTTCGCCCTATGCGCTGCTGTTCACCATCTTCATCGTGATTCCGGTGCTGGCGGCGGTTCTGCTCTCGTTCACGTTTTTCGACGCGATTCAAGCGCCGCGCTTTATCGGACTAGGCAACTATATTTCGCTGCTGACGGCGGACGATACGTTTATGAAGTACGTTCTGCCGAACACGATTCAGTTCGCGGTCATCGTCGGACCGGGCGGGTATGCGCTCGCCTTCGTACTCGCGTGGATGCTGGCACAGCTCCCGCGACTGCCGCGCACGATCTTCGCGTTGATCCTATATTCCCCGTCGATGACGGCTGCTGTTGCGATGGCGGTGGTGTGGAAATCCTTATTCAGCGGTGATCAAACGGGTTACCTGAACAGTATGCTGATGGGCTTAGGCTTGATGCGTGAGCCGATTCAATGGCTGCAATCGCCGCAGTATTTGATGACGATCATGATCATCGTCACGCTGTGGAGCAGCATGGGGATCGGCTTCTTGGCGATGCTGGCGGGCATTTTGGAGATCAGCCCGGATTTATACGAAGCCGCCGCGATTGACGGACTCAGCAGCCGCTGGCAGGAGATTTTCTTCATCACGATCCCGTCGATGAAACCTCAAATGCTGTTCGGTGCGGTGATGGCGCTCGTCGGCACGTTCCAAGCCGGGGCGATTGGCGTGACGCTTTCCGGCACAAACCCCACCCCACAGTACGCCGGACAGTTGATCGTCAATCACATCGAAGACTACGGGTTCTTGCGCTACGAGATGGGCTATGCCGCTGCTGTCTCGGTCGTTTTGCTGTTGATGGTGCTTTTCTTCTCCCGCGTTGCGACTCGCCTGTTCGCTAGTGACACCTAAGTGAATCATGATCAAGAACTGGTATCACCGCTACACTGGCATTGCAAACCGAGGCATGAACCCAAAGGGTTTTCATGTCAGCCAGATCAAGTTCTATGTGATCTTGATCCCGCTGTCGGCGCTTATGCTGCTGCCGATTGTTTATATCTTTTCCAGCGCGTTTAAGCCGCCGGACGAATTATTCGCGTTCCCGCCGCGCTTTTTGGTGACGAACCCGACGTTCAAGAATTTTATCGACTTGTTTTCGCTGTTGTCTACGTCGGGCGTTCCGATCAGCCGGTATTTGTTTAACAGCATCTTGATCACGCTGATCACGGTCGCGGCGTCGATCTTCGTATCGAGCGCGGCGGCATATTCGCTGTCAAAGAAGCGGTTTAAGCTCAAACAAATGCTGTTTGCGATCAACAATGTCGCGCTGATGTTCGTCCCGATTGCCGTGACGATCCCGCGCTTTCTGGTGATCGAACGGTTGAATCTGCTCAACAACTTCTGGGTGCATATTCTTCCGGTGATGGCGCTTCCCGTCGGGTTATTCCTGCTCAAGCAGTTCATTGACGGCATCCCCGATGAAGTCAGCCCGCGCTGGCGACGATTGCGATCCTCACGTTCCAAGCCGCATGGAACAACGCCGAAATTTCGACGCTGTACATCAACGATGAGAGCTTGCGCACGCTGGCGTTTTATCTCAGCACGCTGACCTCAACAACGTCCACGACGGCAGCCGCTTCGGTCGCTGGTCAAGGGATGGCGGCAGCGGCGGCGCTGATCATGTTCCTACCGAATCTCATCATTTTCATCATCCTGCAAGGTCAGGTGATGAGTACTATGTCGCATTCGGGGATAAAGTAAATGAAAAAGCGATTTTGGATACTCCTATTCGCTGCGGTCGCGCTGTTCGCGGTCGCGCTCCCGCTGAAAGCGATCTCGCCTTACGCGACGTGGACGTTAGGTCCCGGCGGTTATCTGTTTCGCACACAGGACGCTTACACCCCGCTCGATGAGATTCAAATCGATGTGTCGTCGCCGGAGGATATGATCCTCGCGCCGGATGGCACTTTATACATCGCGGATACGGGCAACGGGCGAATCATTCAGCTTGATGATGAATTTCAGGTGATCGCGGAATACGGCGCTGACCTGCTCGATGAACCCACCGGCGTATTCGTGGATGAAGAGGGTACGATCTACGTCGCGGACGCGGGCAGCAATACGATTGTGATCATGGATCACAGCGGTGCGTTGATCAACGAATTCGGTCGCCCGGATGAACCGCTCTACGGCGAAGACCGCCAATTTGTTCCGCGTAAGGTGATGGTGGATGCCCGCCGCAACCTGTATGTCGTCAGCGAAGGCTCGGTGAACGGGCTGGTGATGCTGAACATCGACGGCGACTTCATCGGCTATTTCGGCGCGAATTCGGCGGAAATGTCGATCAAGATGATTTTGCAGCGCTTGTTTTTGACCCAAGAACAGCTTGATCAATTTATCCGTAATGAGTCCGCATCCCCGACGAATCTCGCCATCGATTCACAGTCGCTTGTGTACACGATCACGGCGGGGACGGAGCGCTGGCAGAGTATTCGTAAGTTCACCGTATCCGGCAGAAACTTGATCGATTCGGTATTCGGGTCAAACAGCTTCCGCGATATTCATGTCAGCGATGAAGGGCTGCTGGCGGCGGTTGATTCCGAAGGCATGATCTTTGAATACGATCTGGACGGGACGCTGTTGTTCGCGTTTGGCGCGCCTGCCGCTGGCGATCAGCGGCTTGGGTTGATGACCAACCCGACCGCCATCGAGCGTGTCCACGACAATCTGTACGTCCTCGACCGGGACAAGAACGCGATCATCACGTTCCAAGTGACCGACTTCGCGCGCCGTGTGCATGACGGGGTGCGCTTGTATACGAACGGCTTTTATGAAGAAGCCCGCCCCTACTTTGAAGAAGTCTTGAGCTACAACGGCTTGGTGATCATGGCGTACCAAGCGCTTGCCGACGCCGATTACAACGAAGAAGATTATGCCAACGCGCTCTTGAACTACCGCTATGCCGAAGATCGGCACGGTTATTCAGAAGCGTTCTGGGAAATGCGCAACAACGTTTTACAAGAGTATCTTGGTGCGGCGCTGGGCGTGCTGGTGGTCGGTTGGGTATCGCTGGGTGTGTTCAACCGACTTGAGCGGCGGCGGCATTGGCTCGACCCGGTACGGCGAGCGCTTCACAATCTGCGCCGAATCCGCTTGATCGACGATTTCGCGTTTATGTTCCGCTTCATCCGTAAGCCGGTCGACAGCTTCTATTACATCAAGCAGAAAGAACGCGGCAGTCTGTTGTTCGCGCTCCTGATCTATGCGTGGGTGGTGATCTCGCGCATCGTCAGCATCTATCTCACGGGCTTCGTGTTCAACCGCTTTTCAACCACATGGGAAATCCAAGTGGAGATGGAGATCGCCTTCACGGTTGTGCCGCTCTTGTCGTGGGTTGTCGCCAACTATTTAATCGCCACGATCAGCGACGGCGAAGGCAGTTTCAAACAGGTGATCATCGGGAGCGCGTACAGCTTATTCCCGTATGCGCTGTTCGCCCTGCCGATTGCGCTGCTCTCGAATGTGCTGACTTTGAACGAAATCTTCATCTACGATTTCGCCTCTCAGATCGTGCTGTTCTGGTGCGGCGTGATGCTGGTGATCATGGTCAAGGAACTGCACAACTTCACGGTGTCTCAGACCGTGCGGAATATCCTCGGCACGCTGTTCACGATGGCGATGTTCCTGCTGACCAGCTACATCCTCTATGTGCTGTTCAACCAACTGATTGAGTTCATTATGGCAATTGTTCAGGAGGTCGGTCTGCGTGGCTAATCTCAACCTCCTTACGATGCGGCGGGCGGCGCTCCTGCTCTTGATTGTGCTCCTCACCGCTGTCCTTGCGCCCTCGACAGCGGCGCAATCCGAAACACCGCCAGAAATTCCAGCGAGTTATGCGCTGGTGGGCGAAAACGACACTTTTCAGCTTTATGTCGATTCAACTACGCTGGCATTCAAACTGCTGGATAAACGCAGCGGCTATGTATGGCATTCCGGCTTAGACGCACCGCTTGACGGCGACCGCTTGAACACGTCATGGCAGGCATTCGCCAAGAGCGGGATCAGCATCGAATATCTTGATTCGCGCGCCATCAACCGCCGCGTTTCGATTGCCAATGCCGATCACACGCTCGATGTTACACCCATAGAGCAGGGGATTTCGGCGCTGGTGACATTTTTGGAATTCGACATCAGCGTAGGCGTGATCGTTCAGCTTGAGGCGGACGGCGTGCGCGTCGAAATTCCGTTTGAGACGATCCGCGAAGGCGATCCCGCGTATCACCTCGGAGAAGTCTACCTGTACCCGTTCTTGGGCGCGGCGCGCGGCAGCACGATCCCCGGTTATATGTTTGTTCCAGATGGAACGGGCAGCCTGATCAACTTTGCCGATACCACCCGCGCCGAAAACATGTTTTATGGGCGCTATTACGGTCCCGATCTGGGGATGGTCTCCTCTATACCTTATGATGACCGCTTGATGTATCCGAATCCGATTTCGATCCCGGTTTTCGGCATGGTTCACGGAGAGGGACAGAACGCCTTTGTATCCATCGTTGAAGACGGGGCGGGCTATGCCGAAGTGCAGGTGCATCCGGCGGGCATCATCACGAACTTCAACTTCTTGTATAACGCCTTCATTTACAACCAACCGTACTTCCAAGCGACCAATCGCAGCGGCGCAGGCGTGACCACGATACAACCAGAGCCGAATGTCTTTGAGGCGGTCGTTCACTTCCGCTTTTTGACAGGGCGTGATGCGAATTACGTGGGGATGGCGCGCAGCTACCGCGATTATTTGCTCGATAACGGGATGCTCAGTATACAGACGGACTCCAACCCTGATATTGGCATCCGTCTTGAGTTTTTGGGCGGCGACAAAGAAGAGATTTTGCTGTGGAATCGCTTCATCGCCATGACGACGATCCCGCAGATGCGCGAAATCCTTGAAGGCTTGCAGATACCCAATGCTGATGTGATTTACTACGGTTGGCAGCCGTATGGCGCGACGAGTATGCCGCCAACATCGCTGACGCTGGACGGCACACTTGGCAGCCTAAGCGACCTCCGCGACGCAGCAAGCCAGATCAATGCCGGCGGCGGACACCTCTTGCTGTACTACGATCCTCAAGCGGCGTATTGGGGAGAACCCGGCTACTCCGCGCGTGATGAAGTAGCGATGTCGATCACGAATGTGAATATGGAAGGGTACAGCCGCTATTACGGCTCATTCTTTACGTTTGACGCGATGCGCTGGCGTTTTGGTGATCTTTCGCGCGCAGTGGGGGCGGAGTCGAATATTGGGCTGGCGCTCGATGGGATCGGCTGGTTGGTGTACGGCGATTACCGCGATGATCGCGTATTCAGCCGCGAAGCCGCTATCGACGCTTACCGGGGGATGCTGGCGGAATCGCCCGCGCCCTTGAGTTTCTACCGCCCGAACGATTATCTATTCAGTCTTGCCCGCGCTTACTACGATATGCCCGTCAGTGATAACGGTTACGTTTACGCTCATGCATCCGTGCCCTTCCTGCCGATTGTGCTGTCCGGGCATCTGCCGTATTACGGCGCGGCGCTCAATTTCTCGTCGAATCGTCAGGATGATCTGCTGCGGCATATCGAGTACGGAATTTACCCGTCCTACTTTGTCACCTATGAACCCACCGGAATCATGCTGAATACCTATGTCTCGTCATGGCTGTACAGCTCATCCTATGAGCAGTGGGGCGCAGAAATTCAGGAAACCTACCAGTGGATGAATGCCCTGCTTGCTCCGGTGCGCGGTCAAGAAATCGTCGCGCACGAATCGGTCACGGACGGGGTATTTGTGACCACTTATGCCAACGGTCGGCAGATCATCGTCAATTACAACAGCGAACCGTTCGTATTTGGCGACCGCACCGTTGAACCCAGAAACGCGCTGCTTGTGGAGGGTGGATCATGACCAATCGCAGTCCTGTCCGGCGCGAGATGAGCCTCCGAACCCGCGAAGCCCTGAGCGGCTACGGTTTCATCCTGCTCTGGGTTATCGGTTTCTTGCTGTTCACGCTGCTGCCGTTGTTCGAAACGCTGCGTTACAGCGTGAACGAAGTCACGGTGACGGCGACGGCAATCGAACTCGACTTTGTGGAGGCGGCGAACTTCACCCGCGCGCTGTTCACCGATCCGACGTTCATTGAACTCTTGATCGGCTACACGGTCGAAACGCTCGTCTCCGTGCCCATCGTGTTGATCTTCGCCATGATCATCGCCCTATTCTTGAATCTCGATTTCAAGCTCAAGGGCTTGTTCCGCGTGATCTTCTTTCTGCCCATCGTGATCACCAGTGGACCCGTGATCCGCGAATTGACGGCGCAAGGGGCAGCGTCCGCACCGGGAATTTCCACCATTCCAGCGGTGATCGAATTCCTTCAAGAACTGCCGCGCGCACTGCGTTCCCCGGTCGAATATCTGCTTACGTCGTTCATCCTGATTTTGTGGTTCTCCGGCGTGCAGATTTTGATCTACCTTGCCAGCTTACAGAAGATCGACCGGAGCATCTACGAAGCCGCCGCGATTGACGGCGCATCGAGTTGGGAAATCTTCTGGAAGATCATCTTGCCGTCGCTGTCAACCGCGACAGTGGTCAACGCGATTTTCACCATCGTGACGCTCTCGCATTTTTCCGAAAACCGCGTGATCCAGTATATCTACAATCAAACGTATAACGTTCAAGGCGGCATCGGTTACGCAAGCGCGATGTCGTTCATCTACTTCGGCGTGATGATCGTGCTTTTGGTGATCATCTTTCTGCTTCTGCGACCGCGCACGAGAAGGGACTAAGCATGATGCAGCAGGTACTCCGTCATCCTACTGTCGAACGTGTGCGCGGCTTTTTATTCGGCAGCCGCGCACATCGCGGAATTACATTCACGTTCGTACTTTATGCGCTGTTGATCGCCATCGGCTTTGTGTATCTTCAGCCGCTGTTGTTCATGTTCGTGACCAGCATCAAGAGCGCCGACGATTTGCTCAATCCGATGGTGCAGTGGGTTCCGTCCACGCTCTACCTCGGCAACTACGAAAGAGCTTTCCAAGTTCTAAGCTACCCGAATACGCTGATCACGTCGATCATCATCAGCGTCACACCGTCGCTGATCCAAACGATTGTCGCTTCGCTCGTCGGCTATGGGTTGGCGCGGTATCGCTTTAGAGGGAAAGCGATTGTGTTTTTGCTGCTGTTGGCGACGTTCATCATCCCGCCGCAAAACACCGTGATCCCGCAGATGCTTGCGTATCGCAATCTAGGGATGCTCGGCAGTCCGATGGCGTTGTTCTTGCCCGCGCTGTTGGGGCAGGGCTTCAGAAGCGCGATTTTCGTGCTGATTTTCTACCAGAGCTTTGTATCGCTCCCCAAAGTGCTCGAAGAATCGGCGCGGTTGGATGGCGCATCAGATTTGCGTATCTTCTTGAATATCGCCGTTCCGTCCGCGATTCCGGCGTACATCGTCTCGTTCATTTTCTCCGTCGTGTGGTACTGGAACGAAACATTCTTGACGGTGATCTTCCTTCAAGGGGGGGCAACCACACTGCCGATGCAGCTTTCGCGCTTCACGCAAGCGTATGAGAGCCTGTACCCACCGGGGACGGTCAACATCTTCGACCGCCTCAACGAAGCGGTGAAGATGAGCGGTACATTCTTGAATATTCTGCCG
>JAPKMU010000529.1 GCA_026645745.1 Anaerolineae bacterium | reverse complement strand
ATGAGGCGCTTCGTTTGGCACGGATGCGGCTTGAGTTGGGTGACAAGCAGGATGAATAAGACTTGCGGTACTAGAAAAGCATTCGGCTTTGGCTGATAATGTGGGCAGAAACCGCATTTGAGGAACACAAAGATGCCTATCCACAGTAGTTTAATTGAGCCTCAGGTCATTCTTCAGGAATTTGTTGGCGACGTTTCACTACAGGATGTGCACAGCGGCGTTATCGCCATGACAGAGTTGGTGGATCAAAGCAACCTATCCCATTTTGCAGCCATTATCGATGGTTCGCAGATGAAGCATATCGAACTTGATATACGTGCTTTAATTCGCGCTGCTGGCAATGATGATCGTGAAATCGCGCTCTATATCATTACCCCATACGGTCAGCTCGTTGCACAGATTCTCGCGCCCATCGTGTCCAAACACATCAAGGTGTGTGGGTCGCGGGAAGAAGCACTGCGGTTAGCGCGTCAGCGGCTTGAAACGGTTCGATAAGCCAAATCCATCGTGCGCATCGCACTTGGCTGCTAGAAAGGTGGATCATTTCCTGCGTTCAAAAAAGGTAAGAATGATCGCTAGGTTGATAACAGGATAAGACAAGTGTCCATCGCAATCGCAAACACCGCTGAAGGCATTTTTACTCAAACTTGGACTGGTTACATTAGCGGCGACGATTTACTCAACGCGCAAGCAAATCAAACCCTGATGATGGAACAGCTTCAATTTGACCACTTGATCACCATTATTGACGCATCTGAAGCAACAGGGATCGAAATCAATATTCGCGTGCTTCGTGATATTACAGGACACGAATCGCGCGAACTTGCTATCTATATCGTCAATCCCCCGAAGATTGGCGGAATGCTAGTCAGAGTGGTATCGCAGTTGATCCCTAACAAAGAAATTCGGATTTGTACTTCCCTTCAAGAGGCGCACCAGCTCGCCGACGCGCAACTGAAAAAGGCGAAAGCATCGCACACGTAGGGTGATCATTGCGCCGCCGTAAGTCAGCCGAAGCATCCGCGCCGCGCTTGTCTCTGTTACAATGGGGGCGCATATACCCCTAAAGTCAGCGGAGCATGGCAGCATGTCCGAGTACGAACATGATCGTGAACCGTCCTTCAGCGATGAAGAAACGGCAGATATTCAACCCGTGAGCGATGTTCCATCACCGCCCATGCCCGAATCACCGGGCACAGCGCCGGAAATCGATATTCACCAACAGCAGACGCTTCCTTACAGCACGGGAGTAACGCCCCCGCCGCATGATCCGAAGAAGACACTTCCCGGCAGCGGCGGGCTTGATCCAAACCCGGATTTTACCGAAGAAGCGCAGCATCGTTCGTCTCGTGCCCCTGCCACGACACAGCCGAACGATCCCGGTTACACCGTGCCGCACCTTGTCCCATTCGAGCATACGCTTGTTCATATCCCCGGCGAAGAAGAAAACAAATCGTCAGCGCCGCCGGATCGCAAAGCCGCGCAATTCCAGCAGAGCTACCGCCCTGCGCCACCTGCCGCGAAAGTACCTCCGCCGCCGGGTGTGACACAGCCCGGTCAACCGCCAGTGAGCTACCCGACACAGCCCGGCATGTATCCTTCAGCGCCGCCGATGATGGGACAGCCGCAAATGGGCGTACCGGCGAACACATATCCGCCGGTTGTCGAACGCCCGCGCCGCCTGCTTGGATGTTCGCCGGGGTGTTTGGCGGTATTCGTGGGTGTATTTGTCACGTTCTGCGGCGGTTTGACGTTGATTGCGCTGCTGCTGTCGGCGACACTTGGCGCGCGGCTTGAAGAAGAACTGAACGCACAGGTCGCCCGCGTTGAGGACTATGACAATTTTGAAAGCACGTTCTTCTATGACCGCAACGGGAGCTTGCTCTACGAGGCGTTCACCGAAGGGCGGCGCACCAACGTTCGTTATGAGGACTTCCCGCAGGATTTGATCAACGCCACGATTGCGATTGAGGATGATACATTCTTCACCAATCCCGGCTTTGAAGTCCAAGCGACGACACGCGCATTCTTACAGTACATCGGCATTGATCAAGGCTCAAGCGGCGGCAGCACGATCACGCAGCAGCTTGTTCGCAACGTGCTGTTTGATGCCGAATACCGTTCCGAGCGGAGTATTCAGCGCAAGGTAGAGGAGATCATTCTCGCTTACCTGCTGTCTCAGCGCATGAGCAAGCAGGATGTGATGGCGATGTACCTCAACGAGATTTATTACGGCAATATGGCGTATGGGGCAGCAGCAGCGGCGCGCGTGTTTTTCAACAAGGACTTGCACGAATTGACGCTTGCCGAAGCCGCGCTGCTTGCCGGGCTGCCGCAGTCGCCCGCCAACTATGACCCGTTCAACCCTGACCCCGAAATTCAAGCCGCAATCGATCTGCGCTGGCGGACAGTGCTGGCGCGTATGGTCGAAGAACGCATGATCACGGAGGAAGAACGCGCATCCGCAATTGCAGAAGGCTATGCGCTCGTGCCACCTGAAGCGCCGCTGAATGCGCCGCACTTCACTGTCTATGCCCGAACCGAACTTGAGCAGCTCTTAATCGACATCGGCTATTCGCCAGAAGCGATTGCGCGCGGCGGTTTGCGTGTGTATACGACGGTCGATCTGCGTATTCAAAACCTTGCGGAAACTGCCGCCCGCGATCAAGTGCTGCCGTTAAGCGGCTACAACGTCACCAACGGCGCGGTGATCGTGCTCCAGCCGATCACGGGCGAGATCATGGCGATGGTGGGCAGTATTGACTACAACAACGATTTGATTGACGGTCGCGTGAATGTGACGACCTCGATTCGGCAGCCGGGCAGCACGATGAAACCCCTCACGTATGCTGCCGCACTGGAACGGG
>JAPKMU010000528.1 GCA_026645745.1 Anaerolineae bacterium | reverse complement strand
AAGTGCTTTTTCACCCCTCTCCATCGCAAGCGATAGAGAGGGGAAAACGAACGCGCTGCTTTTCACCCCCTCTCTAACCGAAGTTTGGAGAGGGGGGGGTGAGAGCAGTAGGCAGAAAATCTACTGTCGCCCCCTGAGCCATCACAAGTGATAGAGAAGGGGGCAGGGGATAGAGGAAACCTACCCCATATCCGGCATATCGTCGTCATCGTCGCTGGCGCGTCCGGCACCATCAGCCGCCGGAGCCGCTGCGCGTCCACGCCCGGATGCTGCATTCGCGGCACGCCCGCCCGCTGAGGAAGCCGATAAGCCAAAATGCACACGGATTTGATCTTCGATCTCGTCGCGCATACTCAAGTTTTCCATCAAGAACTGTTTGGCGTTCTCGCGTCCCTGCCCGATCAACTGATCCTTGTAGCGGAAGAACGCGCCGCGCTTTTCGACGATGCCCAGATCGGCGGCGAGGTCGAGGACTTCACCGCTCTTGCTGATCCCGCCTTCAAGGAACATAATGTCAAATTCGGCTTCACGGAAGGGCGGCGCGACCTTGTTTTTGGTCACGCGGACGCGGGTGCGGCTGCCGATCACTTCACCACCGCTCGCCTTGATCTGCTCCAGTTTGCGGATATCGAGGCGGACGCTGGCGTAGAACTTAAGCGCGCGACCGCCGGGGGTTGTCTCTGGGGAGCCATACATCACGCCAATCTTTTCACGAAGCTGGTTCGTGAACAGTACCGCCACATTCGACTGCTTGATCGCGCCGCTCAGTTTGCGCAGGGCTTGGCTCATCAAGCGGGCTTGAATACCGACAAAGCTGTCGCCCATCTCGCCTTCGATTTCGGCACGCGGGACTGCCGCCGCTACCGAGTCGAACACGATCACATCCAGCGCGCCAGAGCGTACCAGCGCCTCGGTGATCTCAAACGCCTGCTCGGCGGTGTCCGGCTGGCTGATGTACAGCGTATCGAGGTTCACGCCGATGCGCTGGGCATACGACGGATCAAGCGCGTGTTCCATGTCGATGAACGCCGCCAATCCGCCGCGCTTCTGCGCTTCCGCGACGACATGCAAGCACATCGTCGTTTTACCGCTGCTCTCCGGTCCAAAAATCTCCAGCACGCGCCCGCGCGGAACACCGCCTACGCCAAGGGCAATATCCACCGTTAGCGATCCAGTCGGAATCGTATCGACGTGCATGTGCTGCGCATCGCCCAGACGAAGAATCGATCCATCGCCAAAGCGTTTGGTAATATCCGCCAGTGCCGCATCGAGCGCTTTCTGACGGGCTTCATCATTCAGGGAGGACTGCCCGGTCGTAAAATCTTGGACTTCCGGTTTTGGCTCTTTTCCTTTACGCGGTGGCACGCCATTTATCCTTTGCTATTGAAGGACTTCTTCTTATTATAGGGGGAATACGTTTAACCTGCATCATAGCACAAGAGTTCTAACTAAACAAGACAGGATAGCCAGTGCGCGTACAAATTTACACCATGCAAACACCCGATGAAGCCCTGCAAGTCATCAACGCGGGCGCACATCATATCGGAATCACGCCGAGCCAGCGCGGACTCCCCGGTGAAGTCTCGTTTGAAACTGCGCGCGCGATTGTGGATGCAGTCGGGGATAAAGCGCTCCGCATCGCGCTGACCGTCGAAAGCGATCCCGCGCTGATCATCGAAATGGCGCGGGCAGTTCAGCCGGATATGCTCCATCTGTGCCCGCTGCGCGGCGCGTTCTCGCCGGATCACGTAGCGGCGCTGCGGGCGGAACTCCCCGGCATCAAGATCATGCAGGCGATTGAAGTCGGCGGCGCGGATACCCGCGAACAGGCGATCAACGATGCGCGCGCCTATGAAGCCGTCGCGGACATGCTGATTTTGGACACCCAAGCCCCGGATATCGCCGGGATTGGCGCAAGCGGGAAAACCCACGATTGGACGATCAGCCGCGAAATTGTTGAGTCGGTGCGGATTCCGGTGATCCTCGCGGGTGGGCTGTCGCTTTTCAACGTCGGTGCGGCGATCCGCGCGGTGCGCCCCTACGGTGTGGATTCGCTCACGCACACCAACGAGAAGCTCGCGGGCGGGGGTTTCCGCAAAGACATCTTGAAAGTTCAGCGGTTCGCGGGGGCAGTGCGGGCAGCAGCGAAAGCACTTGAATCGTGATCGTTCTGGGGGATGTCAACGTCGATCTGTTGATTCATCTGCCGGATTACCAGCACGGCAGCCGCGACTTGACCCGCTCCGTACCGCAGCTTATGGGCGGCGGCACGGGGGCGAATACGGCGGTCGCGCTGGCGCGGCTCGGCGTGCCGGTGAGCTTCGCGGGGGCTATCGGGGATGACGGCTTTGGGCGCTGGATTCAGCGTGATTTTGCGGCGGAGGGTGTCAACACTGACAGCTTGATCGTGCTGGCGGATGCCTTCACCCCGCAGGTGATCGCCATGATCCAGCCGGACGGCGAGCGACATCTCGTGATCTTCCCGAACACGGGCGGCGCGCATACCCTCCATGCGCCTGAGCACCTGAACCGGACGCAGATCGAAGGGGCGGGGTGGCTGCACACGACGGGGATGTGTCTGCGCGCCTCGCCTGTGCGCGAGACGATCCTTGAAGGGATGCGGGTTGCCAAAGCCGCAGGGGTGAAAACCAGCCTCGATTTGAACCTGCGCATCGAATTATGGGGGTATGACGACGAGGTGCGGCAAACCGTCGAGGCGGCGATCCGGCTGGCAGATGTGGTGTTCGGCAGCGGCGACGAGGAGATCATCCCCGTCGGCGGCGCGGACACGGTCGAAGCGGCGGCGCTGCACCTCTCGTCATGGGAGGGTCAGCGAACCATCGTCGCGCGCCTCGGCGAACGCGGATCGCTGGCAGTCG
>JAPKMU010000527.1 GCA_026645745.1 Anaerolineae bacterium | reverse complement strand
CAATGCAATGCGCGCTTTTCTTCAGCGCAGCGAAGTTCGTCTTTCGACGCTGCACCGCATCGCCACCGCGTTTATCAGCGGCGCAGGGCTGCTGATCCTGTTCCCTATGTTCTTCAAAGAAGAAATCGTCGCCATCCTGCGAATTTTCCTGTCGCACGCGGGCGATTCGATGCCGTATTTCGGCGCGAATGAAGGGTTACTGCGCGGGTTGTTGTTCGTGTTTTTGGCGTATCCGTTCTTCTTGTCGTTCAGCATCCCGATCTATTCGATGTACCTGCTGATCAAGGACGTGATCCACTTCTATTACACGATTTACACCCCGGGGTTCCCGTCCAGCTTGATCACCCCGTCGTTTGCGCTGTCCGGGCTGGCGTTTTCGCCGGATGAAAGCAAAGCCGTCAAGAAACAGGTGTTTGAGTACCAGTATCACCCGGCGTCGATCAACTTTGCGATCCCGTTCAGCCGCGAAAAACGCGAACTCTACTTTGAGGAAGCGATCCGCAACACGGACGGCGATATTCTGCCGAAAAGCCGCTGCTACGATGAACTTTTGAGCATGGGCGCGATCCCCGACAACACCGACCGCCGCAGTGTCGAGCATGTCAACGCGGCGTTTGGGCTGGCGCGCACGCTGGATCGCCAGCTTACGCAAGAAGTCGCCACAACCGAACTTTCGATTGCGCGGCATATTTTGTATCTGCGCCGCTTGGTGATGCGCTACGTGCGCACGCTGATCATGTTCATCTGGACGGCGCTGATCACGTTTATGCTGCTGCCTTTCCTTGAAGATCAACGACTGCCTACGTTTCTCGTGATGGCGGTTGGCTTTTTGATCTGGTCAGCACTCACGCTCCCGCTCATGCGGATGCCGCTGCGCTGGATTTACCGTCACCGCGAAGAGATGCCGGATAATCATCACATCGACCGCCAGTTGATCACGCTTGAAACACAGATGCGCCCACTGGTGATCGCGGCGATCATCACGTCGCTGATCGCCATCGCGTTGAGTATTCCCTTGTACGCGGCGTAAGATCGCCCGTACTGCGGTCATCTAAAGACTAAGTTGACCTTTTGGGAAATTCAAACGAGAAAACAAGCATGACCACACCTATCGAACTGACCGACGCGACCCTCGACTCCGTGCTGCACGAAACCAAGCCGATCATGATCCTGATCACGAACGGCGAAGGCTTGCGCGGTGATTTTAAGATTGCGTATCAGAAAGCCGCCGACGACGCCGCCAACAAAGGCGTTGTGTTCGCGCAGCTTGACCCGACCAAGAACCCGAAAGCTGCCGCGCGCCTGAACGCGGGCGAAAAGCCTGTGCTCGTCGGCTGGTACTGCGGTGAAGAAGTGGTTCGGCGCAGCCGTCCTTGGGGCAGCGACCTGCCGCTGGCGCTCGAATCGATTGCGCGGGAAGCAAAGGCGACCGAACCGGAAGTTGCTGCTGAACCTGACGCCGCTGCTCCTGCCGCGACCGAACCGAAGAAGCCCGCAAAGGTGTATGATGCGCCGGTCAATGTGGTCGATGACACGTTTGAGGATGAAGTCCTCAAGAGTGACACGCTCGTGATCGTCGATTTCTGGGCGCCTTGGTGCGGACCGTGCCGCATGGTCGCGCCAATTCTGGATAAGCTGGCGAAGGAATTCGCGGGGCAGATCAAGATCGCCAAGGTGAACACCGACGAGAACCCCGGTTTGTCGCAGGCATTCCAGATTCGCAGCATCCCCACGCTGATGATCATCAAGAATCGCACGATGATCTTCAATCAGCCGGGCGCACTGCCTGAACCCGCCCTCCGTGACCTGATCCAGCAGGCAATCGCGCTCGATGTGCCGATGCCGCCGGAACAGCCGCAGAAGGCGTAAGCGTTTTTTACGCGAAACGAAAACGAGCGTGGATAACCCCACGCTCGTTTTGATTCTGCTACTTACCCAAAACGCGCTCGACAGTCAGCGTGTACCTTCCTCGATCGTTCGGATATTCTCCACCCGCCAAGATGAAGTAAACCCCGTCCTCTTCAAACGTGTACTCGATGTCGATATTTCCAGTTCGCGTTTCCCAGCCGCCTTGAAAGACAAGCTCGTTCCCGTCTTCGTCTGCGAGCAGCAGCACCGGACGGAAGTCGTCACTCTCCAAGCCGATCGCGACGGTATCGCCTTCAGAGGCAAACAACACGAACGACAGCACCCCATTTGATTCGAGCCTGCCCTGAATCACATCGCCGTAATGGACGATGGTCACATCAAATTCTGGTGAAGCCGTAGCCGTCGGCTGCCGCGTTGGACGTACGGGTGGGCGGATCGTCCCGCGCGGCGTCGGATTCATGCTCGTCGCGGATGCTTCATGCGTGGGCGTGAGTTCCTCGGCGCGTAAAAGGGTGGTAGCGGGTCCCCATACCCATCCGGTTTGACCATCCGGGAGCCACACGAGATACCACAGGTCACTGCCTTCGCCGGACTGCGTAATCACCGGAAGCTCAGCATTGATCGCCAATGTGCCGATGACCGCGAATTCCGTACCGGGACCCTGCCGCGCATTCACGTTCGGCGCAGTGACCCGGATGTACAAGTCAGCCTCAATGACTACCGGAGATGGTGTCGCAGACGGGCGGGGTGTCTGTGTGGGTGAAGGCGTTGCCGTTGGGCGCGGGGTGCGCGTAGATGATGGCGTGACGGTCGGGGTTCCGGGATGCTGAGTCGGCGTCGGAACATCAATGCGCTCGCCGCTGCTGTCAAGAATTTCGACTGCCAATGTTGATACCCAGAGCGCACGCCCATCCGGCAGCACGATCAGAATCCAGAGGTTATTCGCCGCCGTACCCGATTGATCCAGAATTGGAAATCGTTGGTTAAACCGAAGGGTTTCCACAGCTTCAA
>JAPKMU010000526.1 GCA_026645745.1 Anaerolineae bacterium | reverse complement strand
CGATCACGGCGTTCGGCGCGATCAGCGCGATCAACTCTTCCCACCAGCGCGGGCGGGTCAGGTCAAGAATATGAATTGATGACTTGTCAGGCTTCATGCGTGGTGATCGCGGTGCAAGGCAGACATGAAGTTCTTCCTTGCCGACATCGATCCCGATAATTGAGGAGTTTAGGATTTTGGTCATGTGTCGCTTCACTCTCTGGCGTGCCAAGACGCTATGGGTATCGGCTCAAAGACCGCTCCTGTGAACGTGCGTCACCGTTCCCGCGTCTTAGCGCTGCTACACTATTGCACATCACAGGTTGCAGGATTATGTCACGAGAGCTACACTAAGAAAGCATTGTCATTTGCTGCTGTGCAGGCGGCTGTCCTTCGCGCAGACGCTCGATTTTGCCGGGCGTACAGCAGAGCGGACACCTGACTTGAACCCGGACGGAGGCTGATGGATGAATCGTCTGCGCTTGATATTACTACTCGCCATTCTGATTCTAGCAATTGCGGTTGTGGTTGTCGTCGTGCTTCCCAGTCTGACGCCAGCGCCACCGCCCCCAACCGATACCGCCGATGATGGCGGTCAGGAAGTTGTTGTGGAACCGGAAGGTACGCCGCTTCCTACCAATACCCCAATCGTGTTTGTTCCGCTGGTTTTGGCGCTGCAAGACTTACCGCGCGGGTTTTTAATTACGCAAGATGCGGTAGTTCTCCGCCCTTGGCCCCAATCGTCAGCGCCGTTTAATGCCATCACAGATCTTCAAGATGTGGTCGGCAAAATCGCGCGCACGGATATCTTCCGTGAACAACCCATTTTGACGAACATGGTGGTCGATAACCTGCTCGACATCGCGCGTGTTGGCTCGGATGTCTCGGCAATCCTGCCAGAAGGTTTGGTCGCGGTATCGATCCCGGTTGACCGTCTCACCAGCGTCGCATACGGCGTTGTGGATGGGGATCGTGTTGACCTGATTATGTCGCTCCTGTTCGTGGATGTTGATGAAGCATTCCAGTCGATTTCTCCGAACCGGATCACCCTCTTCTCTGTGGCTGAAGACGGCACAATCACGCTGAACGAAGCGATTGAAGGTCGTCCCGACTCGACGACGCTTGGTCCAGTCATCGTAGGACCCTCGGAACGTCAGCGCCCACGTTTGGTCTCGCAGATGACCATTCAGGATGCGATCGTTTTGCATGTTGGTAACTTCCCGGCAGATGGTCGCTACATCGGCATCCCAACGCCCACACCTGCCCCGCCGCCTGAAAATGCGGACGAAGAAGCAACACCAATCCCGCCAACACCTACCCCGGCGCGCGATATTGTGACGCTCGGCGTAACGCAGCAGGATGCGGTTGTACTGACATGGTTGATCGAAGCGCGTGTTCCGGTGACTTTGGCGATCCGCTCAGCGCGTGATAACTCGCGCACGGCGACCACTGAAGTTACGCTCGATTACATCATGAGCACCTACGGCATCGAGCTTCCCGGTAAGCGCCCGTACACGATCGAACCGGCGATCCGTAGTATTCGTCAACTGCTAGCGGATAATCAGATTTCGCTCGGCGGCTAATCCGTTTATCAGTGTAACGAAGAAAGGGCATGGCAGAATCTCACGTTCGCCATGCCCTTTTTTGCTCTATAATCCTTGATCATGAACATAGTAACCTGTGAGCAAAACCCATGCTGAACCGAGGCGGACAAGCACAGCCTGAAAGCAAGAGTCAGATCAGCATCCTGCTTGTGGACGACATTCCCGAAACCCGCGAAAACGTCAAGAAACTTTTGGCGTTTGAGGAGCAGGAATTCAAGGTCGTAGGATCCGTTGGCACAGGGCGCGAAGCGCTAAAAGCTGCCGTAGAAACCCGCACCGATATTGTGATCATGGACATCAATATGCCGGATATGGACGGTATCCAGGCAACAGCGGAGATCACCAAAGTCGTTCCGACAGCAGGCGTGATCATGATGTCGGTCAACAACGATGCGGATTATCTTCGACGCGCAATGCAAGCGGGTGCGCGCAACTTCTTGACCAAGCCAATTGATCCTGACGAACTCTACAATACCATCCGTGCGGTGTATCGCAGCTACGAAGCCATTCGTATGCAGCAGCGCGCAATGATGGATATGCCGATGGCTGCCGCGCAGCCCGTCAAGAGCGTCACATCGTCCAGCGGTGATGGCGAAATTCGCCCCGGTCATATCATCGTCGTGTACAGTGCTCAAGGCGGCGCGGGCTGCACCACCATTGCGACCAATATCGCCAGCGGTTTGATGAAGAAAAACATCAAGGTACTGTTGATTGATGCCGACCTCCAGTTCGGTGATGTTGGTGTTTTCCTCAAGCTGCAAGCACAGTCCAATCTTGCCGATCTGGTCGATAAAGTCGAAGACCTCGACCCAGACTTCTTTGACTCGGTGGTCAGCACGCATGAAAGCGGATTAAAGGTGCTGCTTGGACCAACCCGCCCGGAATTCGCGGAAGAAATCGAAGCGAATCCGACTTCGGTCGCCCGGATCATCGAAAAAGTTGCCAACAACTATGATTTTGTGGTCGTTGATACGGGGCGTCATCTCGACGAAACACTGCTTTCGCTCACAGACATTGCGGGCAAGATCGTGTTGGTCGCAACACCAACACTATCCGGCGTAAAGAACACGAAGTTCATGCTCGACTTGTTCGACAAACTGAACTACCCGCCGGAAAAAGTGATGCTCGTCCTGAATCGTGTCGAAGATGAACGGGCACGCAACCGTGTGACGCTCGAAACCGAACGTATCGAGCGCTTCCTCAAGCGCGTCGTCGAGGCACGTTTCCCTGACAATCAGGCGTCAGTTCTCAGCGCCGTGATGAAAGGTGTTCCGGCGGTTGCTGTAAAGACCGAACACAACAAACCCGGCG
>JAPKMU010000525.1 GCA_026645745.1 Anaerolineae bacterium | reverse complement strand
GAGGAACACTTCCGCGAACTCGTACTGAAGTTCTTGCTGGACGTACAAGCCGTAACGCTGATACCAACGCCACACGTCACTCGTCGCGATATTTGCCGCCGCTTCCTTGCTGACTTGCGTCGTCAAGTAGTACAGCGCGACCATATGCTTGAGCGACGGCATGTACTTCTCCGCCAGCTTGTGCATGATCCGCTCGATATCCACGCGCATGTCGATGTCCGTCGCCCACGCTGCCCAACGTTCGCTGCGGTCGTATTCCAATCCGGTGATTGTGTTCTCGTCGGCGGTGTCGCGGCGGTCATCCCCGATCAGCGCATCGAGGCTGTCATACATATTCGCCTGATAGCGAAAGGTCGAAATCTTGCAGCGCGCCAAGATGAAAAACACCGTCTGCTTGCGAGTCTTCTCCGCGAGAAACTCTGGTTCGGCGATCAGCGTCTCCCACAAGGCGACGAACCCGGCCTGCAAGCATTCCTCAAGCTCGTCACCATAGATGCCGAAATTCTGCATCACATTTGAGGCGTAGTGCGCCAAGTTTTCGTGAACCTGCTCGAAGGTCTGCATCCCCGCCCACGACGTTTGATACTCGCCGGGCTTATGTTTTTCCGCGCAGTACGGACGAATATTTGACCGAACCCAACTACGGAAATTGTCACTGTCACTCATGATGACTCCCCTCATCACGCCGCTGGAATCTGCCAGCGCAGGTGAGCGCTGCCGCTCAACCGCGCCGCACGACGCAGCAGGGGGGACCGTCCAGCACGAGCGCATGTGAGAGGCGGGGGTTCGGTGGTACTGCCCGCAAGGGTAGTGCCAGCGTACCGCCCGCCGGTGCTGGACGGTGGGTTCCCTCGCGTCGTAGTCTTGCCGCGCGGCGGCAGTGCGAGAGAGAAGGCGGGCGGAAACTACTCCGATATAGTTGAAAAATTACCCGTCTGGGGAGCGCCACTCGCATAAAATGGAGAGGTCAACACTGTAATTTGAATGCGCGAAGCAATGAACACCCGGATCGTGATCGCAGACAGCAGCACGCTGGCGCTGGCAGGTGCAGAATATGTTCTCAACGGGCGACGAGATACGCAGGTGATCGGCACAGTGCAGGATGCCGATACGCTGAAGCAGGCTCTTCGCGTGTCCGCGCCAGATATTCTCCTCCTGCGCGACCGTCTCGATCCGCTGGTGGATGGGTTGGAATTGATTGCAGAAGTACTGCGCGACTTCCCGTCGATCCGTCTAGTCGTGATCGGGGATACGGCGGATGGGCTGCTGATCCGCGATCTCTTCGCGCTTGGTGTTCGCGGCTATCTGTACACAGGGGATGATCTGCGCGCGAGTTTGCTCACGGCAGTCGATACAGTGATGCTCAACCGCCCGTATTTGTCTCCGACGGCGAACAGCGAATATCTGATCGCGATGCAGTCAGGGGCGTACAACTGGCGTTTGAATGAAGAGGCGCGAGCGGTGCTGAAGCTGCTCGCACAGGGGAACAGCATCGAAAAAATCGCAGCAGCGCTTGCAGTGACTCCCCGTCGGGTGTACTGGGTGAGGACGAAGCTCAAGCGGCGGTTTGGCGCTTCCACCAATGAACACCTGATCAGCCGGGCGGCAGCGGAGGGATTCGTATACCTTTCCGATTAGTCGAAAATCAGGTCTAGGTTTCTGATCCGCGATCAGGTAAGCTGATTGCGTTCTTTACGTAATTCATAAACAGGTACACTCCCACCGTGTTTGATATCAAAACGCATACATCCATTGTGGAGCACGCCTTGAGCGGCTTGAGCTACGATTTCACCCGCTTTGAGGTGAACGATTTCGTCCAGCATGTTGCTGACCGCCGCCAGCGTCCTATCATCATTCGTGACACGACGCTCCCAATCGCTTGGTTCGGCATGTGGATTCAGCAAGCCACAACCGATTTCGTCTTCATCCAAGGCGGGCTGCATCCGGTGCAGCACATTCACAGTGTCCTGCATGAGGTCGCGCATATGGTGCTTGGGCATCGTGGTGATGACCTGAGCACTATCCTCGATCCCCAACTGCTGGCAACGCTCGGCATGAACGGCGGAAAAGGGCATCTCCGGGCGGCGGGACGATCCCGTACCCTCGAGGATCAGGAAGCGGAGTTGTTCGTGTACCGGCTGCAATATCGGGTCATGCGGGCAAATCGCTTGAAAGAACTCTACGGCGCGCCGACCTCGATTGAGGAACTCAAGCCGTACACGCGCGGTATGGATTTCAACCGTTGGAATGGGAAAGATGACGGATCAGGCAATCGTCCTTAGCCTGAACGCGCTGCTCTCCGGTTTTCTCCTTTACCGCTTCGTCAACGCTCGTCAACGCCACAAAATCACCAGCCGTCAGTCAGCCATCGCGTGGAGCGCGTTCTCTACCATTTACTTTTTCCTGCTGCTCTCCGTCGACAGCGTTGAGGCGGCAGTCGATACCCTATTCGGCGGCGCACCGGTGACCACGCTCCTCCGCTCTCTGCTCATCCTCGGAGCGCTGCACCTGTACCTGCTCGCCACCCGCCGCGATTTGGTTCGCAGTCCATCGCGAGAGCGGCTTTTCTTGCGGCTCAACCCGATCACCGCCGTGATCATGATCGCGCTGTTCGGCTGGGCAGTGAGCACACGCCTAATCCCCCATGATGCCCTTGCGCTGCTGGTCAAAGGCGTGCGTGATCTAACGGTGACGGCGTGGTGCGTCTTCATCCTGCTGCCGCTGCATCTGCGCTGGTTCCGCGTCGAACGTGTACGTCCGATGAAGCTGATGTACGGCATGAACTTCGCGTGCTACACCGCACTTCTCGTGCAGAGCGTGAGCACGGTCGCGATTGCGCTCGGCGTCGTCACGCACACGCCGGTTGATGCGCTGTATCCCGTCGAGCGCGCTTCGACGTATTTGTTCATGGCGCTGCTGT
>JAPKMU010000524.1 GCA_026645745.1 Anaerolineae bacterium | reverse complement strand
TAAGCAGACCGATTAAGTTATCCACATCCTGCATGTGCAGTCCCGTCGTCGGCTCATCGAGGATATAAATCTGCGAGGTGTTGCCGAGTTCGGTCGCCAGTTTGAGCCGCTGACGCTCACCGCCGGAAAGCGTGGTCAGCGGTTGGCGCAGTGTAAGATAGCTCAACCCAACATCCACCAGCGCCGCCAGCGTCCGCGTGAGCGCCGGATCGGTGAAAAATTCGACCGCTTCGACGACGGACATCGAAAGCACATCGCTGATCGATTTACCGTCGAGATGATACGCCAGCACTTCTTCCGTAAACTGCTTTCCGCCGCACGCCTCACATGTACTCGCCACCGGGTCAAGAAAGGCGAGATCGGTGTAGATCAACCCTAAGCCGCCGCATTCCGGGCAAGCGCCTTTCGAGTTGGCGCTGAACAACGCCGGGGTGACTTTGTTCGCCGTCGCAAACCGTTTGCGAATCACATCCAACATGCCCGTATACGTCGCCAAGTTGGAGCGCTTCGATCCGCGTGTGAGGGTTTGGTCAATCGAAACAACCGGATACAACTGCGGCAGATACCCGCGAATCAAGGTGCTTTTGCCTGATCCAGCTACCCCCGTGACGACGGTCAGCACCCCTTGAGGAATATCGACGCTGACATCTTTCAAATTGTGCATCGTCGCATTACGGATCGTCAGCCAGCCCTTTGGTGTGCGCGGGCTGGTATTGATCGCCTGATGCGCGCTCATGTGCCGCCCCGTCACGGTATCCGCCGTGAGCAGCCCTTCATAACTGCCTTGATACACGACTTCTCCGCCGTAGCGCCCCGCGCCGGGTCCCATATCAATCACATGATCCGCGATAGCGATGACTTTTGGCTTGTGTTCCACCACCAACACCGTATTGCCCTTGTTGCGGAGCTGGATCAGCAGTTCATTCAGGCGATGGACATCGTGCATGTGCAAGCCGATGCTCGGTTCGTCAAACACGTAAGTCATATCCGTGAGGCTTGATCCGAGATGCCGCACCATTTTCACGCGCTGAGACTCGCCGCCAGAAAGTGTGGAAGTCTCGCGGTTCAGGCTCAAATAACCCAAGCCGATATACACCAGATTGTCGAGTTTGGCGGCAAGCGCATGAACCAGCGGCGCAATGGTCGGTTCGGTGATCGTCCGCACGAATGCCGCAAGTTCGCTGACTTCCATCGCCGCGCAGTCGGCAATACTTTTGCCATCAATCAAGCAGCCAAGCGCGGCTTGATTCAAACGCGCGCCGCCGCACGTCGGGCATGCCATCCGTGTCACGATGGGTTCAAGCGCGGTGCGGATATGCGGCTGAAGCGAGTCGAAGTCCTTGCCCAAGTAGGCACGCTTGAACTTGGGCAGCAGACCTTCAACCGTAATATTCATCGTCTTGCTGCCGCCAAACTGCATCTTGATCTTCGTTTCTTCCATGTTGAGGAATTTATCCCATTCCTCATCGGTGTAATCGCGGAGCTTCTTGTCGGGATCAAAAAACTGCGAGTCGATGATCAACTGCCAATACCACTGCCCCACCGCGAACGTTGGGAACTGGATCGCGCCTTCGTTGAGTGATTTATCGCGGTCAATCAACGCATCCAGATCAATCGACGCGGCATGCCCTAAGCCTTCGCAGTCAGGGCACATCCCCTGCGGATCGTTGAACGAAAACGCGCTCGATCCGCCAATGTGCGGCTGACCCACACGCGCATACAGCAGCCGCAGCAGCGAATAGGTATCGGTGATTGTGCCGACCGTCGAGCGAGAATTTCCGCCGAGCCGTTTTTGATCAACAATGATCGCCGCTGAAAGGTTATTCAGTGAATCGGCTTCGGGCTGTCCATAATGGGGGAGAAAGTTCTGTACGAATGCGCTGAATGTATCATTGAGCAGACGTTGAGACTCGGCGGCAATCGTGCCGAATACGAGCGACGACTTGCCCGACCCGGACACGCCGGTAAACACGGTGATCCGCCGTTTGGGAATATCGACCGAGACATTCTTGAGGTTGTTTTCGCGTGCGCCGCGCACCTCAATCGCCCCGTACAATTGATGCAGTTCGTCTGGGTTCACAGCCATTCCTTTGGTGTCGTATTGGCTTGAATTGATTCATGCAGAATCAACGGAATTTGTGAACCTATTCTGCCTTGGCGAAGCGTTTCTGAGAACGAATGCGCGCCTTCACGATCTCGGCTTCACGGCTGCGCGGCGGCGCGGATGTTTCCAACGCTCCGAGCAGGGTCGCGGCGGCGGCGCTGACGGCATCAACAGCGGTGTTAAACGCGGCTTCGTTCGCCTTGGAAGGCTTGTTAAAGCCGCTGATTTTGCGCACAAACTGAAGCGCGGCGGCGCGCACCTCGTCATCGGTGACGGGCGGCTCAAAGTTATACAGCGGCTTGATATTCCGGCACATGTGAATTGATCTCCTGTCGTCAATCTTGGGCTGACGGGTTATGGGCGAAAGACAATCCTTTCGCGGCGAGCGCCTCACGCAGCACACCGAGCGCTTTAGGTCCCATGCCGTGCAAGCTCATGAGTTCGGCTTCGGTCGCTCCGGCAAGGTCTTCTAATCTGAAATATCCTGCGCCGTTCAAGGCGCGAATGGCGGGCTGCCCCACTCCTTTTGGAAATGCGGGTTCGGATGTGGCTTTCATTGCAACCTCTCAATTAGAATCTTTGTTCGCCTACACCATACGCAAAAATGACGTATTGGTCAAGGTTCGCCGGATTGGATTCCTTGACTCTGCCTTCGTTCCCATTCACAATCCGCGTTGTTCGCGCTCAGAAGTGTAGGCTAATCCCCCATCGTGACTCAACAGTCCGCTTCAACACCGTACCGGTGGTACATCCTGTTTCTCGCAGGATTAACGTCTTCGCTCGTATTTGCGATACAGACGATGTGTTTGCCCGTCTTATTT
>JAPKMU010000523.1 GCA_026645745.1 Anaerolineae bacterium | reverse complement strand
ACCTTCGTCCGCCTGCGCCATCAGGTTCGCGTCGAATGTCGCGCCCGCGTCGGTCGTGCCTTCGGCAACCGAGAGCACCGAAGCCGGGTGATTGCCCGCGAACACAATGCTGGCGAAACCGTCGAGTTCAGCACGGGTGCTGAAGCCGAGGACGTTCATCATCGTCGAAGCGGGGATGAGGAAACCGCTGGTCGATGCCGGGTCGGTGAAGGAGAAGCTGCGACCCGCGAGGTCTTCGATGCTGGCGATGCCGCTGCCCTTGACCGTGAACATCACGCTGAAGTAACCGGGGAGGACTTCCATGTCCAGCGATTGCGCCTGTTCGAGGGTGATGCCTTCAACGAAGTTGGCGACGGCGATGGCTTCTGCGCCTGCTTCCTGCGAGGCGAGGACATAGCTGAACGGACCGACTTCCATCGCGTCGGCGCGACCCGCGCGCATCGCTTCGATCACGGCGCTGTAGCTGGTTCCGGTGATCAGAACGACGCGGATGCCAAGCTGTTCTTCAAGGTACACGCGGAGCGGTTCGACGGCGGCGAGTGCGCCTTCCACGTTGTCACCGGGGTAGACGCCGATGATGAACGTTTCGGGCCAGCCTTCACGGTCGCCGGAGTCCTGAGCGACAACCGACATGCTGAACAGCGCGAACACGACGAGCGACAGGAGGACGATTGCGAGCTTCTTCATGGAGTCCCTTTCGTAATGCTTTCCTGATGTGTTTTCAAAGCAGCAAGCTCCGGCGGCGCTTTTTAGATAAAGCGGCTGCGCACGGAACTGCTGAAACGGTCAATGACCGTGACAGCCAAAACCAGAATGAGGACCGTCCCCATCACTTTGTCGTACTGGAACAGTGATATATAGGTGGACAGTTCAAAGCCCACGCCGCCCGCGCCAACCAAACCGAGGATCGTCGCGTTGCGCACGTTGTGTTCAAAGTAGACGAGCGAATACGAAATCAAGAGGGGGAGCGCTTGCGGAATCACGGCATACGTGAACGTATGCAGCCCGCTTGCGCCGGTCGCTTGAACGGCGAGTACCTGCTGCGGATCGATCTGCTCAATCGCTTCGGCAAACAGGCGGGAAAGCGAACCGATTGACCCGAAGATGATCGCCAGCACGCCGGGGAACGGACCCAAGCCGACGGCGGCAACGAAGATCAGCGCGTAAATCAATTCGGGGATCGAGCGCATGATATTGAGGATGAAGCGGGTGGTCTGGTAAACCACCGGGGCGGGCGAAACATTGCGCGCCGCCAAGAGTGAGACGGGAATTGACAGCAGCACCGCGCCGAGCGTCCCGATGATTCCCATTTGGATCGTTTCCGCGATGGCGGTGAGGATGATCGGATACCCGAAGGTCAGCCCCCATGCGCCTACGGTATACGAAACATCGGTCATGCCCGCGTTGCGCATCAGCGAAATAGTCTGCGCCAAGTCACGCTGACGCACCGGGACAGGTTCGCCAAGTTCATTGCGCAGATAAATTCCGGTCGTGTTCGGCTTGATCATGAAGGTGAGTTCCGACCCAACCGCGCGCCCGCTTTCGTCAAAGACGAGATGAGCATCCACGCCGTCATAAGCGCGCCGGATGATGTCCTCGGCTTCGATCAGCGGCACGATGGTTTCAACGCCGCCGTTGATAACCGTGCGCTCGGTGCCGCGCTGCCATTCAAATTCGGCGGGGAACAGGCGAAGGACAAAATTCCAAATATCCGGCAGCCCTTCGGCAAGCGTCGTCAAACTTGTCTGCGTACCGGAAACGCTCCACCCGATCAGCGCGACCGCGATCACGAGGATGATCACCATCCGCCAGCCGATTTTCGGGTAAGGACGCAGCAGTTGTTCGCGCAGCACTTCGGGAGCAACAGGCGCGGGCGTAGGCAGTTTAGCCGTCGTGTGATGAGCCATAAGCGTGTGTCCCTGTGGTTACGTGATGATGGTGCGCGGAACGGGAGCGGGTTTGGCGCTAGGTTCGATGTTCAGATGCTTTTCGTGCATGGTGACGGCATCCTTATCGAAGCGGTAAATCCGGTCGAGTACGTCGTCGGTCAACCCGGCGGGCGTACCGTCGTAGACAACCACGCCTTGCGCGATGCCGATCAACCGATCCGCGAATTCTTTCGCCAATTCCACCTGATGAATGTTGATCACCGTCAGCACGCCGTCTTCGCGGGCAACGCGGGCGAGGTCGCTCATCACCTGCACGCTGAGTTCAGGGTCAAGGCTGGCGACGGGTTCATCCGCGAGGATGATCTTCGGCGCTTGACTGATCGCACGCGCAATCGAGACGCGCTGTTTTTCGCCGCCGGAAAGCCGATCCGAACGAAAACGCGCGCGGTGCATCAGGTTAACGCGATCCAAACTGCGGAGCGCGATTTCTTTGTCCTCTTTGCTGAACAAGAAAAACGCGCTGCGGATGCTCTTGTCATAGCCAAGCCGCCCCGTCAGCACGTTCGTCATCGCCGGAAGGCGTTCCACCAAATTGAACTCCTGCCACACGAAGCCAATATGACGGCGCGCGTCACGAAGCTGGCGCTTGCTCATGGCGGTGATTTCGTCTCCGTCGAGCACAACGCGCCCATTGGTGGGCTTCTGTAATCCATTCACGCAGCGGAGAAGGGTGGACTTGCCAGCGCCTGAACGCCCGATCACAGCGATGATCTCCCCGCGTCCTGCTTTGACGGAGATCGATTTGAGCGCTTCAGTGCCGTTGGCGTACACGACGCGAAGATCAGAAACTTCTAGCATAGGCGGCTCACCTTGGTTGTTTGGGGCAGCCTCATTACGTTAGAAGCCTGAGATTAAGTTTTTGGGGGCAGTGTTATTAAGTCAGGAGGGGGAAAAGGTGATGAAAAGACGAAGGACATTTTAATAAACGGGGCGCAACAAAGACCTGAGTTCGGCTTGTCGGATACTCAAAACCTTCCTCTCCCC
>JAPKMU010000522.1 GCA_026645745.1 Anaerolineae bacterium | reverse complement strand
CGTAACGGCGACCGTGACGATATAGCGTTCGCCTTGAATGCCGCTGGCGGTCATGAAATCAACCCGATCAAGCGCCCGCTGCGTGATGATTCCGTTCTCGCGCACCCAATCGCCGCTCATGCTGGTAAAGCTGGTTTCGCCCTCGCTTTCGCTTTCAAGAGGCACGGCAGTCGGTTCAACGATGATCGCGGGCACGGCAGTCGGCGCGACGGCGGCGGGCGCGATCTCAGGGGGATAGAGCATCAAAAACAGCGCCGCGTTTCCAATCAAATACACGACGGCGGAGATTGCGACCGCTTTTGCGACTGTTTTGAGCGGCATCGCTGCCGGAGCAGTCTGGTTAGCCATCAGGTTCGCCTCATGCGACAAAAATCCAGTTGACGAACACGCTCGTGAGCACGCCGAGTAGGACGCTGAAGCTGATCAACAGCAGACGATCCAGCCATTGATAGCGACCCCACAAGCCGAGCATCATAAACATCGGGAAGATCACGAGGGCGTAGCGCGATAAGCTGCCCGTTCCACTGGATGCCGGGATCAGGATCGAGATCATGCAGTACAAGCCGTAGCTCGCACCGAGCCTGCGCCACAGTGCGATGCCGATGAGCAGCACGCCGAAGAAGGCTGCCAAATCGATCATGACGTGATACCAGATTTCTCCGGTCAAGAAGTTGCCGCGCAAAAAGCCTGTCAGGTCGCGCCACACGATTGCCAACGGTCCGAGCATTTCACGCCCCCATGCGCTCTGGGTGGTTGAAAACGCAACCGGATCGTTAAACTGTACCTTGAGGAAGATCATGTAGCTGACGATGCCGAGCGGCATGATGAACAGGATGAGCAGGTTCGCCCAATCGCGTCTGAGTCCGGTCAGCATATTGCGCCATGCGCTCGGCTTATAAATCGTCGCCAGCGTCCACCCGTGCGAACGCAGCCATTCCAACCCGACCACGCCGAACATCACCACGCCGACGATGCGCGCCGCCGACGTGAGCATGCCGAACAGCGCCGCCCACGCCCATAACTGCCGCCGCGCAAAATACATGGTGGCGATCACGAGCATCAAGAACGCGCTTTCGGTATACACCGCTGTGAAGAAGAATGACGTCGGGAAGGCGGCGATATAAAACACCGCCCGCCCTGCCGCTCCCGCATCCTTGAACTCGAATTCGGTTAAGCGGTACAGGAACACAAGCGCGCCGAAGAAACACAGGTTGCTCACCAACACGCCCGCCGCCAGCGGACTGCCTACGATCGGCGTTAAAAAGCTCATCAAGAGCGGATACACCGGAAAGAATGCGACCGAACTTTGCATTCCCGGTTGGAAGAAATAGCCGTCGGTGACGATGCGCAGATAAAATGCGCTGTCCCAACGCGCCCACACATCAAGAAATATGTTGTTCGGGTTGACGTGATACAAGCCGTCACCCGCCATGCCGGGAAACGCGATCTCCGCGAGATACGCACTCAAAAATACGATGAAGCGCGTGATCAAGAAGGCGAGCAACGGGCGTGTGATCCAATGATATTTCGGCTGGTTGATCGCGCCGATCACGTGCATGATGCGGTCACGCAGCGGCGCAAACCGCTGTTGAAACTGCTGGATCGCCTGCATAAGTTAAGAATCCCCCAGCGTAAGCTGCATATTCGAGAAGGTAACCACGCCGCTGAAGCTGATTAAGCCGATCCAGCCTTGGCTGCTCGCAATCGGCAGGTTTTCTCCTACGAGTGCGCCATTCACGCGGACATCGTACCCTGTGCTGCGCACGGTGATCGACAAAGCAGCGGGAATCCCCGGTGTGAGCGTCACCGGAGCGCCGCCCAACCCGGTAAATACACCGTCGGCATTGTATTCGCCCCAGAAGATTTCGCTGCCGCCGCTGCCGAAGCGCACCATCGCGCCGCCGCGCAGATCGTCGCGTCCGTTCATGTGAAAGACCAAGCCGCCGCCCGATTGCGGATTATCGGCAGGGAGTAAAATATCGACGCTCAAAGTGAAGGTTTCGGCGGCGACTCCTGTTCCGGCGAAATAATCGGTGAGTTCAAGCGCATTCTGCGTGACCGTTCCACCTTCGACGCGCCAATCACCGGTAGCGAGGTTGGCATCGATGCCGCTGGCAAATTCGGCGGCGTTCGCTTCGGCTTGCGGTGCGGCAGCAGTGTTTCCGCTCACAGTGACGGATTCAAAGGCGGTCACGCTCTGCGAGGCGGTCAAGCCGATGTAAGCTGCTGCGTTCGGCGTAAAAAGTGGGACAGCTTCCACCAGCACCGCACCATCAAGGCGCACAGTGTAGCTTTCGCTCCTAACGCTAACTTCAAGCGTGTGAGCGTCCGTGCCGGGTGCAGCGACCTCAACGCTTCCCTGTCCGTTGAATACGCCGTTCGCGTCAAAATACCCCCATGCGACGACCGTATCATCTTCAAAATAGCGCACCATCGTTCCGCCGTTTTGAGAAGTCGCGGCGGGTAGGTTGACCAAAATGCCGCCGCCCGTACCTTGACGATGCACCAGCGAAGCGCGCACGGTATACGGCGCGGTGAACGGCACATTCAAGACGGTGCTTAGATCAAAACCTTCCGGCTGTGTTTGCACGAGTACGCCCGGTTCAAACTGCCACACACCGCTGATCGGCGTCCACTGCGACTGCACGCCGTCCTCATCAAAGCCTGTGCCGTAAAGGGTCGTTTCGGTCGCGCTAGGTTCGTCGGTTGATTCAGCAGTCGGCTGTGCGGTAGGCGCAGGCGTGTCCATTTGGGCGGCGTCGTAAGGTTCAACACGCAGATCATCAAACGCAACCTGAGCCGCCGCTGTGATCAAGCCGACCGCGCCGCCTTGATATTGGAGCGGAACATCGGGCGCGACGGGCTGCCCATCCACCAGAAGCGTATAGGTTGAGCCGCTCACGCGCACGCCGAGCAAATGCGGCAGGGGATCG
>JAPKMU010000521.1 GCA_026645745.1 Anaerolineae bacterium | reverse complement strand
CCGGCGCGATCTACCGCCGCCGGAGCCGCGCTGGAAACCCGATCCTATTCTCAAAGGCATGCAGCCGCCGCGCCCACACTCACGTATTCGGTCGGTCACACTCCCTGAAGCGCCCCTCAGCACGGTGTATCCTCATGTAAGCGAGGCAATGCAGCGTGCGGGCTATCCCCCAAATCACGTGAATTTGAGGGTTTACGATGTCGGTGTTCTGGCGATTGACGATCAGCGCGCAACAACTGCTCACCGCGAAGATGCGATCAGCGAAATGGCAGATGCGCTGCAACCTTTTGTCGTACTGCATGCGTCCACCGCCGCCGCTGGAATGATCCGCTTTGTGATGACAACCCCTGCAGGCAAAGTCATCTATGAAAAATCGGGACAGCACCAGCTCAAAGCGGGTGAGACACGCATCACTGCGGCGAAACTCCTGCCGGTGCGCGAACGTCCAGCGGAAGGGGAGTTGATTCTCAAGGTTTACATCGAATCGACACCGATAGCGGAGATACCGGTTCAGTGGCTTGCCCCACAGTCCGATGTCATCAAGCAGCATCTTACGGCAGACGGTGAACTGCGACCGGGGGTTGACGATGCGCTAAACCGCCTAAGCGAGACGGACAGCATCGATACGATCAGTTTACATGAACTGCTGCGGCGCGACGACCGCGATTAACACACTTTTTACCCGGAATTTACAGTCATTATCCGCCGCGATAGATTAGGCACGCGCCAAACCTCTACGATCATCCCAACGGACACGGCACAATCAAAGGAATTAGAACTCATGATGATGAGACGGCGGCGGATCATGCGGTTGACGCGCAGACGCTTGATTTGGGGGCGCGGTCTATTCGCGGGTGGAGGTGTATTCATGCTGCTGGTCACCATCGCGGTATGCAGTGGGCGTCCAGTGCTGATGATCGGCGGGATTTCTGCTGTCGTGTTGATGTTTGGGGCGGCAGTTTTTATTTCCTAGCGAGCGGGACTTTTCCAACGGCGCGGGATGATTACCCTAAACACCCGCGCCGAGCAAACCATGTAGAACCGCGACCAATTCCCCGAATTTGCCATTCTTGATCAGCGCGGCATCCGCGCCGAGGCGTGTACGCCAATCTTCAAGGTGATAGCGTACTCCCGCTGTATAAATGACAATTGGAATCGACTTGGTGTTTGGGTCTTTCTTCAGGGCGATGCACAGTTCAGCGCCTGTGACATCCGGCATCATGTCGTCAAGGACGATTGCGCTTGGCTGCTTCTGCTGAATGGCGGCAATCGCTTGAGCAGCGCTGGACACGACGCGCGGCGCAAATCCGGCACGCGTGAGCATCGCCAGCAGCAGTGCTTGGAATTCAGGCTCATCATCGACAACTAGAATATCGCATTTCATGGAGGCACTTCTTTTCAATCAAAAACACTACAGCGTTGACGTCATATCCATACGAAAATCATACCTCAACGATACCTGTAGATTCCATAAGGATGCAAGTGTGAACTTGATCGTTTCGGTTACAATTTTGCGATCTATTGAAAAGTGAGAACAGGAACAGCATGAAAATCGGAATTATCGGGGCGGGGGCGACAGGCATGGCAGCAGCGTGGGATCTCGTCCGCGCCGGGCATGAGGTCACCTTATTTGAGGCGGGGAGTGAGATCGGCGGGCTTGCGGCAGGTTTCAAAGATGCAGGATGGGAATGGGCACTCGAAAAGTTCTACCACCATTGGTTTGAGACAGACACGGATGTTCTCAAACTGATTGAGGAGATGGGGAAAACTGAGCAAGTGATGTTTCCGCGCCCCAAAACCTCTTACTGGTTGAATGGAAAAATCGTGCGGTCGGAGATGACCCCGCAGTCGGTATTGTTTGCCCTTCCCCTCAGTTTGATCGCCAAATTTCGATTAGCATTCGGCGGCGCACTGCTCAAATATGTGCTGCGCGACTGGCGCACGATGGAAAAGATCACTGCCGTTCGCTGGATCAAGCAGGTGATGGGGCAAGAAGCCTTTGCGCGCTTGTGGCAGCCGCTTTTGATCGGCAAATTCAGCGACCGCTACGAAAAAGTGAATATGGCGTGGCTGTGGGCGCGCATCAAGACACGTTCGGTGCGTCTGGGGATTTATCAAGGCGGTTTTCAAGCCTTCTTGAACGACCTCGGCGCGGCGATTACGCAGAAAGGCGCATCGATCCACCTGAACAGTCCGGTCGAGCGAATCAGCGTCGCGGACGGCAAACCAGCGCTCACGGTGAAAGGCGAAACGTACACCTTTGACCGCGTCCTCAGCACCACATCGCCGGGGTTGATGCTCAAAATGAGCGAAGGCTTGCGCGAAACGCCGTATGGTCAGCAAGCAGCAGCATTGGAAAGCATCGGTGCGGTGTGCGTGGTGTATGCGCTCAGTCAATCGCTCTTGACCGACGGAACATACTGGCTGAGTCTGCCCGCAACGCACGTCGACAAATCGAAGAATCCGTTTCCATTTTTGGCGCTGGTTGAACATACGAATTGGATGGATAAAGCACGCTACAACGGCGATATTCTCGTGTACGCCGGGGACTATGCCCCATCTGATCATGAATATTTCACATTGAGCGATGACGAACTCGCGGCGCGGTTCGCGGCGGTCCTGCCGAAGTTTAACCCGCAGTTTTCGCCCCAGTGGATTCGCAAAACGTGGGTGTGGCGTGCGCCGTATGCGCAGCCCGTCCCGGAAGTGAATCACAGCGAAAAAATTCCAGATGTGAAAACTCCCTTACCCGGCGTGTATTGGGCGAGCATGAGTCACGTCTATCCTTGGGATCGCGGGACGAATTACGCGGTACAGATGGGGCGCGAAGTCGCCGCGAAGATGATCGCACCCTGAAAAGTAAACGCAGGAAGCGCAGAGAGAACAAACCAATCTCTGCGCCCGCTGCGGTTCAGGTTTTTTGCCTTTGTACTTAAGGACATCACACATGA
>JAPKMU010000520.1 GCA_026645745.1 Anaerolineae bacterium | reverse complement strand
GCACAAGTCTTTATGTGTGGTTGGCGGCGTCACGATCTGAACCAGATCGGGTTTTTCGGCGGCAAGCATTTCCGCTGAACGGGTGTAGCCATGCGGGATATTGTTCGTCTTACAAAATTCCCGGACGCGCGCCTCGTTTACATCAACGGCGGCGATCAATTCCATCCGGTCGCTGAGTTCACGAATTGCGTTGAGATGATTGCCGACCGAGGCTCCAACGCCAATAATGGCGGCACGATACTTCTTCATGTTCACATGGTCTCTCTGCGGGCACGTTCCGACGCGCCCGCGCTGAAAGGGTCAATTCTCTTTTACAGGATGCTTAATCGCGTCGAGTTTATCCGCTTCAGGGCTTGATTTGTAGAACGGATCGAGCGGGAAACAACCGGAGATCATCCCATTACGCGGCGCAGTCGTGCAGTCGCTAAAGGTGCGGCAGATTTGCTTGCGTTGAAGCGCACGCCCCGCGAGGATGTCGGCGGGCATTTCTGGGTAACTGAGGATCATTCTCCCCAACCCGACCGAATCCGCCATACCCGTGCGCACGACATACTGCGCGACGTTAGGCAGCCAATCCTGCAAATAGGAATATCCCGACCCGATCAGGAACAGATTCGGATGTGCGCGCTTGAGTTCCGCGACGGCGGCAATCTGCCGCGCGACGCCGCACAGCGGGTCTTCTGGCGGTTGATACCCATCCGAGGGAGGAAACAGCGCCGGGCGCTGAATGTGCGGATTGTAATACGGGCTGCCCGCCGTCAAGCACACAAGGCGAATATCGAGCGCTTCGAGCAGATTCAAGAATTGGTGCGTCTCGCTCAAATCGATGCCTGTGCCGGAACGATCCCCACCGAACGCATACGGATAGCCGTTTGTCCAAGCATCAGGTTCGCCTGTGCCGTCCGCGCCGGGGTGAAACGGAATCCAATCGAAAGCGCTCAAGCGCACACCGATACGTAAACCCGGCGCTTGCTGACGGATTCCGCTCACGATCTCGCGCAAGAAGCGCGTGCGATTTTCAAAGCTGCCGCCATACCTGCCGGGGCGATCCACCGCACTCAAAAATTCGTGACCAAGATAGCCGTGACAATGCTTGACATCGACAAAGCTAAAGCCCGCCTGCTGCGCCAAGACCGCCGCGCGCACGTAATCCGCGATCAGCGCGTCAACTGCATCATCGCTCATCACTGGATGATCGTCGGACAGTTTGTAACGATTCTCAAGCAGCGGGTGATGATACAAGATTTGCGGCTCTAGGCGCTTCTTGTCATTGGGGCGTGAAAACCGACCGGAGTGTGTTAACTGCAAGCCGACCAACAGATCGGATGTATTTCCGTTTGTCCGTTCGTGTGCGCTGACCAGTGCGGCGCGCAGCGCGGCGATCTGCTCGACGGTCGCATCGTTGATCACCAACTGATTCGGGTTCGCGCGCCCGTCATGGCGGACGGCGGTGGCTTCGCCGCCGAAGATCAGCTTCGCGCCGCTGATGCCGAAGCGCTCCCAGCGCCGCCGCACCAAGTCGGTTGGCTGACCATCCGGGGCGGCGTCCCAGCCTTCCATTGGAAGCACCGTGAAGCGGTTGCCAATCGTGATGCCGTCGAAAAGATACGGCTGCGCGAGCGGCGACTCCGTGCCGTGTTCAACCGTTTCGTCAAAATCGAGGTGCGCGCCCATGTGCGCCAAATACGCGCGGAAATCGGCGGGGGTTCTGAGCTGTGCGACCCTTTTATAGCTCATCGGATGACCTCCCCAACGGGCAGACGTTCGAGGATGTTACGCAGAATCTCGCGGTCACTGTCCGGGCGCGTCGGTGATCGGGGATGTGTGCGATCCGTCTTGATCCAGCCGCGCAAGTTCAAGAACTGCGCCGCGCTGTGTTTGTACGCAGGAACGGGTGCGCGGAACGCGAGAAAACCGAGATACTGAAGTAGATCGTTTAGTTCATAGAAGGTGGGATCGCCTGCCAACCAGAGTGCATCCCGCCGCGCAAACGCATCCGGAGCGAATGTACTTAAGCCGAGCAGATAATCACTGCCGTACATGACCATATCAATCGCCAAGTCGTTACCCGTGAATACTTTGAAGTCCGGGCGAACGCGGTCGCGCATTTGCAGACGTTCCCACTCAAGGACGCGGCTTAAGGATGAATGCTTCGCGCCGATGCACTGGGGAATTTGCAGCAAACCGTCGTACACATCGAGGTCATAAATTTTGCCGAAGGGCGCGAACATCGTACCAAGTTCAAAACCGATGAACTGCGGCGCATGTCGTCCGATTTCCGCATAAGACGCGATGATCCGCGCGTTTTCCTGCGCTGTCAGCCCGTAAGACTGAAAGATCACGGGGATACCACCGAATTCGTGGATTGCGTCAAACTCGCGGCGGTAAGCGGCGAGGTTCCATGCGTCACCCGGTTGATCACCGATAAACGCTCCTGCGACAAACTGACCACCACGCAAAACATCAGCAGTATGTGTCAAAACCTCGCGTTTGAGTGCTGGATCAAGGAGGTTGACATAACCTGTATCCATGTTGACGGCGGGAGTCAGTCCAGCGCTGGCGGTGCGCTGCACATGGGCGCGGAATCCTTCCCAATCCACCGCCCCATCTGCATCGAAGGGGAGTAGGATCGCCGACATGCCCGTGATCTTGCGGCGCGGACGTATCAAGGCTTCAGCAGAAATCATTTTTCACTCTTTCGTCAAAAGGTTTTACCTAAGCGCTTGTGTACTTTCGCGCACCAGCAGATTGGGCGTTAAGATGCGGTGATGGTATTCGAGATCGGGATCAGCGATGATTTCGAGCAAATACCGGATCGTCAATTCGTCCTGCTTCACAAATTCAAACTCGACGGTCGTGAGCGGAGGTTCGGTGTACAGCGAATGCTCAGAATTATCAAAGCTGATCACCGAGATATCTTCCGGGATGCGCAGCTTGGCTTCATGCAGCGCACGA
>JAPKMU010000051.1 GCA_026645745.1 Anaerolineae bacterium | reverse complement strand
TGAGTAAACTGTTCAGCAGGCGGGTAGGGTAGTCCAAGAGAAAAGGGAAAACCTAACGCAAAGACGCCATGACGCGAAGTTGCAAAGAGACTCAACGTGTGGACGCAGCTTTGCGCCCTTGCGACTTAGCGCCTTTGCGTTGACGCTTTTCCTTGCCACTGGCATTTCGCCGCTTGACTCTTATTTGATGCGTTTGCCCTAAGCAGGCGGGCGTGATGGGTAGCAATTCGCAAGCGCACAAGGATATAATTCCCTTTATGATGTTTCAAATTGGCGATCAGTTCGACCACTTTCAGATTCGCTCCCATCTTGCCACAGGCGGCATGGCGGATATCTATCGCGCCTATGACATCATGAATGGCAAGGAGGTTGTGCTTAAGATTCCCAATCAACAGATGATCGGTGATCCGGCACAATACGAACGTTTTCAACGCGAATTGGAAGTGACCAATACGCTCAAGCATCCCACCCTTCAACGCGGCTTGGGATCAGGGCAGTTTAACCGCACACCTTATCTTGTGACCGAATATGTGGAAGGGCGCTCACTGCGCGACATTATCACGCAAGATGCGCCGCTCCCGCCGGAAACCGTCCTCCCATTGATCGAGCGGATCGCGGACGGCATGGCGTACTGCCACGAAAATAATGTGATCCATCGTGATTTAAAACCTGAAAATATTCTGGTGCGCACCGACGGACAGCCGACGATCATCGATTTCGGGCTGGCGCTCACGAAAGATCGGCGGCGCGTGACTTACGCCAATCTCTCCCCGACGGCAGGCACGCCCGATTACATGTCGCCGGAGCAGATCGAAGGACAGCGCGGCGATGCGCGCACCGATGTGTACGCGCTTGGCACGATGATGTTTGAAATGCTGGCGGGGCATCTTCCGTTTGAAGGCGACAGTTATCAAGTCGTCGTCGCGCAGCATCTTCAAGCGCCGCTCCCCCGCCTTGACCGGATCAAGCCGGGGATTACGCCGCAGATCGCGGCGATCTGCGCAAAGGCGATGCAGCGCGATCCTGATGACCGCTACCCGGATATGCGCGCCTTCTTGAGCGATTTGCAGAATCCCGCCGCCGCCGATGTGTCGATCCTCGCCAAAGGCACGGGCAAAGCCGTCCCGTTTTGGAAGAACAGCACCCTCCAAGCGGCGGCGGTTGGTGTGCTGATCCTCATCCTATTGATCGTGTTCGCCGTTGCAGCGCAAGGATTACGTCCCTAAATGCCGCGCACCGCATCTGATCTCCTGACCGAAGTTGAACAACTGAGCATCCAGTTTATTGATCTCCAGTTCAGCGATATCGTTGGGGCGGTGAAAAGCATCACCATCCCGATCGCGCAGTTAGCGGATACGCTCGATCACGGCATTTGGTTCGACGGCTCATCGGTCGAAGGTTTCGCCCGCGTTGCCGAAAGTGACATGTACCTCGTCCCAGATTTAGAGACGTTCGCGGTTGTGCCTTGGCGCTCCGGCGCAAGCGCGACCGGGCGCTTGATCTGCGACGTATACACCCCCAACGGTCAGCCGTTCATCGGTGATCCGCGCGGTGTGCTCAAGCGCGTACTCGCGCAAGCCGAACAGATGGGTTTTCTATTCAACACCGGACCCGAACTCGAATTCTTCCTGCTCGAAGCCGATTCGCGCGGGATGCTCGTGCCGCCGTCCCCTCAAGATACGACGGGTTATTTTGAACAGCCCACCGACGCGGCGGGCAATCTGTGGCGCGAAATGTCGGTCGCGCTTCAGTCGTTCGGGATCACCGTTGAAGCGATGCACGCCGAAGTTGGGCATGGTCAGCACGAGATCGATTTCCGTTATGCCGATGCGCTCCGCACCGCTGATAATGCGGTCACGTTTCGGGTCGCCGTCAAGACGATTGCGCAGAAACACGGCATGCACGCCACGTTCATGCCCAAGCCGTTCCGGGGGATGAGCGGGAGCGGGATGCACGTTCACCAAAGCCTTGTCTACAAGATGACAGGGACGAACGCCTTCACCGACCCCGGCGATCCGTATAATTTATCGACCATCGCCAAGCATTTCATCGCGGGACAGCTTGCGCACGCCCGCAACATGTGCGTGATCCTCGCGCCGCTGATCAATTCGTATAAGCGGCTCGTCGCCGGTTACGAAGCACCCGTGTATGTGAGTTGGGGAAGGATCAACCGCTCGGCGCTGATCCGTGTGCCGCGCGCCCATACCCCCGAAGCCACCCGGCTTGAACTGCGCTGTCCTGATCCAAGCTGCAATCCATATCTCGCGTTCGCGGTCATGCTGGCGGCAGGCTTAGACGGAATTCGGCGGCAGTTACCCTTACAAGACCCCAGCGAAGAAAACCTGTACTTGGTCGATAACCCGCGTGAATCGGCGCTTAAACTGCTTCCCGGTTCGCTTGAAGAAGCGCTCGAATGCCTGCAAACAGACGACGTGATCAAAGAAGCGCTCGGACCACACGTTTACGAGCGCTTCTTACACGCCAAACATCAAGAGTGGAATGATTACCGTCTTGAAGTCACGCAGTGGGAGATCAACCGGTATCTGGGGTATTAGCACCTTAAACCGTGATGTCCCATGCGGCTAAGTCCGCCAGTAAGCGGTGTGCCGTCAAGTCGAGGTGAATCGGCGTCAAGCTGGCGTAGCCATTATGCACCGCCCATAAGTCCGTGCCTTCTTCGTCGGTGTAGCCGCTCGGTTCAGGTCCGACAATGCGATAAAGATTGCCGTCCCGCGCCAACTCGTCTTGATAAATCCGTATCCCCTGCCGCGTCAGCCGAATCCCTTTCACACGTTCGACATTCGGGACATTGAGGTTGAGGATCGTCAGCGGCGGGAGTTTGCGCTCCAGCACACGGGCGACGACGCTTGCCGCGACCCGTGCCGCTTCCGCATAATCGTCCGGTTGGTTGGCGTCACGGCGGTTGAACGAAACCGCAACTGCTTGTGTGCCGTTGATCGCCGCTTCAAGCGCGGCGGTGACAGTGCCGCTGTAGGTGATGTCCTGCCCCATGTTGGGACCACGATTGATGCCGCTCACGACGACATCGGGGGGCCATGTGAGCACGCCGAGCGCGGCAAGCGCGATACAATCGGCGGGTGATCCGCCGACGGACAGGGCACGTGTGCCGTCCGCAAGCGAGACTTCACCGACAGGGATATCCGTAAACAGCGACTTTTTATGACCGGTCGCGCTCTGGTTGAGCATCGGTGCGATCACATCGACCTCACCGAGTTCACGCATCGCCTTCACAAGCGCGAGAATACCCGGCGCTTGAATGCCGTCGTCGTTGGTGACAATGATTTTGACCACTGAGAGTCCTCATCCCTAAGCCGATCCACAAAGAATTTAACAAGGATCGGGTACAATCAAATTGTACCAAGTTGACATGGCGCGGGTATAGAGAACGCCTTAACCTGTCAGCAGGAACTGTGGAGGCATGGATATGCCCGATGACATCGATCAGATGAATTACATGGAAGGCATGTCCCAGTATCAGAATGCGCGTATGCGTGCCTTCTGGACGGAGATGTTCAACCTTGTGCGCGGCAAACCTGCCGAACTGCTCTCGTTCGAGGAGATACGCGCGCGGCTGCGCTTACGTCAAGAATACTACAAGGGCTTGCAAGATATCGACCTGAACAAGATCGTCGGCAGCGTGGGGCGCTACCGTGAATTCACGCGCAACTTTCTACCCAAGAAGCGCGTGCAGCAGGAGCGCTGGAGCCGCGTGTTTGCAGTCGCAACCGGAATGATGGGACTTCCACCGATTGAAGTGTATCAAGTGGGGGATGTGTACTTCGTCCGCGATGGCAATCACCGTGTGAGCGTTGCCAAACAGTTAGGCAACAAGACGATTCAAGCGCATGTGTGGGAACTGCCAACCAGTCTCGCCCTGCGCCCGGATATGGATGAGGAGGACATCGACGCGCTTGAGGCGTACGCGCTGTTCCTTGATGCCACCAACCTGCCGATCACGCGCCCGCACCATCAGGCGATCAATCTGAGCGAACCCTCACGCTATGAGGATTTGTTAGGGCACATCGCGCTGCATCAAGCGGTCTTGGAAAAGCGCAGCAGCGAATCGATCGATTTTGAGGACGCGGCGGCGGACTGGTACGACAGCGTGTATCGCCCTGCCGTCACGCTGATCCGCAAATATGATGCACTGGCGCACGCACCGCGCCGCACCGAAGGCGATCTTTATTTGTGGATGGTGGATCATATCCGCGAAGTGCGCGACGAAATGGGCGACGACGCCGAAACACGGACGTTCAGCGACGCGCTGCAAGACTATCTTGAGGAACGCCGCATCCCGATCCCCGGTGAATTAGAGGCGGAAAAAGATCAGACGGTGACGCTGGCGCGCGTCAACGTCGATGAAGAACTTGAAGCCTATCGTCAGCGGCATATCCGCGAGACGGGCGAGATCGATCCGCTGCATTATTACGCCAACGGAGACACACCTGATGATCCCCCGTCAGACTGAGGCGGTAACGGCAGGGTTACGGTGAATACCGCACCTTGACCTGCGTCACTTTTGACGGTGACCGTGCCGCCGTGCAGTTCAACCGCCATGCGCACAATGGACAGTCCTACGCCCGTGCCGGGAATATCCCCAACATTTCCGGCGCGGTAAAACGACTCAAAAATGCGCGCATGATCTTCCGGCGGGATACCAATCCCTTGATCGCACACGCTCAGGGTGACATGGGTTGGTGAGCATGTCAGCGTCACGGTGATCGGGCTGTTGGGCGGCGAATATTTGGCGGCGTTCGAGATCAAGGTGCTGATGATGGTGCGGATCAATTGGGGATCAACCTCGACACCGGCGCAGCCTGTTTCCGGTGCGGTATAGTGGATCGGGTGCGGTGCGAGCTGTTCCGCCCCTGTTTCCAGCGCCGCGCGCTGCACCGCCAATTCTTCTTCTGCCAATGCCGCTAAGTCCACCTGTTCACGATGGATCGTCATGGTTTGATCGGCATAATGCCCGACCATGAGGATATCGCGCAGCAAGCGCGTCATCACCGCGATCTGCTGCTGGATGGTATTCAAGCGCTCGTGCCGCTGCGCTTCGGTCATTTTGTCAAAATACTGCTGAAGCAGATCGCTTGCCGTCTGCGCAGTCGCCAGCGGCGTCCGCAGTTCGTGCGAGAGCCGCATCGTCACGCGCCCACGAAAACTGGTCAGCGCTTGTTCACGCACCATCGAGTCGCGCAGTTCCTGTTCGATTCCCCGGCGCGTTTCGATCTCGGCGGCAAGCTGCTCATTGGTGACGATCAATTGGCGGCGGCGCGCATCCGAGGCGCGTGCATCTTCGATCACCCGTAAGACGCGCGGCAGCAGCGGCGGCAGCGCAAGCGCGGTCATCACGCTGGAGATGGCGGTTAGCGCACGGATGCCGACCGATGACCAGTAGACCGGAGTCCATAAGGTGATCACGTCGAAGAAATGCGTCAAACCGCAGAAAAAGATGAAACCTCCGAATGCCAGAAATATCCAGTTGAATGGAATATCACGGCGGGCGCGGTGGACAAAGATGAGCAGAAACAGCGAAATCACCATGTAGCTGAGTCCGGTCATCAAGTCAGACACCGTGTACGCAGCAATCAACGCGGGGGTGTACAGCAGACATTGCGCATGGGGCTGAAGCGGGGCATCGGTGCTGGTGCTGCTGATGAACAGCGGCAGCAGGGTGGAAAGCGCCAAAATCGAAACTATACCCACCACGCTCACGATTAGCGGTGTGCGGAGTTCCTTCGGCATAGTCGAGCAGTCCTTATCACCAACAGGCGGGTGTACTGCGCGGCATCGAAAGCCTGATTACGGAAGAAGATGGTATCCTTTAGGATACCTTTAATCCTAGCAAGAATTCAGCGAAGAAAGCATAAACGATTTTCACAAATCGCCAGTGGCGACCGCGACCGCGCTGGCGAGATCACGGGTATGCGTCAAGCTGATGTCCCAGTGCGTCAAGCCAAGTTCAGCAGCAAGCGCCGCGCCCGTGCCGTGCAAGATCAAGGTCGGTCGCCCGCGCTCATCGCGCCCAATTTCGATGTCGATCCAGCGCACATCCCCGATGCCCGTCCCAAGCGCTTTGGCAACAGCTTCTTTAGCGGCTAAACGTGCCGCTAACCGGATCGGCTGGTCTTGGCAGATCGCGCGCTCTTGAGCGGTGAAGAAGCGGTTGAGGAAGCGTTCGCCAAACCGCTCGACGCCATCACGGACGCGCGCCGTTTCGATCATGTCAATGCCACAGCGCAGTCCCATCCCCTTGATCCCTTTTCCCGTGTTATGTGTTAGAATTAGAACATCTGTGCCGCTAACAGTTGGAGTATTCGCATGGCAACCGATATTTATAAGCCCACGCTTTACCAGCTTACGCACCTTGTTCAGCAGGCAGATTCCGCCGCTGATTTTTCGCACCGCTTCATGTTTGGCGGTGTCGGATTATACAGCAGAGGCGCATTCTTCGGGATTCTGATGGCGGAAAACGAAAAAGTTTGGCTTCTGCTCAAACTACCTTTAGAAGGACGCGAACCGCTCAACACAGGTGAACCGCTCCCCGATTCGCCCGTGGGGAAGAACTATGCCCCGATTCCGCCGTCAATTGCAGCGGATGACGAGCAGTTGATCGCGTGGCTGCAAAAGAGTCTCGCGTATTCTCTTGATGTTGCGGCGGGCAAGAAAAAGAAAAATTAGTCTCAAAAACGCGGTAAAATAGATTCACCATTCGATTGGTTGAGCAGGAATCGTGACGATTGACTTGGAAAAACACGATCCGAAAGCAAGTGAACTGGTCGCGCTGCTCGGCAGGTAGCATCAAAAGTAGAAGAAATGACGCCGCCCATCGTTAGTATTTTGGGAATGCATCCCGGCAACATCCTCTATATGAGCGAAGACTTTAACGCGCCGCTGCCTGACGAACTGTGGTCTGAGGACGATGAATTAGATACTTGATACCCGTGCGTTTCTCGTTCTAGCGAATTTGGTGGTCTTACTGAACCCCTCCCTAAATCCCTCCCCGCTGTCGCAGGGAGGGACTTTGCAGGCGCGTGAATTCCCCCTCTACGCAGTGGAGGGGGCAGGGGGAGGTGAAAAAACACCAAATCCGGTAGAACTGATGCTTTTTTAGGCGGGCAGGTGCCGCCCCTCTCTCCACATGTAGTTTACGGGACGGCGCTTCTCGCTTGACGGACTGCTCCTCACCCCCCGACCCCCTCTCCATCGCAAGCGATAGAGAGGGGGAGCAGAGCACCTGTTTTTCTCCCCTCTCCAACCTTCGGTTGGGGGTGAGGAGCATTACATAAAGCCAGAAGTGTCATCCCGTGAAACGCAGTGGAGGGGGCGGGGTGAGGTCGCTCTTTATGAACGCTTTGGTAAATCGATTTGAAAAAGTGAGCACACAATATGGTTACGCTCCAAAAGAATTCACCCGCATCATCTGATAATCCCCCCAGCGCACCTAACACGATCACCGTCCGAAACCCGATCACGGGCGAAACGGTCGGCACGATCCCGATTCAAACGCCGGAGGAAGTCCGCGCCGCCGTCGAACGCGCCCGCGCCGCGCAGCCCGCATGGAACGCGATCGGAGTCCGCGAACGCGCCCGCTTGATCGAACGCTGGCGGCGGGCGATGTGGGATGAACAAGCCGCCATGATCGACCTGATCCGCTCCGAAACGGGTAAGGCGGAAGGCGGGGCATTCACCGAAATTGTCGTCACTGACTTGATCGCGCAGTTCAACATCCGTGAAGCGCCGCGCCGCTTGCGCCCACAATCACGCAAACCTGCTTTCCCCATCGTTCACCGCTCAAAAGTTTATTTCAAGCCTTACGGCGTGGTCGGGTTCATCACCCCTTGGAATTACCCACTCCTCAACGGCGTGGGGGATATTGTCGCGGCGCTGATCACGGGCAACACAGCGGTGATCAAGCCGAGCGAGATCACCCCGTTCACGGCGATCCGCGCCATCGAGTTGATGCACAAGAGCGGCATTCCTGCTGATGTCGCCCAAATCGTAACAGGCGGTGGATCGACTGGGGCGGCGCTGCTGGATTATGTCGATTACGTGTCGTTTACGGGAAGCACTGCCACCGGGCGGAAAATCGCGGTGCGCTGCGCCGAGCGCTTGATCCCATGCAGCCTTGAGCTGGGCGGCAAAGACCCGGCGATCATCATGCCGGATGCGGATCTCGATGCTGCCGCGAAAGGCGTGCTCACGGGTGCGCTCGAAAATGCCGGTCAGGTGTGCGTGAGCATCGAACGCATCTACGTCCAAGAATCCGTTTACGAGCCGTTTATGCAAAAACTGCTCGAAAATGCGAATCAATTGTACTTCTGCGGCGGTAAAGGCTTAGATGTGCATTTCGGCAGTTTAACCAATGAGCGCGAGCTTACCCGCACCGAACAGCAGATCGCGGACGCGGTCGCAAAGGGTGCGAAAGTGGTATTCGGCGGTAAGCGCCGCCCTGATCTTGGTCCGCTGTTTTTTGAGCCAACCATCCTCACGGATGTGGATCACACAATGGATGCGATGCGCGAAGAAACCTTTGGTCCGCTCGTGCCGGTGATGAAAGTCGCCAACGAAGACGAGGCGATCCGCTTGGCAAACGATAACCGCTATGGCTTATCCGCATCGGTGTTTGGGAAGAATCGCGCCCACGCCGAAAAAATCGCGCGGCAGATCATCGCGGGCGACGTGGCGATTAATCACCCGATGCTGACGTTCGGCACGCCGGGAGCGCCGATGGGCGGCGCACCGGGGCGCGAAAGTGGGTTAGGTCGGCGCAACGGAATTGAAGGCTTGATGCGTTTTGTCACCCCGCAGGCGATCACCTTTGATACGGGGTGGGCAACACCGCCGGGGTTATCGCACACACCGCCGCGCGCGGTCTTTTTGGCGCGGGTGATGCATCGCATTCGGCGCGTGCTGCCGATCTAAGCAGGCTGACATTCGCTCACCCTGCTTAATGAGCAAGCAGGGTGAGCGGAAAACAACTCACGATCACATTTTCTCTAAAGCGTGTAATTCTGCGGGTTGCCCTGTGACCCCTTCTTGCCATCGGGCCACGTCGTGTTTTCGTCAAACTTCACGCCGTTGACATTCGCGCCTTTCATGTTTGCATTGAGCAGGTTCGCGCCGTTAAGCGTTGCGCCGCTCAAATTGGCGTTTGTTAGGCGGGAGCTGGTCAGGTTGGTGCGGGTAAAATTGATGCCCGTGCAGTTTGAGCCGTCCAGATCGATGCCGATCATCACAGCGGTCGTCGCGTCCACATAAGACAGGTTGGCAGCCCGCAGAATCGACTCGCGGAGGGTGGCGGCTTGGAGCTTTGCGCCGCGCATGTTCGCGCCAGTCAGATCAAGCCGGGTCATGTCCAGCGCATTCAGATCGACCCCTGCCAGACGCGGCGTGGTTCCGGCGCTGACCAGCGCCAAAATCAGTTCTTTACGCGAGATTTCAGCCATTCGACAGTTCCTTTCGCTGGTAATCCAAGATTTGTCTGATCGTTTCATCAAGCGACGTCGTCGGCTTCCAGCCCGTCAGCCGCTCGATTTTTTCCAAACTTGGGATGCGGCGGCGGAAGTCCTCAAACCCGGCTTCATACGCCTCTTCATACGGAATACAGCGGATCTCGCTCGTGCTGTCGGAAAGACCGCGCACACGCTCGGCAAGCTGCAAGATCGAGATTTCTTCATTGCTGCCGATGTTGACGACCTGCCCGACTGCCTCCGCGCTCTCGCTCAAAGCGATGATAGCTTCGATCACGTTATGCACGTTGCAGAAGCACCGGCTTTGCGCGCCATCTCCGTATACCTGAATCGGTTGGTTCTGAAGCGCCCACCGTGCAAAGCGCGGCAGCACCATCCCATACTGCCCGCTTTGGCGCGGACCGACGGTATTAAACAACCGGAAGACCACGACGGGCAGATTCACCTCACGGTGATATGCCAGCGCGAGGAATTCATCAATTGCCTTGCTTGCGGCATAGCTCCAGCGTGAGCGCGTCGTTGCACCAAGCAGACTGTCATCATCTTCGGTAAACGGAATGCGCACGCCTTTCCCGTACACCTCACTTGTAGATGCGATCAGCACCTTTTTGCGATAGCGGCGCGCGGTTTTCAGAACGACTTCAGTTCCGCCGATGTTCGTTTCAATCGTCTCAATCGGCTCTTGAATGATCCGTTGAACGCCAACCGCAGCCGCCAGATGAAAGATCAGGTCGCATTCGCTGACTAACCGATCCATCACGATGGTGTTGCGTATGTCTTCGATTGCGACACGCAGCCGGGGATGGTTTTCGACAGCCTGCAAATTGCTGATCCGCCCGGTGCTCAAATTGTCGATGATCGTAACCGTGTAATCGCGTGCGAGCAGGGCTTCCGCCAGATGACTGCCGATAAATCCCGCGCCGCCTGTGATAAGCGCGTGCCTCATATGTTCTCTTTTCTAATGCGCGTACCAGCCGTGAAGTCTACAAGAAATGCCGGGGGAGGGCAACGGCTTGACGCATACTTCGCCTAAATCAGAATAGACACCAGCCGGGATGGTTTCGTTTCAAACCTTACAAAATGCCGACATCAAAATCGCGCACAACTAACGAAAACTAAACGAAATCTCAATTCATCACAATCCCAAGCGTAGGGAGAACGTTGTTTTTTACGCGGAAAAGCTCAATTGTGTTGAACGTTTGTTTGTACTACAATGGGTTAAATTCTCGTTACAACGGTTTGAAACAGTCGGGGGTAATGATGAGCGAAAAGATTCTGGTGATCGATGACGAACAAACCACGCTCGACCTGATCCAAATGTTATTGGAGCGGCGCGGTTTTGAGGTGGTGCGTGCACTCAACGCCGAGGATGGACTGCGGAAAGCATACCGTCACCAACCCGACCTTGTTCTGCTCGATATTATGATGCCGGATATGGATGGCTGGGACGTGTGCAAACGTCTCCGCGAAATGTCGGATGTGCCAATCATTTTCCTCACCGCACGCAGCGAAACGCGGGATGTCGTCAAAGGCTTGGAGATCGGCGCAGACGATTACATCGCCAAACCGTATGATAACGACGAATTGGTTGCGCGCATCAAGGCACATTTGCGCCGCGCCCCCAAGGCGAATATGAGCGAAGAACTCTCGTTCAACAATGGTGAATTCCGCATCAACTTCTTGAATCGTGAAGTGCGCGTTCGCAACGATCTCCGCCACTTAACGCCCAAAGAGTTTAATCTGCTGGCTGTACTGGTGCGCAACGCGGGGCGCGTCGTGCCGCGTGCCGAGCTTGTTACCGAAGCATGGGGTGAAGAATACAGCGACGCGATTGACAGCTTGAAGCTGTATATCCACTATCTGCGCCAGAAGATCGAGGTTGACCCGGATCGCCCGGATTACATCCTGACCTCGCGCGGGGTCGGCTACCGCTTCGCCAACCGCTGAGATACATCCCCGGTGAACTTGGGCGCGTCACGGCGCGCCCCTCAAAAGCTTTGGTCATGACCGGGTCTGTTCAACCGCTCGTTCTTCATGATACCTTAAATGAAAAACAGCACTGCGACGGAGGCGGAAAATGCCCGATGCTCTGCATTTTGACATGGAACGATTCGACGATGAAGACGGCGTGTACTTCGTGATCACGGGGATTGAAATCGCCCTTGTGACCGAAGGCAAAACGATGGAAGAAGCGGTAGCAAATCTGCGCGAAGCGGTGGCGCTTTATTTCAACGATTAGGACACAACCTCATGATGACCTCACTTGAACACCTCTCCCCTGTTTGGTCACATATGACCACGATGCAGCCCGCACGCGGCGAAGGCATTTATCTGTATGACGCGGACGGGACGCGCTACACCGATTTCACCAGCGGCATTGGCGTGACCAATACCGGTCACTGTCACCCGCGTGTCGTCAAGGCGGTGCAGGATCAAGCGGCGCTGCTGCTGCATGGTCAGATCAACATCGTGATCCCACCCACCGTGATCGAACTCAGCCGCCTGTTAAATGAAATTACGCCGGACGGGATCGACAGCTTTTTCTTTTCAAACAGCGGTGCGGAGGCGACCGAAGCCGCCGTCAAACTGGCGAAGATGGCGACGCGCCGACCGAATATCATCGTCTTTCAGGGGAGTTTTCACGGACGCACCGCCCAAACGATGGCGATGACAACGAGCAAGACCGTCTATCGCTCGTATTACGCGCCCGCGCCGAGCGGCATTTTTACCGCGCCGTATCCCTACGTGTTTGAATATGCGCGTAAATATGGCTGGGATGAAGACACCACGATTGATTATGCGCTTGATCATCTGCACAAGCTCTTGAAAGCGCAAACTGCCCCCGATGAAACCGCTGCCATCGTGATCGAGCCGGAATTAGGCGAAGGTGGTTATGTACCCGCGCCGGTACGCTTCTTACAAGAGGTTCGCGCGCTGTGCAGTGAGCATGGGATTCTGTTCGTCGCGGACGAAGTACAAACCGGATTCGGGCGGACGGGGAAAATGTTCGCCATCGAATACGCGAACGTGACGCCGGACATCATGATCATGGCAAAAGGCTTGGGAAGCGGCGTACCGATCAGCGGGATCGGGGCGAACCGTGCCCTCATGGATAAATGGCAGGTGGGGTCACACGGCGGGACATACGGCGGGAATGCCCTCGCTGCTGCCGCTGCGTGTGCGACCATCAACGTGATGCGCGATGAAGATTTACCCGGCAATGCTGCCCGCATGGGTGAACGCCTCACCGCCGGGCTGCGCGCCCTGCAAGACAACTATCCGGTGATCGGCGATGTGCGCGGTTATGGCTTGATGGTCGGCGTCGAATTCATCACCAACGGGCAGCCGGATAAAAATGTCACCAAAGCGGTGCATAAAGCGTGCCTTGATGCCCGTTTGCTCCTGCTCACCTGCGGCACCTATGAGAACGTGATCCGCTGGATTCCGCCGCTCGTCGTCACCGCCGATCAGATCGATGAAGCGCTGCTGGTGTTCCGTCATGCGCTCGCCAGCGTCAGCACATAAACAGCAGGGAAAAGATTCTTCACCACCGCTCCGTTTCGCTTCGCCTGTGCGCCGCACGGCACTATCGAAAGTGTGCTAGAATCATAAGGTAAGGGGGAGTCGATTCCACAAGCGGACTGGCATTCCGGGAGAGATGCGATGCAAGCTGATTACATCCTCGATTATGATGTGATTTCAACCGCGCGTGAACGGCGGTTGTTCGTGCTGGCGCGCATTCAAGGGGGGATGCCCGCAAATCGCACACGCCGTCCGGCGCTCAATTTGAGCGTCGTTTTGGATCGATCTGGTTCGATGGCGGGGGATAAACTCGATTACGTCAAACGAGCGGCACAGTTTCTCGTTCAGCATCTCAGCGCTTCCGACTGGTTCAGCCTTGTGACCTACGATACACAGGTCGCCGTTGATGTCTCGCCTGCGCATGTCGTCTATAAAGATCAATTGAATCAAGCGATTGCGCGCATCAACGTGGGCAATTCAACCAACTTGAGCGGCGGTTGGCTGCAAGGGTGCGGCTTGGTCGAAGCAAATCAAGCGCCGGAACAGATCAACCGCGTGCTGCTGCTCACGGATGGGTTGGCGAATGTCGGCGTCACCGACCCGGATCGCTTGGCGTCAATGGCGCGTGCCAAGCGTGAAGAAGGCGTGACCACGACGACGATGGGCGTCGGCATGGGCTTCAATGAAGACCTGCTGCGGGCGATGGCGAAAGAAGGCGGCGGCGCGTTCTACTTCATCGACAATCCGGATCAAGCGGCGCACATTTTCCGCGAAGAACTGCGCGATCTGCTCAGTGTGATCGGGCAGAACTTGACGATCACGCTGAAAGTGGCGGGCAGCGTGCGTTGGGTGAGCCAATATAACAGCTATCCGGCGGAGGATCGCGGCGGTGTTGTCACGTTCCGCATGGGCGATTTGTTCGCGGAAGAAGTCAAGATGCTCCTGCTCGAACTTCATGTTCCGGCGTTGACCACGCTCGGACAAGTGGAGATCGCGCGGCTGCGTTTTGAGTACGATGAACTCACCGACGACGCATCGGTTCACCGCGTTTCGGAGATGCCAATTGTGGTGAACACGGTCGCGGAAGGCGATTACACCAGCCATAAGCAGCCCGTCAATGATGACGTGATGCGCATGGTGTTGATGCTCGGCGCGTCACGGGCGCGTGAAGAAGCCGTCAAGCATGCTGACCGCCGCGAATGGGAGCGTGCCGCCGAAGTGCTTCGCAAAGCGGCACAGGCGATTGCCGACAGCCCATACGAAGACGCTGATCTTCAGCAGCAGCACAATATGCTGCAAGAAGAAGCGATTGATATGGAATTCGGGGCGCAGCGTTATGACGATTACGCCCGCAAGACGCACACGACGAAAGTCGAATACTTCAGCGAAACGCGCCCGCTCCGCGCCAGCGAAGCGGCGAGTTTGCACGCTCGCCTAAAATCGAGCCGCTCCGCGCAGCAGCGCAGCGGAGTTACGCCCACAAAGATGAAATTTCGGCGCGAGCTTTACCCGCTCGACAAAGATGAAATTCGCCTCGGTCGCGGAAGCGATAACGACATCGTGATCGATGATCCGACGGTGAGCGAACATCACTGTCGCATCGTCCGCGTCGATGAAACGCTGATCTTGGAGGATTTGGGCAGTAAAAACGGGACATTTGCCAACAACGGACGGGTGAGTGAGCCGTTCCGTCTCAGTGTTGGCGATGTGATGACCATTGGTTCGTGGTTCTTCATGTTTGATGCGTGAACGTACCACATTCGCCCGACCGTCAAGAGCAGCTAGGAGAAGGTCTAAAAAACATGAGTGGTTTGACGATCCTTAAACAGCGTTACCCGCAGTTGATCGCGGAACTGCCGGAAGAATTCGATTCGCGTGACTTGATCGCGTTGATCATAGAGCGCTACAAGCATCTGTACGAGGCGACCAAATCTGAATATCCGGAAGCCAAACGAGGCGAGCCGAGTTTTCATGGGCAATTGGCGTTGGGCTTGACCGAGTTTCCCGACCTTGTCGAACAGGTGGGAACGCGCAAAAGCAAAACGAAAAAAGGCACGATCTCGGAAACCACCGTTTGGCGCAAACGTCACGTGGAGAAAGCGTCTTAGCAGTACCCGCGCACGATCTGAACCAACTCACGCGCCCGGTGAACAAACGTATGCTCGCTGAGGACGCGCCGACGGGCGGCTTCTCCGGCGGCGCGGCGCTCCGCGTCATGGCTGAGCAAATAGCGCATCCGGTCTGCCGCTTCTTCACCGCTTTCGACGACGAAAATTTCTTTCCCCGGTTCGAACCATGTCTCAACGCCTAAATACGGCGTTGCCAGCATACACCGTCCCATCGCGCCGAGTTCAAACGGGCGCGACGAAGACGAGGCGTACACACTCGCATGTGCGGCGCGGGTGATTACAAGGTTGATCTTGCTGCGGCACGCATATTCGCGCAGTTTGCTGAAGCTCAAATACGGAAGCTGTTCGGCGCGCCCGATGTCCCCCAGTTTTGTCCCGCGCAGCGCGAAACGGGCATCGGGTAAGGCGCGGCTGCCGTCGCGGATCACCGCGTCGATCCACTGCCCGCGATACTCGCGCCCGTGCCCGTAGAAAAACACGTCAATATCTTCGCTGTTGATGTCTACCGGGCTGAAGACATCGGGATCAGCGCCGTAATACAGCGTGTGCGCCGCCTTCGCGCCCATCGTCTTGAGCGTCTCCGCACCGCCCGCGCTGTTGCTGATGAACGCGGCATATTCGCGCATATCCGCGCCTTGATAAATGCGGAATCCACTGGCAAATCCGCTCATGCTCGGCAGGCTGGCGGGAACATCCCCGTCATAATACAAAACAGGGATGCCGTGCTTCGCGGTGATCGCCGCCGCCACACCTTTAAGCTGATTTAGGGGCACGGTCAGGAAGATCACCGCGTCAATGTCCGGTTCACGGGTGAGAATCGCGCTCAAATGGCGCTCCCACAGCGGCGCGATCAAGCGCTGTGCCGCCGCTCGCACCACGCGATCCGACATACCCTCTTGATCTTCACTGGCGGGTGCGTGTTTCGGTTTTTCGGGAATCACTTTTCGCGCCGCGTCGCGCGCCGCCTTAAATAAGTCCCCCTGCCACTGAGCAGGATTATCCGCCGCCCGCCACCACAGCGACTCAATCGCCGGACCTTGATAAGGCGCGGCGATCACATCGACGCCGATTTCGTACAAGCCTTTGAGAAGCTGCCACCATGCCGGAGTCGCGCTGAACGGCTGCGTGAGATCAAGTGAGGAGACGACAAAGAGAAGTTTCATCACTAATCCATATATCCCAGTGAGCGCAGTTGTTCGATCACCTGTGCGCTGAGTTCACCGGATTCGCCGTTCTCCGCCACCGCGCCGATCAACGGGGCGATTTTACGCTTGAGCGCTTCAATCCGCGCCGCTTGATCAGGATCGCCCGCGAGATTATGCGTCTCATCGGGATCACGTTCGACTGCATACAGCGCCTCGACCTGATCGGCGCGCATGATCAACTTGTGATCGCCGTCGTACACGGTGCGCCGCGTTTCGACCAAGGCTAAACGGTCGATCATCGCCGGAGCGCGGTGCTTGAGCACATTCAGGAAGGTCATCGGGGGAACGGCTTCACTCAGCGGAGTTCCGCCGTCCGCTGTCACCCCGCGCGCGATCTCGTTCATGAGCGACAATCCTAACACATCCGCGTTGGGATCAGCCAAATCGAGTGGAGTTTCCGCACCCGCCAACTCAAGGAATGTATGAAATAACCGCCGTGTGCTGATCGCCGCTGTGATCTCGGCGCGCGGTGCATCCGGGAGGTGCATCGCCATCGGCACATGCACCAATGGCTGATGGACGGAGAATCCATGTCCAAAATAATCGTGTTCGCCGTGCATTTCGCCGTGATCCGCCGCGATCACGACGACAGTGTTATCGAGCGCGCCTGTCTGCTTCAAGAAGTACAGCAGTTTGCCAAGCTGTTCGTCTTGCGCGGCGATTTCCGCCTGATAAAACGCGTCAATCGTCTCCATCTGCCAATCTTCGAGCGGCGTTTCACGCGGGCTTGCCCATGCCGCGCCGTCCGCGTTGAACTGACGCATAAACGCGAACGCCCGTTTATCGCGGTTGATCTCCGGCGCGATCCGCTCCAACATGTCACGCGGCGGGTGATAGGGCGTATGCGCACCCATCAAGTTGACAAACGTAAACAGCGGACGTTCGCGCCCACCGTCATGATATGCCCGCCAAAACGATATGAGGTCGCTGATCGATTCCGCCGTGCTGCCTTTGAATCGAATGTACTTTGACCAGATGGGCACAAACAGCGGATTCAGCGCGATGCGGAACAACTCATCACTTTTGGCAAACTGGTTGCCGATCCGCCGCGCATGAGGGCGAAACCAGCGTAAAAACGCATGTTTCGCACGCGATTCCGGCAGTCCATACGGACGATTCGGGATGGCGCTGGCATAATTGAAGAAGTCCGCAAAACCGCGCTGCAAACCGTTATCCAGCACACCGACCAGTGGATTATTACAGAACGCCGCCGTGTGATATCCTGCCGCCGTGAGAATTTCCGCCAGCGCGGGCAGTGCGCCGCTTAGGGCGCTGTTGGATTGGGTGACGCCGTGCCGCGCCGGATATACGCCCGTGAACATCGACGCATGCGCCGGAATTGTCCACTGAGCCGGAGCGACTGCCCGTGTGAATAACAGGTGATCATCCGCGAATTGATCAAAATAGGGAGATGTTGGGCGCGGATTGCCGTAGATTTGCAAACGATCACGCCGCAGCGTGTCGAGAATCACCAACAGCAGATTCGGTCTTGTATCGCTCATTTAGAGTATACTCATATCGGTATGAGCGCCGTTGCGCTCCGCACCTGATTTTATAATTCGCTGAACGACTGCAACAAGGGGTGATTCGGTGGAGAATATACGGGTAGCATTGGCACAAGTTGAATGGCTGGGCAGCCGTGAGGCGATGAAGGCGCAGTATCGGAAGCTTTTAGCGCATCAAAACGCACGCCTGATCTGCCTACCAGAATTCTCTCTGCTGCCTTATTTTCCCGCATCTACTGATCCGGCAGGGTTCGCATGGGCGGAATCACTGCCCGGCGGCGAAAGCGAACGCTTCTTTTCGGAACTGGCGCGCGAACGACAAGCCTACGTGATCGGCAGCCTGTTTGAAAAAACGCCCGATGGCAAACACTACGATACCGCCACGATTCATGATCCGATGGGCGCATTGGTTGGCTTCACGCGCAAAGTTCACATCCCGTATGGTGAAGGCTACAATGAACGTCATTTCTTCGGCGGCGGTGACGAATATCCCATTCACCAGCTTGAAAACCTCGCGGTAGCCGCCCCCACCTGCTACGATCAATGGTTCCCGGAGATGGCGCGCATCTGCGCATTGAACGGCGCGGAGTTCATCTTTTACCCGACCGCGATTGGGTCAGAGCCAACCGATCCCGATATAGACAGTGCCGACGCGTGGCAAACCGTGATGCGCGGTCATGCTGTTGCCAACGGCGTGTTTATCGGCGCGGCGAATCGGGTTGGCGCACAGCCTCCGGTGACATTTTACGGCAGCAGCTTCGTTTGCGACCCGATGGGGCGGATTCTCGCACAAGCGGGACGCGATACCGTCGAAGTGATCACCGCTGAACTTGATGCAGGGCTGTTTTATCACTGGCGTGATCTCTTTCCGCTGCTGCGTCAGCGTCTCCCCGGTGCTTACCAACGCCTGACTGAAACAGACAGCGCGTTTGATCGTCATTCCTAAGGAGTTTTTCACCAATGCCCGTCCGCGTAAACTGGGCGAACCCAGAACAAACCGCCATTCTCATCACCATTACCGATCGTTGGACATGGCGCGTGATCGAAACGTTGGTCGTAGGATTGCAGACGCTCGACAGCACAGCAGCGCATTCCTATGATTTGATCATCGACGGCAGTCAAACCACGCTGTGGGAGCCGGATTTGCTCGAGCACGCACGCGCAAATTACAGCGAAATCATGCTCAAGCACCGCCGCATGATTCTATTCGTTGGCGTGGATGAATTCACACGTGTCTTGATCGAAGCAGTCCCGACGCTGCCCGGTATGAGCCATCTCAAAGTTGTGTTCTTTGATACGGTGAGCGAAGCGCTCGCATACAGCGCCAGCATGACCGATTCCACAAAACCGGATGAAGGCGGATAATGAATGGTCGAATTGATGGTGATCGGCGGCGGACCTGCCGGAGTCACGGCGGCGCTGCGTGCGCGTGAACTTGGCGCGCATGTGGTGTTGATCGAACGCGGGATTCTCGGCGGAACCTGTACCAATGACGGCTGCGTTCCCACGCGGGTCTTGGCAAAAGCGGCGCGGCTTGTGCGTGATGCTGAACAATTCGCTGACTATGGGCTTGATGCTCCGCGACCCACCATCGACTTCGCCCGTGTGATCGCCCGCGCGCAGCAGGTGGTCTATCAAATCCACGATAAAAAGCAGTTGATCGAACATCTGCGCGAGGTTGGCGTCGAGGTGTATCACGATGTCGGCAGCGCCCGTTTTGTTGACTCGCACACAGTTGAACTTGCCGACGATGGGCGCAAACTCTCCGCCGATCAAATCATCATCGCCGCCGGAGGACATGCCCGCCGCTTGAACTTTCCCGGCGCAGAATTCGCGCTGACTCACAGTGATGTGTGGAGTATGAAAACGCTGCCGCGTTCGCTTGTGATCGTCGGGAGCGGCGCGACCGGCGCGCAGATTGCCTCGGTGATGAATGCGTTTGGCGCAGCCGTGACGCTGATCGATATTGCGCCGCGCCTTCTGCCAACCGAAGATGCGTCGGTGAGCGGCGCGGTGGAGGCGGCATTTTATCTACATGGAATCACGACGATCACCGGAATCAACGGGATCGACCGGATCGACCGCCGCGACGATGGCAGTTTTGATTTCACCTATATTCACGATGATGAACCGCGCACGATCCACACGGACGCGGTGCTGCTGTCGGTCGGATGGCCCTCCAACAGCGATACGCTCAATCTTGCGGCGGCAGGGGTCGCAACCAAAGGCGCGTACATCGCCACCGATGATCATATGCGGACGAATATCCCGCACATCTACGCGATTGGGGATATCAACGGGCGCATGATGCTCGTCCAGAGCGCACATCATCAAGCCCGCTATGCGGTCGAAAATGCGCTGCTCAACGCGGAGCGGAGCGACGACCGCAAACTTGTCCCGCACGGCGGTTTTACCGATCCTGAATACGCCTCGGTGGGCATGACCGAAGAAGCGGCGCGTAAATCTCACGAAATTGCGGTAGCGATTGTCCCGTTTGAGGGGATGGATCGCGCCGTGATCGATGGACATACGGAAGGCTTTTGTAAGCTGATCGTGGATCGGGAAACGCGGGTGATCCTCGGCGCGCATGTCGTCGGTGAACAAGCCGTCGAGATCGTCCACACCATCGCGGCGGTGATGGAAGGCGATATGGTGATCGAAAAACTGGCGGACATCGAATTCGCGTATCCAACATTCGCGGCGATCATCGGGGTAGCGGCGCGTCAGCTT
>JAPKMU010000519.1 GCA_026645745.1 Anaerolineae bacterium | reverse complement strand
GCATGCGGGAATCTCAAAAGGTGCTCTTTACCTGCACTTCAAGGGAAAAGAGGAACTCGTCGAAAGCCTGATCCTGCGGGAAACCGAGATCATGCTCGATGATCTACTTGCGCGAATCGAAAACGATGAGCGAGGGATAACGATCTTCACAATCTATAAACACGCAGTTGTCACCATGATGAGTCGTCCGCTTATGCGGGCGATGTTTATGAATGACCGCCGCGTGTTCGGTGAACTCGTCATCCGGCTGAAACGACTGCCAGCCTACCAACAAATGACCGCAATCGGCATTGATTTTGTGCGCCATTTTCAAACGGCAGGGCTTCTAAGAAGCGATCTTCCTGCCGATACCGTGGCGTATATCTTGATCGCAGTGCGCGTCGGGTTGTTGTATGCGGGCGAATTTATTCCGGCGGCTGAAGCACCATCAATGGAACGGATAGGCGATACGCTGGCGGAAATGCTCGAAAAAGCACTCGCGCCAGAACATATCGAAGCGGCAGATCGGGAGCGCGGTCATGCCGCGCTGCTCGGTTTAATGCAGATGGGGCGCGAAATCGTCCGCCAGCAGCGCGAAGAACGTGAACGCGCAAAAGAATAGGGGGATAAACCATGACACCAATCCTGATCACGGATAAATTGACGAAGGTCTATACCGGAAAGAAGAAAGCGCTCGATTCGCTTTCGCTCGAAGTCCAAGCGGGGGAGGTCTTTGGATATTTGGGACCCAACGGCGCGGGTAAAACCACCACGATCCGCTTGATCCTTGACTTCATCCGACCCACGAGCGGCAGCGCGCAAGTTTTCGGACTGGATTCGGTCGCGCACAGTGCGGAAATCCGCGCGCGCATCGGCTACCTACCCGCCGAGCTGAATCTGTGGAATAACCTGACGGCGATGCAAGTCGTCCGCTACATGGCGAACTTGCGCGGCATGAAAGACCTTCGTTATGCGCTTGAACTCGGTGAGCGGCTGGAATTCGACTTCACCAAGCGGATCAAGAGCTTTTCAACCGGAAACAAGCGTAAGCTCGGCTTGATCCTTGCGCTGATGCACAAACCGGAACTGCTCATCCTTGATGAACCGTCGAGTGGTCTTGACCCGCTCATGCAGCAGAGGTTTAACCAACTGATGCTCGAAGCGCAGCAGAACGGTCAGACGATTTTTATCTCGTCGCATGTGTTGAGCGAAGTACAGGTGATCTGCGACCGTGTGGCGATTTTGCGCAATGGTCAGCTCAAGGAAGTTGCGCGTGTGGACAGCCTGACAACGGCGGATTACCGCGCGGTCACGCTGCGGCTGCGCGAACCTGCTCCGGCGGGCGTGTTTGAAGCGCTCCCCGGCGCGAGTCAAGTCAAGGTGGATGGAAAAGTCGTCCGCTTGAATTTCAGCGGCGAATTCGATCCGCTAATGCGGGCGCTTTCGCCGTACTACGTCGAAGACCTTGATCTGCAAGTGCCATCGCTCGAAGAAGTATTCCTCACCTATTACGGTGAAAACCCGACGAACGGGAATAACCACGCCCAGAAATCCGGCGTGGGCGCAAAGGAGATGACAAAATGAACTGGGTTGTACTCACAGAAACGCTGCGCCGCAATTGGCGGTCGGCATTGTGGTGGGGAATCGGTTTGGGTATTGCGGCGTGGATCAACATCATCGCGGTTCCCAATGTCGAGTCGATCCAGCAGATTGCCGAACTGCTCGAAACAATGCCGCCTTTCATGATGCAAATGTTCGGCGTCAATGATATGACGTTCATGGCGTCTCCGGAAGGCTATCTCGCGCTCCAGTTGTTCGCGTTCTTCCCGCTTGTACTCGCCGTGTACGGTGCTATCGTTGGGATGAATATCGTTTCCAACGAAGAAGATCGCGGCATCATGGATTCACTCCTCAGCACACCCGTTAAGCGCTGGCGCGTGGTGATGGAGAAATCACTCGCCTATGGGCTGCTCACGGTGTTTGTGGTGGCGGTAATGTTCGTGTGGGTGCTTATCTCGCTGGCGATGGTTCCGGACGTAACCGCACAAGTCAATGTTGGCGAACTCACGGTCGGAATTTTCGCCTTTGTGCCGCAGACATGGATCGTGATGGGCGTGGCGGCGATGTTCACCGGATTACTGCGCAATCGCAGCTTGGCGATTGGCTTGGTCGCGGTGTTCGTGATCGCCAGCTACTTCTTGAATACGTTGGGATCGGCAGTTACAGACTCGATCATCAACACCCTGCGCCCGCTGTCGTATTTCAGCTACTTGGACAGCGAAGCCATCATGCAGGGCAACGCGAATCTAATCGCGCTGCTTGTGCCGGGACTTGTCGCAGTGATTACTGTGGCAATCGGCATGTGGGGTTTCCAGCGGCGTGACGAAGGAATCTAGCGGCACGCGCAAAACATCAGAGGCGTGGATTCATCCACGCCTCTTTTGATTCAGCGGCGCATCGACTTCAGACAAAACGCACACCTCGCACACTTTAAGAAATTCGATTCCACCTTCGGAATCGTGTAGACTTGTTAATAAGCGTTTAAAACGCGCGGACGTTAATTCCGAAAGACGCTGGAGAAAACAAATCTATGAAACTCCGTACTCTGCTGTTGGTTCTTGGTATGGTGGCGCTGCTCACTGCGCCGTTCGTGGCTGTTTCGGCGCAAGACCCGCTCATCGAGTCCGTCTGCCTTGTGACCGACCTCGGTCGCATCAATGACGGCACCTTCAATCAATATGCCTACGAAGGCATGCAGCGTGCAGTCGAAGACTTGGGACTCGAATCCGACTACATCGAGACTCAGGCGCAGACCGATTACGCCACCAACATCCAGACCTGCCTCGATGGCGAATATGACGCTATCGTGACGGTCGGCTTCTTGATCGCGGAAGCAACATTTGCCGCGGCTGAAGCGAACCCGGATGTGTACTTCATCGGCGTTGACCAGTATGTCGCCACCCCGCTTCCGAACTATGT
>JAPKMU010000518.1 GCA_026645745.1 Anaerolineae bacterium | reverse complement strand
CGCAAGGGCGCGAAGATGTTCCGACAAGTTGAGTTTCTATTCCGTTTTGGTGCTTGACCGCAATTCGCTACAATACCCAGCCTAAGAAAAAACGGGCTGAGGGAACAGGTTATGGATCAACATTATCAAAAGTGGAGCGAACTCGCGCCGCGCGGCTTGCTGCTCATCGGGACGGGTGTATCGATCATCGGGCAGGCGGCGATCCTGAAAGGCAAACGGAAACCCGCGCTCGTGTGGATCATCCTCGGCACATTCGGCTTGATCGTCCTGAACGCGGGCGTTTCGATCTTTGGCGAATCGATCAAACATCGCACCCTCTACGAAAGCAAACTGGATATCTAACATGTCCGCACAGACCGAAAAACTGCTCACCCGGCTGGATGCGATTGGGCGGCAGATTGCACAGAGCGGTCACGGGTTGGCGCTGCTCGGTTTGGGATCGGTCGGCGTTGAGCGTGAGCGGCTTGATGATTATTCCGATCTCGACTTCTTCGCCATCGTCGCCCCCGGCATGAAAATGCGCTTTATCGACAACCTCGATTGGCTGACGGCGATTCATCCAGTCGTGTATTCCTTCCGCAACACGCGCGACGGGTACAAACTCCTGTATGCCGATGATGTGTTTTGCGAATTCGCGGTGTTTGAGCCGCAAGAACTGGTGAATATTCCGTTCAGCGCGGGGAAAATCATCTGGAGCGCGGCGGATTTTGACGCATCAGTGCTGACACCCCCGCCGCTCCCCTCTGATCCGGTGATCGACCGGGAGTGGCAGCTTGGCGAAGCGCTGACGAATCTTTATGTCGGCTTGCAGCGCCATCATCGCGGCGAGGTGCTGTCAGCCCAGCGGTTTATTCAGCATTTCGCGGTGGATCGCGTGTTAGAGCTTGCACGCACCGTCGAAACCCCTGTCACCGCCGTGCCTGCCGACGTGTTCATGACCGCGCGACGCTTCGAGTCGCGCTATCCGGTCACAGCGGCACATCTGGATACGTTCATTCAAGGCTACGGGAAAAACCGCGAATCAGCGCGGGCGATTCTTGCATGGTTGGATGCGAATTTCGATGTAAATCTGGGCATGAAAGCGCGGATTCTCGCTTACTGTGATGCGCCTTAGCTTATGCTTTGCGTCTTTGCGTTGACTTCTGGATAAAGGTAAGGTCGGCAAGGTTGCTAATCCCAAAACGGAAAGACCCGGGTAAACAATAGTCGATCAACCGAAGCAGCCAGCAGCACACCTAGTCCGTACATCACAATATCGAGCGGGTCAAAAACGCGTGCCAATGCAAATATCCCAAAATACTGCAAGATTTCAGAGGTTGTACATAAGACAAATACAGCCAGCGCCCTCTGCCACCAGTGTGCGAATAGCCGATTCCGTTTGGCATTGGGAGTTAGGAGCAGATAAAGCATGAAGGGCAGTGCAATGTCGGCGAAGTAGCTGTGATAGAGATTATATGCAACCTCACTTGTCCAATTAATATCTATGACAAAAGCGCTCGCGATAATCAGCGCAACAAACACAACGACGACGATCTTTTTCCCAGACTTATCATTCATCGGTATCCCTCCCGCCTATCCAAAACTTACGTTTCTTTAGGTTTTGTTTTACTGCGAGAGACTCTCCAGCCCGCTGATGTACGGACCAAACGCCGAACCGCCGCCGATTTGCCCGCCCGTCGTGCCGATCACGGCGAACACTTGACCCGCGCTCCCATCGAGCAGCAGCGCACCGCGCTCGAAGCGCTGGATCGATACTGTGACCGACTGCTCGCCTGTTTGCGCAAATCCGAGCGTCTGCCGCACAGCTTCGACGGCGCGCCACATCGCGCCAAAAACCCCCGTCGGCGGGAGTAAGCCCGGCGGCGGCAAAATCTCCCAACTCTGCTCAGGCGGCGCAGTCGGCGCATACCAATAGCGCCCTTCGGTGACGCCGCCGGGAGCGATGGCGTAAATTTCGCCCGTCGGGAGCGCGTACATCACCCCGTTTTCAAAGATCATCGTCCGGCTGACATAGGATGTAATCGGTTCACCCGGACAGCCAATCTCCGAACTGACCGCGCTCCACTCGCTGCCGTATAACGGATCGGGCGAGATAATACACGGCGATCCCAATGTCGGGAACTCAAGCGGAGAGGATGCGGAAAGCGTTCCGGCGTACTGCGCCACGTCCACAATCGGAACATCATTGCTGCCCGATCCCCCGCCGCCGATAAACACGCCGATATACGGAGTTGGTGTGAGGGTGCGTGTGGGAATGATCGTCGCGGTCGGCATTTCGGCGCGGCGGGTCGCGGCGATGAAAGCGGAATCCATCGTAGGGGGTACGCTGACCGTCGCAATCTGCCGGATGATCTGTTCTGGCGGCAGCGTTGGAATCGCGGTCGGCACGGGCGGCAGTTCAGGCGCGCACGCGCTCACGAGAAGCACTATCGCCGCCATGATGAGTCGTGTCGTTCTCATGGCTCACACTCCACCGGAATTTCGTATTCTCGTACATTCACGAATGATCCATCGTTTGCTTGCGTGTACAACCCGTAGCGGATCGATGCGCCGCCTTGCAAGCTGTCAAACGGGTAAATATCCGTTACCTGCTCATCATAAGCCCAGCGCGTGAACGGATACCAACCGTACACAGGTGCGTTTTGATCCGCCTGTGCGATGAGAGTCCCGTTCGCGTCAAGCAGATGCACGAACACGCTGAGATCATACGGCGTGACTCCGGCGCGCGTCTGGTTATCTACACCAAACCCACCCCACGTCACCGTGAGCGCTGACAGATCACACCGCAGCACCGCGTCGCGCTTCCAAGGCAGTCCGTCTTCCCAATGCGCCCCGCCGAGGGACTGCGACTCAGTCGAAACCGTGATCAAGTGTGGCGCGGCGGCACTCAAATAAACCTGTGCGCCAAGCTGACCTTCCCACCACTCCAGCGGGAATTGGTAGAAGGTGTAATCCGGCGTGAC
>JAPKMU010000517.1 GCA_026645745.1 Anaerolineae bacterium | reverse complement strand
ATCGCTGGGATGACAAAGACACCACCCTCCCGATGGCAGCGACCGACACGCCGCAAACCTCCGTCGATACCTACCTGATTTTGCCATCGCAGTGTGATCTCGTGGTGGTCATTTTCTGGTCACGCATGGGCGCGCCCGTCATCATGGATGGGCGCGAGTACCTGAGCGGCACCCACTATGAGTACTCCGAGGCGCTGGACGGGCATGGTCAGAGCGGAAAGCGGAAAATCTGGCTGTATCGCTGTACTGAAGAACCCGCGATTAAGCTGACCGATCCGCAGCGTGATGACAAGATCAAGCAGTTTGATCGGGTGGTGCAGTTTTTCAAAGGCTTCGTTGACGCTGAAGGGCGCTTCACAGCCGGGGTGAATATGTTTCCGGCGCACGCCGAATTCCGGTCGATGTTCAAGAAGCAGCTTCTTGAGTACCTGCGCTATCTGCGTGATAAACCGCGTCCGGTTGATCTCCCACCCCCGACGCGCGCTGTTGACCCGAACCTGATCCCATATCGCGGACTGATGGCGCTCGATGAAGGCGACGCGCCGATCTTCTTCGGGCGTGATGCCGAGACGCTGGAAGTCCTCAGTCGCGTCGATCAACAGCGGTTGGTGTTCGTGTTGGGCGCGTCGGGGAGCGGCAAATCGTCGCTGGTGGCGGCGGGAGTGCTGCCCAAACTGCGTGAACGCGGTTGGCAGATCGTCCGCTGTGTCCCCGGTGATGATCCATTCTACGCGGTCGCGCTGGCGCTGGTGAAACTGCCGGAAATGGGTGTCTCGTTGATCGATGCGCTGCCCTCTGCCCGCGAGCTGGCGGATACGCTGCGCGAGTCTCCGACGAATCTGGTCGAGCAGATCGCGCTGACGCTGCCCGGCAAGCGCGTGCTGCTGTTCATCGACCAGTTTGAAGAAACCTTCACGCTGGCGGACAAAAACCCGCATCTGCCCGCTGGCAGCGTGGCAGCGTTCATTCAGGCGATCCGCCAGCCGTCGGCGCAGATCACGACACTGTTGACGATGCGCGCCGATTTTTATGGCGCGGCGCTCCCGCACTTTGACGAACTCAAGCAGCACGCCTGTGGGCTGACCCGCCCATCGCCGTTTGCGCTTTACGAGATGATCACCCGCCCGGCGGAATTGGCGGGTTTGAAGCTGGACGATGGTTTAGCCGCGCAGATCGTGGATGAAGTAGGCGGCGAAAGCGGCGCGCTGGCACTGATCTCGTTTGTGCTGGAATCGCTGTACTTGCGGGCAAAAAGTCGCGGCGACGGCAGGCTGACGCGCCATGATTACGCGGTGGAACTGCAAGGGGTGCGCGGCGCGATCAACACGCTGGCGGAGCGTGCATATGCCGAACTCCCCTTTGACGAGACGACGCGCCAAAAGGCGCTGCAAGCCGTGTTCCGCGAACTGATCGCACTGACCGAAGAAGATGGTCAGTTGATCCCGACGCGGCGGCGCGCACCGCTGACAACCTTCGATGCGGACTCCAACGAAGCGCGGTTGATTGAAACGTTTGTCCGGGCGCGTTTGTTGGTCAAGGATGATCGCGCCGTTGAGGTGGCACACGAGGCAATTTTGCGCCACTGGGGCGCGCTGGCGAACTGGATCGGCGCGATCAAAGGCGATCTGGCGCTGTTCCGGCAGTACGAGCGCGACGCAAAAACGTGGGCAGAACGCGGCAAGGACACGCCGCAGCCCACGCATGAGGCGCTGGTCTACTTTGAGCGAGCGCTCGCCAGTCTTGGCTACGTGCGCGATAGTCTGCCTGAACTGCTCAAGTCCTACACCGAACCGGAAGCGGTGCGTATACTTCGCGATCTGGAAAGACTGCCGCCGACCCCTGACATGCATGGCAGGCGCTTGGCTATAGGTGAGCGCCTAGCTGTAATCGGTGACACGCGACCCGGCGGGGGCGTGAGAGACGGCGTGCCGGACATCGTGTGGCTGCCTGTCGCGCCGGGCGGGGAAATCACGATTGAAAAATACAAGTTCACAGTTCAGCCGTTCTATATCGCCCAGTATCTCATCACCAATGAACAATATCAGGCGTTCGTCAAGGCGGTCGACGGACTGGATAATCCTGAGTGGTGGATAGGGATGCCAAAAGACTATCAGCGGCAAGAACTTGCCGAGCAGCGAACGCAAGCGTCCAACAATTCCCGTGACAGCATCTCATGGTATCAGAGCGTGGCGTTTGCAAGATGGCTCTGCAAAGGCGCGTGCTAAACGTCACCGGACGGATGTCATCGTGAACGAATTGGATATGGCGCATCACGGAGCGTATATCACGATGGTACGATCATTTCGAGCAGATGCACGATCTGACAATCGCACCAAGTTCTAATCGACCTTAAGATAGTTCTCTAACTCCTCCCTGCAAATCGGCAGACTGCGGATGCTCATGCCGTCTAGGCTGATGAAGCTGGCGAAGGTGCGAATGGGCTGGCGGCGCAGTAAGGCAGCGGCGTATTGTCCCACGACGCACGCCATCCAGTCGTTGACCAAAACGTCTTGCTCCCCGCGCAGCACCAGTTCCGCGCACGAGAGGGCGGGCTGCGCTTCTGATGCAGGCGCTTCCGGTTCGAGCAGTGTTGGAAACACCAGCCCTTCTTTCGGTAGATAAGCGTATTTGCCGTCCTTCCCGTCGAGATGGCGGCGTATCAGGTCCGCATCGTCCGTATTCCCGATGACTACCTGCCCACCGTCGCGATAGTTACCCGCTCCAATCAGGATACCTTTCGCCGCGTGCATCTCACGCCGGGCAAGGTGATTATCCACACAGCCGATCACAAGCTGCGCCCCGTAGCGACTGCCGTGCTTCTCCGCGTTGAACGGTTCGATATACCACCCGATGTCCATGCCCAGTGCCATGTTGAGCCGCCTGCCGACGACTTCCGCTTTCGGCAGCTTGAGCGCCGCATCCGCCGGCGTGAACAACTGCCGCCCGACGTTCTTCTCCTCCACGTG
>JAPKMU010000516.1 GCA_026645745.1 Anaerolineae bacterium | reverse complement strand
CAACAAGAAGCTGCATATCATTCGGCATGAGCGCAAGCGCACGAAGCTGAACGTCCTCAATCGTCAGTGTCCTTAACGCTTCGCCTGTTGCTGCATCCCAGATGCGCACTGTGTTATCGCCGCTGGCGGTGAAGACGCGCGAGCTATCGCGGCTGAATGCTTCATCAAGGATGCGTGCTATGTGTCCATTTAGCGCGATATCCTGCCGCTGATCGGAGAGCGCCCAGACGCGGATCGTGAAATCTTTCGAACCTGTCACCGCGTAACGCTCATCATGGCTTACACTGACGGTCATGATAGAGTCCGTGTGCCCACGAAACTGCCCGATTTCAAAAGCATCGACAGCGTCCCAGATATGCAGCATGCCATCAATGGTCGCAGATAGGATGCGCGATCCGTCGTCAGTGAAGCGAACGCTGTTGACCGCGCCGCTTCGCCCTCGCAAACGGTTGATAATCGTGCCTGTTTCGACGTCCCACACAATAACCGTTGTATCCGACGAGGCAGATGCAGCAAGCCGTCCGTCGGGACTGAACGCTACATCTAGCGCGGATGAGTCGTGACCTTCCAAGATGCGCACGATTGAGCCATCTGCCGCGTTCCAAAGGAATACGCGCCCATCTTCCCCGCCAGACAGGATATAACGCCCGTCGGGACTCCAGATCGCGGAAAGAACCGAAAGATCATGCCCAATTAGGGTACGTAACCTTTCACCCGTTGTCGCATCCCAGATAATCAAAGTCTCATCGCTGGAAGCGGTGACGATGAATCGCCCATCAGGGCTGAATCCGACGGCGCGAATAGGCGCGATGTGTCCTAAGAAAGTGAAAATTGGCTCACCCGTCGCAACGTCCCACAAGATCGCTGCATATTCAACTGCGCCGCTGACTGCACGCGTTCCGTCAGGGCTGAAGGCGACGCTTTGAACGTCACCACGATGCCCGACAAAGCGGCGGACTTCCTGACCTGTTACCCGATCCCAAAGGCGAACCGTCGCATCGGTTGATCCGGCAAGGATGTAGCGGTTATCTGGGCTGATATCCACATCTTGAACCCACGCCTGATAATCCCCGATCAGCCGATGTGTACCGACTTCAAAGGTAACCTCCGAAAGTGTGCGCTGTGCTTGCAGGGGCGGATTCGGAACATTCATCGCCTCAAGCACCAGCGCAATTGCTAAATCCCCGTTGTTTTCGCGTAGAGCTTGCCTCGCGCTTGCCTCAAGCGCGAGACTCTGCGAAAACGCCGCATTCGCGTCGCTTGTGGCGCGCGCGAGTTCGGCACGGTCGCGTTCAACCTGTGCTTCTTGGCTTTGTGCCAGCGCGAAAAGTGTCAAGATCGTCGCGCCGACCGCCGCGATGCCCAGCACTGCAACCAGTGTCCGCAGAACATTGCGCGCGCGGCGTTCTAGGCGTTCTTCCCGTGCTTTACGATGGCTTTCTTCTGTTTCACGCGAACGACGTTCCACAACGCTTGCTGCGAGCATATCACGCTCTTCGCGACTGAGCGCAAGTTCTGTACTTTCAGCCCATTTTTCGAACTGCTCTAGGCGCGAGCCGCGCAATAAGAAGCTGACATCCCGATTGCTGGACAGCCACTCAGCTGCCAAGATCGCCAGCGTGCGCTGCAAGCGAATGTCACTTCGGCTGGAGTCGAGCCATTCACGCAGACGTTTCCATTCGCGCAGAATTGCTTCGTGTGTGACTTCAACTGTCGGGCTGCGTGTGAGCGGGTCACGGTCAAAGGCAAGCAGGCGCGATGCGCCGAGCGCATCCACAACCGAGCGGATGATGGTGCTGTCTTCAGTGATCGACGTGATTTCTGCAAGCAGCGCACGGCGCCGGGTGTCTTCTGTACCCTCACCGAGGGTAATCAGACGAAGGAATAACTGTTTGACGGCTGCCTGCTGCTCCGGCGTGAACTGCTCATATAACTCATCGGCGCGCTTGGCAAGCGCACCGCGTACACCGCCGATTGTGCGGTAAGCGCTAAGAGTCATACGGTTGTGTTCGCGGCGCTCGTAGAGTTCACTCAGCAAATACTGGAAAAGCGGAAGCGCGCCGGGCTGTTGGTTAACCTCCGCGATAATCGCAGCAGCCAAACCTTCTTCAAGTTGAATACCTGATTGACGCGCAGGTGAGGTGATCGCGCGTTCGAGTTCATCCGCCGCCATTGGGATGACGACTTCTGTGCGCTTGCGCATCAGTTCGCCCATTGACGGGTAGAGCAGGGGGCGATCATAGAAATCAGCGCGCAGCGTAATAACAATGCGGATGCGGCTGCGTGAATCGGTAACGGCGGCGTACAAGCTGTTGAGAAACTGGACGATTTCGATTTCGTGTTCAACTAACGTGAACAGTTCTTCAAACTGATCGATGACGAGGAAAAGCTCGGTGCGCGCATCATTTCTTGGCAGGATTTGATCGACCGTTCGCACAAGTGCGCGCGGATCGTTTTGCAGCCGTTCAAGCACATCTTCAGGTAGATTCGACGCAACGCTCAACAGTGCTGCCAAAAGCTCTTTGAATGGTTTGGCACTCGGCACCATTTCGACATAGAACCAGTGCTCCGAGTTTGCAACAGCGCCGCGCCGCAGTGCCGGAATCAATCCGGCTTTGACGACGCTTGACTTACCGCTGCCGCTCGGTCCTACGATCGCCAAGAAACGCGAGAGATCGCGTCCCCGACTGAAGTTGTTGACCAACTGCTGAATTAATGCCTCACGCCCAAAGAAGATTCCAGCATCGATCTCTTGGAATGCGCGTAGACCTTTATAGGGATTGGGAACAACATCTGAAATGCGGTTGATCTCAGACGTGTCAATCCGCTTGTTGATTCCTTCGTGTGGTAGAGAAACGGTCATCGTGCCGCTGGTCTCGACACCTTCACGAAAAGCGCGCGCCATTAACAGGATGTCGGTGTAGCGCTCGTTGGGGTCAAGAGCGGTGGCTTTTTGGATGACGGCTTCGATTTGTGGTGATA
>JAPKMU010000515.1 GCA_026645745.1 Anaerolineae bacterium | reverse complement strand
GCCGGGACGAGTGAGCCGAACACCACTTCACCAAACCAGAAGGTGTAGTTATACGGCGTGTACTGCGCCAGCACCTCCGCCCCAAGCCGCTGATCAGGAACATGGCTGTAATAATTCGTCGCCGCCCAACTCCACAGCTTGAGATACAGGTAGGCGAGGCACATCAAACCTGCGAACACCGCGACACCGCTCAATACGTCTTTCGGAACTTGTTCACGCCCCAACAGCTTACCGGAGAGGATCGTCACCAGCAGCGTGAGCGAGATACCGCCCGCAATCGCGGACAAAATGAACAGCACCGGCGCAGACGGGGAATACCAGAACGGGCGCGAGGTCAAAATGCCGTAGGTCGCGCCGAGCGAGGATTGATGCAGAAGCGACAGTCCCATACCGAGCACGGCAAGCACAGGCGTGAAGCGGTGCATCAGGTGAGACAAGCCGACCAAGAACTTGATCTTGCGCAGCGGCGTACTTTCGACGATCACCGGGAACAATTCGACAATGAGCACGGTCGAATACAAGACCACGCACATGGTGATTTCCCACAGGACCGAATGCACGTTCCAGTAGATGATCGGGTGATAGAAGCGGTCAAAGCGCCCGATGTCGATGAACAGCGCCAGCATCGCGGACGAATAGCCGAGGAAACCAACCAGCACGGCAGCGCGGGCAATCGCCAAGAATTTCTTCAGCCCGAAAATGTAGACCGCCGCCGAAAGCGTAAACGCACCCGCGCCGAGCGCGATTGAAGAAAGGTCAACCGTGATCCACAAACCCCAAGGGAGTTCGTCGCTCAAATTCGTCACGCCCAAGCCGTTGAGCATCACATGTAACCCGCTGATCGCGCCGATGGTTAATCCTGCCAGCAGCAGCAGCACCCACGCGATAAACTGCGGCGTAAACCGGCGCGTCCGCTTGACGGCGGGCGGTGCGGTCACGATTTGTTGGGGTTGAACCGTCGCAGCCATTAGACCAATCCCTCCGGCGGAATGTAATATACACGGGGTTCTGTACCGAGGTCTTCGCGCAAACGGATCGTCGGATGCGTATCCAACATACGCGAGACGGGGCTGAGCGGGTCGTTTAGATCACCGAAGAAGCGAGCATTCACCGGACAAACGTTGATGCACGCCGGGGTAGCCGCCTCATCAACGCCCGGCATTAAGCCGTTCGCCAAACCTGCGTCAATGCGGTGACGACAGAATGTGCACTTTTCGACCACACCGCGCGGGCGGCGCGGAACTTCCGGCGTATTCCATTCCGGCACACGCGGATTTACGTCCGTGCGTTCGGTGAAGTTGAAACTACGTGCGCCGTAGGGGCACGCCGTTTGGCAGTACCGGCATCCGATACACTTATCGTAATCCATGATCACCAGTCCGTCAGCGCGCACATAGGTCGCCCCAACCGGGCAAACTTCCGTGCAGGGCGCATGACGACAGTGTAAGCAGGGGCGCGTGACATGGAAGGTATCGCCAAGCGGGGTCACATCCTCAATATGGATGTTCCAGCGCATATCGTCGGCAGTGTCGTTGGTGGCTTGGCATGCCCACACACAATAATCACAGCCGATGCACTTGCTCAGGTCGATCACCATCCCCCACGAATGCGTGCTGTCACCTTCGCCGTGACCCCCGCCTTCAGGTTGGCTTTCAAGGATTTGACGCGCAAATGTATCGAGCGGTTGGGCAAGAGTCGCTGCAAGCACGAAACTCGCACCGCCGCCGATCAACAGCGTCATGAATTCATTTCGGGAAAGGAGGTGGAGCTGTCGCTCCCCCTCCGCTTTTTCCGGCTGCGTTTGTGGTGCAGTCGTAGGTGTTTTCTCGGTCATCTTTCCCCCCTTACGACTCGGGTTTCTCATCGACATCGGAAGGCTGCGCGGGTGCTTCTGCATCCATGCCGCTTTCCTCGTCGCTTATGGGTGCAGGCTCCGTATGGCTGACGGTTTCGTGAACCACCGCCGTGCGCTCCCGGTTGCCACGTACGATAAAGATTGCTGTTATTGTCGCACCAAAACCCAGTCCAAGAATTAAGCCTTGCAGCAGTTGGACGTAGCCGCTGACTTCGCTTTCGCGCACCGCTTCAGCGATTTCGTCATTGGCGGCTTCGCCCGTAACAGACGGGGATTCGCCGCTGTCCGCGACTAGCCGCGCCCATTCGCCGCTGGCGACAAGTTCCTCATGACAGGTTGTGCAGGAGACGGTCGCTACATCCATTGTGTGACCCGTCGTCACTGGGACGGTGCTTACGCTAGAAGCGGCTTCTGCGGGCGAAAACTCGATATCCATGTGGCAGCTTACACAGTCAAGCGGTGTTTCAGCCTGATTGATGTGCTGCTGATGCACAAGGAAATCGTCGGTATCGGCGGCATCGTGACAGTTGATGCAGAGTTCAGTCGTGGTTTCGCCCACACGGATATGCTGGCTGTGCGGTGAATGGCATGTTGAGCAGCCAAGATCGCCAATATTCGCGTGACCGCTTGACTGCCATTCCACAAGGGTGTTTTCATGGCAGTCGCCGCAGACCAGTGCGACGAGTTCGGGATATTCTTCGGTGGACTGAACCCCATGCGAACCATGACAATCCGTGCAAACGGCGGCTTCAAAGTTACCCGCGCGCACCGCAAGCGAGTGATAGCCCGATTCCAATTCGGCAAGTTGATCCGTGTGGCAGTTCGCGCAGATCGACACGGCGCGCACCGTCGCATCACGGCGGCTGGCAGGCGGAGGATCGTCATGCGGGAACGTATCGTCTCCATGACAATCGACACAACCTAATGTGCCCGTTTCGCTGGTCACGCCGTGTACGGATGCCGCGATCATGTCTGGGTCAACGTACAGTTCTTGAAAACTGCCGTCGGGGAGCGGAAACACGCGAAGAATTTGATTGTGGCACAACAAGCAGTAAGAGTTGTCGCCTGTGACGGTAACCGATTCACCCGACACCTGATACAGCGGCTCTAGCACCGCCTCTGGGGTCGCTTCAGGTGCGACTTCAGAGGTTGCTTC
>JAPKMU010000514.1 GCA_026645745.1 Anaerolineae bacterium | reverse complement strand
TGAAACACCGACGGTTACGCTGGTGCCGACCGAAACGCCGTCACCGCTGCCTGATTCCGTTCCGGTAACTGCTACTGAAACACCGACGGTTACGCTCGTGCCAACCGAAACGCCGTCACCGCTGCCTGATTCCGTTCCGGCGACTGCTACTGAAACACCGACGGTTACGCTGGTGCCGACCGAAACGCCGTCACCGCTGCCTGATTCCGTTCCGGCGACTGCTACTGAAACACCGACGGTTACGCTCGTGCCGACCGAAACGCCGTCACCGCTGCCTGATTCCGTTCAGGTGACTGCTACCGCAACCTTGGTTCTTCAGCCGACTCGCTCGCAGTTCACGCCGAATATCTGGGTCGCGTTCGGGGATGATATGCCGAAAATCGTGCTGCTTGAAGTGAATGGCGCGGTTTTGCAATGTCAAATCGGGGAGATCAACTGCGCAGCGCCGATCCGCCACGAGGGAACGCGAGTTTTCTAACGGGCAAACCACTCCCCTCTCCAACCTTCGGTTAGAGAGGGGCGAAAAAGTGTCGTCCCGTGAAGTGCAGGTTCACGCGGCTTGCGGTTCGTGCCATTCTTTTTGCTTGACGGCGTTTCCGCCAAACTGACCGAGCAGGCGCGCACCTAACCACCATAAGCCGTACATCAAGAACACCATCAGGTATTCAATCGCCGGAATACGGATGATCTCATTCGCTTGATACGGGGCGCGTACTAGCAAATACGTGAACAGGATCGAGAGCAGGTAGCCCGCTCCGAATAGGTATTTCACCCATGCTTTTAAGCCGAGTCCGTGCATCTGAGTCACGATAAAAATCGTCAAGAAGCCGAACAGGAACATATACACGATCCCCGTCCCTTGACCGAGCGCGACCATCGCGGCATGAGGCAGGACGATGATTTCCAGCAGGAAATTCCACTTACGATCAAGGTGCGTGCGCGTGAACATCAACGAGCCTTGCAGCATCACCAAGATCACATGCACGAAGCCGAAGATATGCCCGAACGTGGGAATCATCGGGTGAAACCAGAAGGTGAAGATCACCGCGAAGCTGAAGGCGTAACCGTGATAGCGCCGCAGCCAGCCGTAGAACTCCTTGCGGAAGTTGATCTTTTTGCCGAAGAATATCCCTCGGCGGCGGTTTTCCATCGCAATGATCACAAACAGCATCATGATCACCGTGAACTGCGCCGTCCAGCTTGGTAAGTCTTGTGCGATCCCGTCGTAAAAGACCGCTGTTTGAACGTAATGCAGCACGATGAACACGGCATTGATCGCCAGCGCCCAATAGTTCGCGGGGCGGAGCGCGCCAGTATATTTGCTATAGCGTTCTTGTGCCCACCATGTCGCGCCCCAGATCAGCAGGTTGTGGAGTGCAAAGCCGATCCAAGCGGTCGCGGCGTTCCAAAAGTTCGGGGTGGCAAGCTGCCACTCATAAAAGAATCCGTCGCTGAGATCGGGCGTGGCTAACTCGAAGCGTGTGAGCCAACCGCCGAGCGCGATAATCGCCAAGCTGATGATCACCGTGAACCAGATGCCGAGATTGAGCGCGGTGCGGTCGGAGACTTCGCGCGGTGCGTGCGGAGTCGATTGCGAGTTGTTTTGAGTAGGAGTAAGAGCCGTCATACACTACCAATTCCGTATGGATGCTTACGAGAGCTAACGTTATTGGGGCGTATGATAGGCGCGTTAGATGAGGGCGGTTTAAGCTCAAGATGGGAAATTCATGATCGCGCGGCACGCCGCGTTACAATTGACGATTGTTTGCCTGTTTGAGGAGTCTCATGAACCGATCCGCCGTGTTTGCGCTGCGCATCTTTCTCGCGCTCCTGTTCGCTTTTGGTTCAGAGATCATCGTGTGGATCGATCCGCTGGCACGTCCGCTTCAAGCGTGGATTTTGCTGGCAGTCGGGTATTGGGCGCTTGCGGCGATCATGCTCGATTGGCTGGCGCGCTACCGTGTGATGACTTTTTTCGGATTGCTGGCGGCGGCGGGCGTCTACGGGATGCTGAACGCGCTTCTGCTGAATCCGCAAATGGCGCTAATCGACATCCCGCGCACGTTGATCACACGGGTGATGGGTGCGCATCCGCTGATGGGCTTGCTGGCGCTGGCGGTGTTCGCCGGGATCATGCTCGGCATACGCGGGCGCGTTCGCCGCGTAATTTTGTTGATCTTATTCGGCGTGCTTGGCGTAGGATGGGGCGGTTGGGCGCGTTGGAACGGCACGGAGACTTACAGCGTCACCCCGGCGTTTGACCCGATTCTGCTGGTGATCGGCGGCGTTGGCATTGTGCTGATCGCGGCGGCGTGGCTGTTCTGGCGGTCGCGCACCCCGCTCTTGACGGACACGATTCCAGCGGGGAAGTCGCCTTACAAGCTCTCCCCGTTGGGGTATGGAATCGCGCTTGGTGCGCTGGCGTTGAACGGCGCATATCACGCGGCAAACGGACACTTTGACTCGACCGCCTTCACAATCATCATCACCCTCGTGATCTTCGTCTGGGCGATTTTGTGGTTCAGCACGCGCAAAAAAGGCATCGCCCTCATGGAGCGCATCGGCGCGGAAAGCGATCCGCCGCTGTATTGGCTGGCGTGCGCGCTGATCCTGCTGGTGGGCGGGGGGATCGGCTTCAACCTTGCGCGCCAACCGGAAGCGGGTGATCCGGCGGCATGGTACGGCGTGATCTTCACGGCGGCGGGGCTGGTGTGGCTGCCCGCGCTCATGCTCGTGGTGGGCGGTCGGGCGATGGGACGGCGTGCGCGTTCGCTCAGGTTGTAGGAAACCATCTGAATATTCACGTTATGACCCCTCACCCTGCTTGCTGCGCAAGCCGTCCCTCTCCCACGCAAGCGGGGAGAGGGACAAAAACAGGCGCGCGGTTCCCCCGTTTACGTGGGAGAGGGGGTCAGGAGGCTTGTCCGATACTCAAAACCGACCTCTCCCCACTCGCTTCGCTCGTCTCCCCTCCCCGAATTCAGGGAGGGGCGCAAGCAAAAGCGCGCTTTGTGGTGAGT
>JAPKMU010000513.1 GCA_026645745.1 Anaerolineae bacterium | reverse complement strand
GGAATCAACATCGGACGCGACGTGATCCGCCCTTTCGCGTCACGCTCGGCGTGATCCGGGTCGTAATCGGTCAAGAGCGCCGCGCCGACGAGCGGACCCGCCACCCGTCCCACGCCGGGAAGATCGCGGGCGACCCGCCGCGTAGTTGCTCCTTCCACGAACTGCTCCGCCGCCTCGCCGAGGGGCGTTTCTTGCAGCGAGGGCAGCCGCGCAATCGAACGCACTACACCTGTGAGGCTGTCCACACCGCCAAAGGTGATCCCCGCCGCTTGTGCCGGAGTTGCCCCCTGCTGGAGGGCGGTCATTCCGGCTAAGGCACTCGATCCGACGCTGACCGCGCTCCCGGTGAGCGCCGCGCCTGCTGCGACCGCGCCGACCGCCCCCGCCGTCGTCATCACGGTTGCCGTGCCGGGCGTGATGACCGCGCCGCCTGTCACCTGCCCGAAGGCGCTGAACAGGCGGTTGAGACTGTTCCACACCGCTTTGATCCCCGAAAACAGGACGATCACCATGAACAAGAGGCAGATCAGCCCGATGCCGAGCGCAACCAGTCCGCTGCCGTTCGCCGCGCTGAGCAGAAAAAACGCCGCGACCAGCGATTGAATCAGCGCGATCACGACCGTTTGGATGATGAGTTCGATCCACAGGTCAACGATCGAGCGGGCGATGACTTCCGTCCGCTTGAAAAAGGCGAACAAGACCGCCGCGCCGAATTGCAGGAAGGTCAAACCCTGCGCGACGGTGAGCAGCAGATACACGAACTGCTCCGCGACGCCGAACAGGAGCAGGGGCCACGCGGTCAGGATGCGCGCCTGTGCCGCCGCTGCCATCGCCAAACTGTGCTGGCGCTGCTCCGGCGTGATGAACGAGAAGAAATACCCCTGCACGGTGTTGTCGAAAAATGAGCCGGGGCGTTTCCACTCCCACGGGAGCGCGTCCGCCGTCCACAAGCCGCTCAGCGGATCGTTGGGCGGGTGCGGCTGGCAGCCGGGAGCGCGCCAAGGCGGGTGGTAACCCATCACGTCGATCCCGTCCGCACGTAGGTACGAAAGCGCGATATCGAGTCCATCAATCGTGGTCGTGGTCGCGCCGGGCATGTACGTGCCGAGGTTGTCGCACAGGGGAAGCAGTCCCAAGTCCGCCGTCGTCACGCTGCCGAGCGAAGTAAACGCCCCGCCGCCGACCGCTTGCAAGCCGGAGAGCGTACTCGCGTAGAAACCCTGACTGATGGTGCGGCGCAGATCGTTCATGCCGCGATATAAATCCGGCGCGTAAGCGAAGAACAAGACCGCCGCGAGATACCACGCGATCGCGCTGCGCGGCTCAACCACGCGCAGGCGTGCGAACGCGGCGAGCAGGTACGTGATCCCCAACACGATCAGCGCGACCGCGAATGAAGCCGTCACCGCGATCTCCATGCTCGCCGCGGTCTGCTGAATCAGCGGCGCGAACGCGGCATCCATCAGCCATTGGTTGAGCAGTTCAATCGCGTAGCCCATCAAGAACACGGCGCGCTGGAGGCTCCAGCCGATCCCGGCGAGGGTGTACAACACGTTGTACCACAGCGCATCGAGCTGGATTTGAATCCCGTTGAGCAGGTCTTGGATTACCGGCATCTTGCCCTCCTTGCCTGATAGAATACAGTGTGAGGTTGTATTCCCATTCCGAAAGGCTGCGTATGCCAAACCTTGCCAACGCGCGCTTGTCGCTTGAAGGATTGTCCGTTGGAGATGCCTTGGGCGGGTTCTTTGAAATGAGCCATCCAGATCGTCCGTCGCACCATGTGACAAATCGCACCCTTCCGGAAGGGAAGTGGCGTTACACGGACGATACCAATATGGCGCTCTCGGTGTATGCCATCCTGCGCCAGTATCAACGGATCAACGAAGAAGTACTGGCTGCAAGCTTCGTTGCTCACTATGATCGCAGTCGCGGGTATGGTTCGGGGATGCGCACGCTTTTTGCGCGTGTTCAAAATGGGCAATCGTGGCGCGAAGCGTCTGAAACCTTTTTCGGCGGAAGCGGATCGTACGGAAATGGAGGCGCGATGCGCGCCGCGCCCATTGGCGCGTACTTCGCAGACGATATGACGGCGGTGATCGAAAACACACAACTGGCGACCGCGATTACGCATCGACATCCGGAAGGCATTGCCGGCGCCATTGCAATTGCCGTAGCAACAGCCCTTGCACACCAAAAGCACACTGGACAGATGCTGACACCACATCAGTTTATGGAACGTGTTGTTCATCACATTCCTCCGAGTGAAGTTCGACAGAAGTGCGAGCAAGCAATCGGTTTCGCATCCGATGTTTCCACACGAGAAGCAGCCAAGCTTCTTGGGAATGGTGCGGATATGACGGCACAGCGAACGGTTCCCTTTGCGCTTTGGTGTGCCGCCGTCCACCTGCATGATTTTCGAGAAGCGATTTGGCAGTGTTTAAGCGCTGGCGGCGACACAGATACCATTGCGGCGATGGTTGGCGGCGTTGTCGCGGTAAGTGTTGGTCTCGACGGAATTCCTCCCGAATGGGTCGCCCAGCGGGAGCCACTGCCCGATTGGGCTTTAGAGGGATAAACTGAACTCATGGGATTAGCCCCGGCTGATTTGCCGCATCGAGCAGCAGCGTGAAGGTATTCGCGCCGCGCGGCGATACGTCCCACACCTCCCCGAAATACGGCACAACCAGACGCGCGGGCGCGTCGTGGATGATTTCAATCGCCACATAGCCGCGTGAGTCGGTCACGCCATCGGCGATCACCTGATTGGTGGTCGCATCGACCAGCCGCGCCGGAATGCCGCGTACGCCCTCCGCCGGATCGACTGCCCCGTTCCCGTTTTCATCGTAGGCGATGATGAGGCTGACCGCGATCACAGCGGGCGGGGCGGGCGTGTTGGTCGGGGCGACGGTCGGCGCGCTGACGAGGTCGATCCGCGCGGCGGGACGCGGCGTGAATGATGGGATCAGTGTCTCTCGCAGCGGCGGCAGAATCAGCGTGTGCGCGTCGGCACGATAGATTTGAATCGCATCCAGACC
>JAPKMU010000512.1 GCA_026645745.1 Anaerolineae bacterium | reverse complement strand
GATGCTCCTCTTAACCGCCAAAGCGGATCAGCCGATTGGCGAATTCTTCAAGAAGCGCTTTATGAAGGTGTTGATCCCGTTCTTGGGGTGGGCAGTCGTATATCTATTTTGGCGCATCTGGTTTCAAGGCGAAACGCTGACCGGAAATCAAATGGCGAACGCGATCTTGAAAGGACCCGTGTATTATCACATGTGGTTCATTACGATGATCTTGGGGCTGTATTTGGCGACTCCGGTGCTGCGCGTGTATGTTCAGCACGCCAGCCGAGCCAACTTACGCTATTTCTTGATTGTGTGGTTCATCACAATCACGATACTGCCAACGGTCGGGCGTGTCTTTGAGGTGCAGTTTGGCATCGACTTCGTGGTGATGACCAACTACGCGGGCTACTTCCTGCTCGGCTATTATCTGCGCGATACCGTGCTGAAACCCAAGCACATGCTCCCCGTCTTATTGATCGTCGCCGTCACCCTGTTGATCACCGAATACGCCGTTCACGCGATGACGATGGCACAAGAAGGACAGCTCGATACCTTCTTCTTGAACAATCTTGGCTTCAACATGGTGATCGTCTCGATTGGCATGTTCTTGTTCCTCAAGAGCCTGCCTTGGGAGACGATCTTTCAACGCTTACCGGTCGTCGCGTGGGCGGTGAAATTGTTGGCGTCGTGCAGCTTGGGGGTGTATTTCGTTCATGTCTTGATCATGGAGGCAATCGGCAGCGGACGTTTTGGCATCGAAATCAACTCGATGACATTTTCGCCGCTGATCGGAATTCCGCTCACGGCAGGGGTGACGCTGGCGCTGTCGGTCGCCGTCATCCTTGTGATCAAGCGCATTCCGGTGTTGAAAATCTTCGTGCCGTAACTCATGCATCGCTGACGTAGGTGGTCAGCACCTTGAGCAGACTCGCCCGCTGGACGGGTTTCACCAACACATCATCCATCCCCGCCGCGAGACATGCGCGGCGGTCTTCTGCCATCGCATGTGCCGTCAGCGCGACAATTGGCGTATGACGGCTGCTTCCGACTTCGCTGGCGCGGATCATCCGGGTCGCGGTCAGCCCATCCACCCGCACAAGCTGAATATCCATCAAGATCAGCGCGAACGGGGTTGCTTCCGCCGCCTGTACCAATTCGACTGCTTCTTCGCCATCTTCGGCGAACTGCAAATTGTGATAGCCGAGCATGTGCAGATAATCCAGCGTAAGCTGGCGGTTCGCGGCGTTGTCCTCGACGATGAGAATACGCTTGCTGCCGTCCGACGACTTTGGCAGCGGCGCTGACCACTGCACCGCCTTTGCAGAAATAGCAAACGCGGCACTGCTGTCGCTGGCGCGATCCATTATCACCGTAACGGTAAAGGTGCTGCCCTGCCCCGGTTCGCTGACCACTTGAATTGTACCGTTGAGGAGCGTTACCAAGCGCTTGACGATCGCCAATCCTAAACCTGTGCCGCCATGCTGCCGCGTCGTTGAACTATCGGCTTGTACAAACGGTTCAAACAGCGACGGGATTTTTTCCGCTGCAATGCCAACGCCCGTATCGCGTACATGAATCCGTAGCATCATCTGTTGATCACCAGCGGGTTCTGCCTCAACGATCAGCGATACCGAGCCTTTCTTCGTGAACTTGATCGCGTTCGTGATCAAGTTGATCACGATCTGCCGCAGCCGTCCGCCGTCGCCGTACAGTACCGGAATTCCGGGCGGGAGCACGACATGAAATGCCAGCCCTTTGCGCTCCGCCTGACGCCGCGCGACTTCCGCGATATGCTCGCACAACTCGTAAACCGAATAGGGCACAGGATCGAGGACAACTTTACCCGCCTCGATGCGCGAAAAATCAAGGATGTCGTTCAAAATCCGCAGCAGCGCATTCGATTCTTCGTAGATCATCGTCGCGTAATCACGCTGCGTGTCGTCTAGGTCGGTGGAGAGCAGGAGTTCCGCCATGCCGATCACGCCGTTCATTGGCGTGCGAATCTCATGGCTCATCATCGCCAAGAACTCGGATTTTAGGCGCGATGCTTCCCATGCGCGGTCGCGTGAGGCTTCGAGTTCGCGTGCGATCACATGCCGTTCGGTGATGTCCTCGTACTGCCAAAAATGCCCGTTATATGCGCCATCAATGTACAGCGGCGTGTAACGGCGCTCCAGCATACGCCCATCTTTGAGCGCAATCGTTTCCCCGTGCAAAGTTTTGCGCGCGGCAAGCGTCGTATTGATCCCGTCGATGAACGCTTCAGGGTCTAAAAACAGGTCTTTAGCATATTCCGCTGCCTGCACGCAGTCTGCACCGATGAGATCATCCGGTGATGCAGCGATATGAAACATATCGCAAAATGCCTGATTGACACAGACAAGCGCGCGCTGTTCATCTTCGATCAATGTTGGCGTCGGGAGCGCATCAACCATCATGCGCAGCCGCCGCAAATCTTGATGAATATCGCCGTGACCGCTGCGGTTCATGCCGGGCTGCCGATCAATCCTTCAACAGTTGAAATAATCTCGTGCGAACTGGCGGGCTTGGACAAGAAAACGTTTGCGCCTGCACTGCGCGCGGCGGCTTTGTCGCTGTCTTCGCCGCTCGCCGTGAGCATGATGACCGGAAGATCACCGAGACGGGTATCGGCACGAATGTGGGTTAGGACTTCGATTCCGTCCATCCCCGGCATCGCAATATCAAGGATTACGAGCGCATAATCCGCCTCCGCTAAATAATCGAGCGCCTCCGCGCCGTCCGCCGCGACTGTGACCTGATAGCCTGCTGTCGTCAGCACTTGGCGCAGTACGCGCTGTTGAACAATATAGTCATCCACCACGAGAATCGCGCTCATGTAGTCAAGACCTCTCGCACGGCTGTATCAATATCATCCACCAACCGGAACACGCGGTCAAATTTCGTCAGCAGCAGAATCCGCAGCGCGTTTTCATCTTTCGGCTTGACACTCACTGGGCGCTTTGACGCCTTCAGCGCTCCGGATGTACGTCAGCAAACCCAAGCGCTTCTGACGGCGGGCGAGAAATACTTTGTGCTTGATCTGCGTGATCTGG
>JAPKMU010000511.1 GCA_026645745.1 Anaerolineae bacterium | reverse complement strand
AAGCTGATTTTGAACCAGCGTGCGCCGCGTATATCCGTGTTGAAGATCATCGCTAACCCCAAGCCCATCGTCGTGGGAACGGTCAAAAAGACGAGCATCCACTTGAGGTTATTGCCGAAGGATACGACGAAATCGCGGTCAGGCGATCCCGTGCCAATGCCGAGCAAGCGCACATAATTGTTAAACGACAGGTGATCGACACCGGGAATCGGAGCGATTCCGTCCCAGTTGGTCAAGCTGAGGTAAAACGAAAAGAAAGTCGGAAAGATGATCCACATGGCGTAGAGCGCCAGCGGAATTAGCAGGAAAAGATAAGGTGCCCACTGAATTCTACGTCTGCTGGTAACGCGCTTGCGTTCTCCCGTTGACGCCGCTAAAGAAGCCATCACGTAATCCTCAAAAAACTGACTAATCAAAAAGGGCGATCCCCCGGCGAATCGGCTTCGCAGTAGGTCGCCCCATGTTGCTACTACACAGACAGGCGGAGCAGCACGCTCCGCCTGTCACATTAGGAGATTAGCCTGCCGCTTCGATTTCGGCAGCGATACGCACGCGGTCAGCTTCGAGGCTTTCGAGCAGCGCCATCACGTCCGCGCCTGCCGGGTCAGCGATGAATTCCGCGAACGCGTTCAGACCTGCTTCCGCCATTTCGGGGGTGGTGTCGCGGTCGTAGAACTGGGCGACATAATCGGCGCTCTGAACCAGCGCGATACCCTTCTGCTGCGCTTCGGTAAAGTTCGCCGTATCCACGTCGGTGCGGGTGGGCAGACGACCGAGTTCATCGGCGGCGAACTGCTGCGCTTCCTGCGAACCGAGGAAGGCGAGGAAGTCAAACGCGCCTTGGGGGTTCGGGGCATTCACGCTCATGAAGTAGGCGTCAGTCGGGGCATCGATACCAATCGGCACGTCGGGGTTGATGACCGGGAACATGGCGAAATCGTAATCGCTTTCGATGTCATCCGGCACGCTGTCGGTGATGAAACCGCCCATGAGGTACATGGCTGCTTCGCCACGATTCATGAAGTCCAGACCGCCCTGCCAGTCATACGCGGCGCTGTCGGGCAGGAAGCAGTTGTGTTCGTAAAGCTGACGCCAGTGATCGAACACGGCGACGACGCGCTCATCGGTGTAGCTTTCCTGCAAGCGCATCAGGTTGATGTGGAATTCCGGTCCGTTAATGCGCATGTTGAGGAAGTCAAACCATGCGGCAGCCGTCCAAGGAGCCTGTGTACCGATGGTGATCGGGACGATACCAGCAGCATTAAACGTATCGCACGCGGCAAGCAGTTCATCCCACGTCGCGGGCGGGGTGACGCCGTTGGCTTCCATGATGCTGGTGCGGAAGTACATCGCCCACCAGTAATAGCTGGTCGGGACGAAGTACTGCGCGTCGTTCTGGGTCGCCAGCGCAACGAAGCCGGGGGCATAAACATCGTTCCAGCCTTCGCGCTCAAACAGCGTGGTGAGATCGCCTGCGAGACCACGATCCACAAAGAATGCCATACGGTTACCCGCGAACCATGTCAGCACGTCCGGTGAAGGATCGGCAACAAGGTAGGTGCGGATCGCCTGTTTAAATGCTTCATGATCCGTAATATTGTGTTCGATGGGTCGATCGGGGTGAGCGGCATTCCACTGAGCGACAAGCGCTTCGTCCGCTTCACGTGCGCCGGGATCGCTGGCGTAAGAGGCATAACGAATAACGGGTTGATCTTGAGCGACGACACTGCCAACGAGCGCGACCATGATCACGAGAGCGAACACGAACGCGACGCGGCGGGCAAACAGCTTCTTCATTGCAAAAGCTCCTTAAGTAACTTCAACGATATCTAACGAACGGGGTAAAAACGCCCCGATTGTTCCTTACACCCTAATTGTAACGCTGTTCAAGGGAACGGCAACTACTCTCATATTATATGAATAGGGCAAAGCCAAGCGGATGGAAACGCGATCACGCGAGCAAGTGCTCATCTGATCTGAACATGCTCTAAACAAGTCTCCGTTAGTGTACGTTTCGAACTCAACAAGGAGACCACTCATGAATCGTACATTAGGCATTGTTCTCGCCGTAGTCGCCCTGATCGCTGTCGTAAGCGTGGGTGTATTTCTATACCTCACCCGCGAAGTTGCCGCGCCGAGCATCGCTATTGAAGATGCGGTACAGACCATCGAACCCGCCGCCGATACAGCGAGCGAAACCATCTTCCAAATCGATCAGGAAGGCACGACCGCTGAATTCAACATTTTTGAAGTGCTGAACGGGTCGGATAAGACGGTTGTTGGCACGACGAATCAAGTGGCGGGCGAAATCGCCATTAACACAAGCGATTTATCATTGTCGCGTGTGGGTGAACTGCGGATCAATGCGCGCACGTTTGCGACCGACAGCGACCGCCGCGATAACGCCATCGCGCGCTTCATCCTGCAATCGGAAAACGACGCGAATGAATTCATCGTGTTCGCGCCGACTGCGATCAGCGGGCTGGCGGGGAGCGCTGTTGTTGGCGATACGGTGACGTTCCAAGTCACGGGTGATCTGACGGTCGCGGGGGTGACTCAGAGCGTCACGTTTGATGTGACGGCGACACTTGGGGCGGAAAATACCCTGACGGGGCACGCGGAAACGATCATTTCGCGCGAGGCGTTTAACATCAGCATCCCAAATGTGCCATCTGTGACGAACGTCGGTGATGAGGTCACGCTTAAGCTGGATTTCAGCGCATCGAGCGCCGCGTAAGGTTTTCAAACCACAATTACACAGCGCCTACACAAGTTTTGAATAATCCGCCCGTAGAGTGATGAGCATGTTCAATCAAGTCAGGAGAATTGACCATGAAACCTAATGAACCGCACGACGACGATCAACCCGTTGGGCGCGTCCTCAGCCGCCGCGAAATGCTTGCGCTGCTCGGCGGCGGAGGGGCAGCGCTGATCGCCGGATTGAGCCTACCGCGCATTGCCAGTGCACAGACCGCGACCCCTTTATCGACTCCAACAGCGACCGCGCTGCCCGCATGTGTGGTACGCCCGGAATTGACCGAAGGTCCGTATTTTGTCGATGGGCAGTTGAACCGAATGGATATCCGGGTTGATCCG
>JAPKMU010000510.1 GCA_026645745.1 Anaerolineae bacterium | reverse complement strand
GAAGTTGAGCCGGGGGGCGTGTTCATCGCCCGCGCCGGATTGAGCGTAGACGGTCACGACTTCATCCCAAAAGCAATCGCACGCGGGGCGGCGGCGATCATCGGGGAAAAACCGATTACCGGGTTAACTGTTCCGTATGTGCAGGTCGAAAATGCGATGGAGGCGACGGGCTATCTCGCCGCTGCGTTTTATGATCACCCGTCGCGTAAGCTGATCGTGATCGGCGTGACGGGCACGGATGGCAAAACGACGACGAGCACGCTGATCCACAGCATTCTCAAAATAGCGACGAATGGCAAAGCCGGGTTGATCAGCACGATCAGCGCGGATATTGGCGGGCAGACGCTTGATACAGGGTTTCATGTGACCACGCCTTCCGCGCCGATGATCCAGCGCTTGCTGGCGCAGATGGTCGGCAACGGGCTGACTCATGTGGTGCTGGAGATGACCAGTCACGGGCTGGCGCAAGGACGCTTAAACGGTGTCGATGTCGATGCCGCTGTGCTGACCAACGTCACCCATGAACATCTCGACTATCACAAGACGTTTGAGAATTACCGCGCCGCTAAAGCGCGTATGTTTGAGATGCTCGGCAAATCGCACAAGAAGCCGCGAGTCAAGAAGATCAGCATCGTCAACGGCGATGATCCGAGTGCCGCTTTTTTTGAGGCGATCCCGGCGGATGTGCATTTACGCTATGCGCGGCATCACACGGCGGATGTGCGCGGTACGGACGTGATTCATCGTCCGGCGTATACGCAGTTCGTCGCGCATGGCGTGAGCACGAAACGCGCGCCGGTGGTGTTCAGCCTGCCGCTTTTGGGTGATTTCAATGTGATGAATGCGCTGGCGGCGATCACGACGGCGCGGGCGCTGAATGTCTTGCCGGAAACCATCGAACGCGGCTTGTTGAGTGTGACCGCGATTCCCGGAAGATTAGAGCGCATCGACGAGGGGCAAGATTTCCTCGCGGTGGTCGATTTCGCGCATACGCCCAACGCGCTCAAGAATGCGCTTGAAGCGGCGCGCACGATGACAGGCGAAAACGGGCGGGTGATCTGCGCGTTCGGGTGTGCGGGCTTGCGTGACCGTGAGAAGCGCCGCCTGATGCCTGAAACGGCGATCCGGTTGGCGGATATCAGCGTCTTTACGGCGGAAGACCCGCGCACCGAGTCGCTTGAGGCGATTTTGCAGGCGATGGCGGACGCGGCGGTCAGCGTGGGTGGGGTAGAGGGAAAAACCTTTATCCGTGTGCCGGATCGCGGGGAGGCGCTGTACACGGCGTGTGAGATGGCGCGCCCCGGTGATGTCGTGATCGCGTGCGGGAAAGGTCACGAGCAAAGTATGGCGTTTGGGACGGTTGAGTATTTATGGGATGACCGTGACGCGATGCGCGCCGCACTGCGAGGAGAACCGCTCAAGACGCTGCCGACGGCGAAAACTTGAGGGACGGCTCGCAAGCCGTCCCCATTTTATGTCGGTTTATGTCAGTAAATCGTGAAGATTTACATAACAATCAAACGATTGGCAAACTTGCTGCCAACGTCAGCCGCCCATATTCATGCCGCCTTCGCCTTCCATCGGCGGTTCTTGCACAGGCAGCGTGAGCACGAGTTCATGACCATCTGACAGCGTGAGGGTGAGATCAACCATGCTGTCCGCCGCGAGTTCACTCGTCAAGCCGATCAGCATCACGTGATAGCCGCCGCGCTGAAGCACCACCGCGCCGCCCGCCGGAATCACCAAACCGCCTTCAATCGGGCGCATCTGCATGACATCGCCCGCACCCATCACCATCTCATGAATTTCGACGGCTTCCACGAAGTCAGCGCTTCCACCAACGAGCGAGACATCTTCGTCCGTCAAGTTGAGCATCAAGCCGTAAGCGGCGCTGTTCGGCTGACCTGCACCCGCCGGACGCACCCACGCATTCAGGAAGAAAACATGGTGGCAGTCTTCGGGGATTTCCATGTCGCCGTGCATATGGTCAGCATGTTCGCCGCCCATATCCATGCCGCCCATCGCTTCTTCAGTCGCCATGTCACCCATGTGCATGCCGCCTTCGCCGCCCATGTCCATACCGCCCATGCTTTCCATTTCGGCGGCATCCATGATCGGGAGGCTGATGCTGACATCTCCGGCTTCGCGGAAGGTGAGCGTGAGGTTGAGCATTTCACCCGCGATGAGCGGCTGGGTGAGGTTGATCAACATGATGTGCAGCCCACCGGGTTGAAGCGTGGCAAAGCTGTTGTTCGGGACGACAATTCCGCCTTCGACCGGGCGCATTTGCATCACATCGCCCGCACCCATCACCATTTCATGGATTTCGACAGCTTCCGCTGCATCGGTTGAACCCCCGATGAGCGCATCTTCTACGCCCGTCATGTTGACGACCAGACCATAGGCGGCGCTGTTGGTCATGCCTTCGACAGACGCACGCGCCCAACCATTGACCAGCGAGATAAATCCGCAGTTATCATGCGCATAAATCTGCGCCGCCGGAATCAATGTGCTGATGATCAACACAACCGCGAGAAGAAGTGATTTTCGTCTAAGCATTCGTGAGTCTCCTTCACAGGTAAATTAAAAACAGAAAAATCCGCCCGAGCGCGGAGATTTCACAAGGTTAGGGGGAAGCTATGCTGCTTGCGCTTCCAAAATGATCTGGATGTCGTGGACGATATCGCGGTAATCCGTTCCATAGAGATACTGCGATTGCAACCGTCCATCGGGTCCAATCAAGAAGATTGATGCGGTGTGGTCGATCAAATAGCCCGCCGCCGAACCCTCGATATCCTGCCGCTGTGCGACGACGCCGAAAGCGCGCATGATTGTTTCCAGCGTGTCGCGTTCAGCGCGCAAACCGATGAAGGCAGGGTTGAAAGCATGGGTGTAGGCGGTCAGCATGTCGAGCGTATCGCGCTCCGGGTCAACGGTGAGGAATAAAACTTTCACCTGATCGACGGGGTTATTCAATGCGGCATACAAGCGGCTGAGTTCCGCGAATGTCGTTGGGCAAAAATCCGGGCAGGCGCGATAACCGAAATAGAGCAGGAGGATTTGCCCGCGATGTTCAGCAAAACTGAAATCTGCGCCGTCGGTGGAC
>JAPKMU010000050.1 GCA_026645745.1 Anaerolineae bacterium | reverse complement strand
AGGCGCTGCTTCGGTTCTGTCACGAATGCTGGGATCGACAAGTGGCGGCGCGCTTCGCTTTCGCGCAGCTCACGCGGGAGAATTTCCAGCACATTGATGGGGATCGCGCCGTTCCCATCGCGCCAGCCGATCCCAAAACGGTGAAACAAATCAGCCCGCACCGATGGATCAAGTTTTGCTCCCCATCTGGAGAACGAGTTTCCGCTCAAATAGTCCGCTTCGACGAGCGCCGCAATCTGCTCCGGCGAAAATGCCTCGACTCGGCGGGCGCTCTTGAAGCGTCAGCAAAAAATCTGCGAGTTCCACCGGGCGGCGCTGTGCCAATCCTTGTACATCAAGCTGTGAGATCGGCAGATGACGGGCGAGCGCCTTCACCGCCTCGACCGCTTGTGCGGGAACGAGGTCGCTCAAGATAGGGAGAGTTGCATTGGCAATCCACAGCAGACGCTGATCCATTTGTGTCGCGCGTTCGGCAAGCAGATGGAGCGCTTCGACAGTTAGCACGGGGTGACGCGCCGCCAGCCACTGCCCTTCCCATGAATGCCCCTGCATCAGCACGTTTTCGATCACTGGTTTGACCAGTGCAGCCGAACCAAAGCCGATCCGGCGCACCCACGCGGCGGGGTCATTCGCGCTTTGTTTTTCGAGATAGGTATCGATCGGGGTCTGCCGCCGCTGTTTTTGGAGCAGAGTCAGCAGCGTGCCAAGATCAGCATCGAGTAAGCTCGCAAAAGCGGCTTGTACTTGATCATCGTCGCACAGGTATGCGACCATACGCCGTGCCATTTGACGGATCGTGCGGGACGGATCGGAGAGCGCGTGCAAGACGGCATCGCCATCCCGGCTGCCGTAGCAGGCTTGCAGCGCCAGCATCCGCTGGTACATCTCACCCTTTGAGAGCGTGGTCAGGAGCTGGCGAAGAGTCTCATTCGTGAGCGACTGCTTACCCATCTCAACCATGTGCCGAACACGCTCATGGTAGGGCAGGGTTTCGAGTGTGGAAAGAAGTTGATCGACTTTCATGGCTGCGCCCTCTTTCTTCTTGGTAACATCATCATATAACCACATTTAAGGGTTATAAAGGGTCAGAATGGTTTACTTCGTCACTCCCCCCTAAACTTCGGCGCGGGATCGAAGAAGTTAAGTTGATATTCTTTGCGCCAGCACACGACCGAGTGTGCTGTTGACCACCTCCGCACCGTACAGATCGACGAGGCAGCGGGCACTGCTCAAACTGAGCAAGGCTTGTCCGCTGCACGTCGTGATCGCCTCATATACCTTTTGCGCGATTCGCTCATCGTCCTCATCGAGCGCATCGGGATAGTACGGCTTGCGCGTGCGCACCTCCGGTTTTGGCGGATCAGGCGCGGGAATATCCCACGAACGCATTTGATCGTTTTGCTTTTCAGACTTCGCCTTCGGCATCCATCAATTATCTGAAGATGACGGCTCGTTCGTTTCGATAGTCAGCGCAGAGTCTTCAACCATCGCACGCGCGGCGAACATCGCCTACACACCCTGATCAACCTGCCTGAAGTGTTCCTCAAGTGCTGTTTGATCCGCGTTGTTATGTGTTGCTTCAACCAGCGCATCCGGATCGCGCCGCTGATACATGCTGATCGTCCGCTCTTTCAGGAACACCGCGCCGCACGTGAGCAGGCGCTTGGCGAGTCCAGCCGTTGCCGGATAGCGCTTTCCCCATGCCGTTTCGAGATGCCCGCCGTGTGTGGAGTGAGCTGCTTCAAATTGGTATACGCATTTATACCTTTTTGCTTACTGACCCGGCGGATTCGCGGCTTGCAGCGCATCGTTGATCAAGTTGTAAAGTGACCACAAACGCGCATAGGCAACTTGCGTATTCCCTTCTTCAGCGGCGAACATGCTGAACAGTTCTGCGCCGCTCATCGTCTGCGTTTCCCGCGATGCCTTGAGGAGCTGACGGAATGCTTTCGGGTATCGATCGCTAATCTCATCACCATCGGTAGGCTGCGGATTAAGCATGTCCTTGACCTGCTTCACCGTCAGTCCGCATTGGATGACATGGCGCAAAACCTCAGCTTGCTCGTCAGGTGACAACGATACGATTTCCCGGAGAATGCCTTCATTGATTTCATAGCGATCAGCGATTTCCATCGCTTCATCGCCTAATTGCGGAAGCGCCCTTTGGTAATGCCTCCCATCGCTGACAGAATCTTTCCGGTATAGTCGCGCTTGTTACGCAGATCGAGTGAGCACGCCTGACGGTAAAAGTCATTGCCGAGCGGTCCTGACGGGACTTCATAACCGTGCGCCGCAAGGAGCAGTAGGGCAGCCTGCCGAGCCATCGCCACAGCCGAAAGACCTGCCCGTGCTGTGTTTTCTTTTGCCTGTCGAACCGCAGAGATACGACCGGACGGAACAAGGATGCAAGGAATCGTGCCGTCACCGTCATAACCGGGGATGAAGTCCCGGATGAGGCAGTGTGCTCAATAGCGGCGTTCGCCCATTTCGATGCGAAACAAGCGAGTCGCGCCTTCCGAATTGTCGATGACCGTCATCGGATTGACCTGTCCATCGTCGCAGATCGTGACCGCAAGGTTGACCAGATCACGCAGCAGGTGTTCTTCAGGACTCAGCTTCGCTGCTGCCTCGTCATCGCTCTCCCCGTCGAAATCGCTGTTCGATGGCACAACCGTAACGGTATCCCCTTTCGACAGTTTCGCGCGGATCGCCTCCACTGCCATGCGCGGTCTGGCAAAGTTCAGGTACACGCAGATGCCGTCGTGAATCGCATAGCCGTATGAAAATACCTGACCCGTGATACTGCCTGTTAACTCGCCAACGTTAGGATGCCGGTAGTTTGACGAACGCGTCATGCTTCGTCATATTCGAGGACTCTCGTTTCTGGTCTATATTAGCGAGGATAAAGTCGTGCCAGCAAAGCTTGTATTGGTGAACGCGGAACCGTACTGGGCAGAATACCTTACCGATTACGAGCTTTTCTCGGTGCGGCTTCAAACAAGTCAATGGTTGTGGCGTGATCAGCAATTGTGGGTATTCGATACGACGATCGGAAAAGGAGTCCGCGCAGATTATCTGTTCTGGCGGATAGGAGCGGTTCGCCCCTTCTTGCATCATCGCGAAGCACTTGATCTCATTCGACTTGCTCAACTCCCTTGTATCAATTCAGCACAAACCATGCTGCGATGCTTTGATCGCTTGGCGATGTTGAATGAGTTGCGAGACATAGGGCTGCCGGTTATTCCGTTTGAGGTGATGACCAGCAGCATCCTAATGGATCAACTCCCTCCAAGACTTCCAAGCGTCGTCAAAGTTGGCAGTTATCATGCCGGTTATGGCAAGATGCTCCTGACAACATTGGAGCAGTGGCATGATCTGAAGGATTTCCTGATGATCACCGACGACTTTTTTACAGTCGAGCCCTACATTGATTACAAATCCGATATTCGCTGTCTTGGAGTAGGGGATCGGGTTTGGACGATGGCGCGAAATGGCAGCCATTGGAAAGCCAATGTCGGGTATGTCGACACCCAGATGATTGCGCCACCCCCTGTTTTGTATGACTTCACACGACGGGCGATGCAGCACTTCCGCGCGGATATTCTCGCACTCGATGTACTTGAGACTCAGACTGGTGAGTTCATTGTCTTAGAATGTAACAGCGTTCCGGGGTTGGCGGGTTTCCCGGATGCTGTCACTGAAGAAGTTGTGAGTCTCGTCAAGACGAGATTCGACCCAAATCCCGCAACAGCACCCAAAACGTAAACTTCAATATCGCTCCTACACGTCCTAACTCGCCTGAGTGCGCCCCGGGATGGGTGACCATCCCGGGCAGCTTCTTGTCGCTGCCCACCCACGATGGCGGACGTTCCGAACCGGATCGTTCGGGAGCGGATGGCACAGCCGGACAGCGCGGTCACCTATAGGAGGAAGTCAACGCACATCGGCGTTGGGCAAAATTTACAGCGCACCCTTTCGAGCCAACGCAGCCTCATACCCCACATCCGTGTGACCGATACCCGCCTGTGCATTTGTTCAGGTACGCTTTCCGCACGAACAGGAATGAAACCGCACCAAATGTGCAGGGCGGGGAGTCACGGGATGAATGTGTAGTTGGCTGTTTCGTAGTCCGACAACATAGGAACTGACACACGAGGATACCGACAGTCATCCGTATGGTCTTGGATCCCACACTGAATCGCAATTAATCGTATCGTTCTGTTTTCCGCTTCACTAATACCCCTCAGTGTGCATCATGTTCCACCTCTCCCAGCTTGCGTTTAGACGGATAGCACGCTGCCTCGATTTCTGAGGGACAGGTCTGCAAAACTCGCGGTTCTGGACGCGGTATTTCGCGATAGCCCCAAGCAGCACTATTACAATTCCCTAACTTTCTCTTGTGATTCCAAATGAGACGTGGTATCAATGCGACATGCAAATGAGATTTCGTATCATTTAGGTGTTCGCAATGTCGTCCACAGCCGTCCAGCCAACCGAATGGTTGCAGGCACTCCAAGCGCGCGGTTTTCGTGTGACCCCCACGAAAGAAGCGCTGCTGATTTTGCTGACTCGTGCCGCCTTTCCACTGAGTGCCGAAAAAGCGTGGGAGTTTGTGCGCGGTGAACGTCCGAATACCGGGCGAGCCACCATCTACCGCCTATTCGATACGCTGGAAGAAATTGGCTTTGTGCGCCGCGTTCACGGTATGCATCACTGCAATCAGTACGTGCTGGCGCAGGACAGCGAACGCCCTCTCATCGTGTGCATCTCGTGCGGAAAAGCGGAGTTTCTCGCAGGCGATGCGCTCCAGCTTCAGCTTGAAGCACTCACCCACCAGCACGGATACCGGCTCCAAGCCGCGCATATTCAACTGCTTGGGATGTGCAGCGTTTGTCAGACCCGTTCCTAAGTCCATTCAAGGGAGAATTCATGCGTACTTTGCGTTCGGTTATCGTTGTCCTCTTGCTCCTCAGTCTTGGTCTTGTCCTTCCCGTCGCAGCGCAGGATGCGCCGCTGCGGGTGGTCGCTACCTACAGCATTCTCGGCGATCTCGTTCAGAACATCGCCGGAGATGCGGTTGAACTCACCGTGCTGGTGGGTCCCGACGGCGATTCCCACGTTTATGAACCCACGCCGCAGGATGCGGTCGCACTGGCGGAAGCCGATCTGATTTTCGAGAACGGTCTTGAATTCGAGACGTGGCTCGATGATCTGTATACCGCTTCCGGTTCAACCGCAACGCGCATCGTCGTCAGCGACGGGATCGAACCGCTGCCGTTTGAAGGACATGACCACGAACACGAAGGGGAAGGTCACGGCGGCTTCATGGAAGGCGAGCCAATGGTCGGCACGCGCCTGATCGTGAATGACTACGAAAGCGGGATGGTTCAGATCGTCGATCTGCGCACCAACGAGGTGATCGCGGACTTTGAACTGAGCGCAGCAGCATCGCTGTATCCATCACCGAGCGGGCGCTACGCTTTCGCCGTGCAGACGAACGGCGCGATCACCAACGTGATCGACAGCGGCGTTTCGGCAGTGCCACACGACGATCATTTCGACATCGATTTCGGAAGCCCAGCACTGCTCGACGCGGCGATTGAGGGCAATACGCCCGTTCACTACACCCCGCATCACGACCAGATCGCCATTTTCCATGACGGCGACGGCGCGGCGACGATCTTCACTGAAGAAGATCTATTCGCAGGCGAAACAGCCACGGTGACGACGGCGCGCCCCCATCACGGCGTGGCTGTGCCGATGGGCGATGTCGTGCTGATCAGCAGCCCGAACATGGAAGACATGGACGCGCCGCTGCCGATCGGCATTGATGTGATGTCGCTGGACGGCGAAATTCTCCAGAGTTTCCCAGAATGCCCCGGCTTGCACGGCGAAGCCGCCTACAGCGATACGGGTGTCGCGTTTGGCTGCGCCGATGGTGTGCTGCTCGTCGAGCGCGACGGCGACACGTTTGTTTCGCGCAAAGTCGCTAACCCGACGGACAATCCTGATCTGCGCACCGGCACACTGTACGCCGTCGAAGGTGCGCCATACCTGATCGGCAATTACGGACAAAACACCGTCGTGCGCGTCGATCCGGTCGCGGGTACATCTGAGATTGTGATCGAAGCCCCGGCACGCGTGTGGCGCTTCAGCTTTCACGGCGAAGACTCGTCCAAGCTGGTCGCGCTGACGATTGACGGCAATCTGCATGTGATTGACATTGCGACCGGCGCTGTTGAAGGCACGGTGCAGGTGGTCGATCCGTTCCTCGCGCCTGCTTCCGGTCGCGCCGCCGCCCGCCCGACGTTCGTCGTCAACGGACACATGGCGTATGTCAGCGAACCGCTGCCCGGTGATATTCGCGGCGTCAACCTCGAAACGCTCGAAATCTCCGAGGAACGTATCTTCGTTGGCGGTAAGCCGTCGGCGCTGGCGGTATTCGGCATGGCAGCGGAGAGCGAACTCGGCGAAGAACACGCCCACGAACACGGCGAGTTTGATCCGCACATCTGGCATGACCCGAACAACGCCGTGGTGATGGTGGAAAACATCCGTGCCGCACTGGTCGCAGCCGACCCGGCAAACGCCGACACCTACAACGGCAGTGCCGAGGCGTATACCGCGCAGTTGACCGACCTCGACGCCGCGATCCGCGAACAGGTGGCGTTGATCCCGGAAGCAAATCGCATCCTCGTCACCTCGCACGACACGTTCGGCTACTTCGGCAATGAATACGGCTTTGAAATCTCGTCGGCACTCGAATCGGTCAGCACCGAATCGGCTGACCCCAGCGCGGGCGAAATCGCGGAGCTGGTCGAATTCATTCAGGCAGAAGGTGTCCCGGCGATCTTCGCGGAGAATATCGCCAACCCTGACCTGATGCAGCGGATCGCTGACGAAGCTGGCGTTGTCCTTGCACCGACGCTGTACACCGATGCGCTCGGACAGGCGGGCACGCCGGGGGCGACGTATCTGGAAATGATGCGCTACAACATGGAAGTGATCACGACCGCGCTGCAATAAGCGGCGGGCGTATTCACCCAATCCATAACCAGCGCGTGGACAATCTTGTTCACGCGCTTTCTTTCGCACACAGACACGACAGGAAACATAGATGGCAGGCAAGCACAAAATCACCCAGACCAAACCGATGTTCGGGAATGCGCGTTCGTTTTCGATGCGGGCAACCCGGCGCAAGTTCAACCCGAATCTGCAATCGAAATCGATCTATGTCGAAGAAACCGGGCAGTTCGTCAGTGTTCGCATCACCGCGCGAGAACTGCGCACGATTGACAAGATCGGGCTGCCTGAGTTTCTGCGGCGGCAGGGCTTGAGTCTGAAGGCGCTCACCGAATGACGATCACCCACCGACTCCCTGTGACGGTCTTATCCGGCTTTCTCGGCGCGGGTAAGACGACCCTGCTCAATCACATCCTGAACAACCGCGAAGGCTTGCGCGTCGCCGTGATCGTCAATGACATGAGCGAGATCAATATCGATGCGCAGCTCGTCCGCGATGGCGGCGCAGCCCTCAGCCGCACCGATGAAAAACTGGTGCAGATGAGCAACGGCTGTATCTGCTGCACGCTGCGCGATGACCTGCTGGTCGAAGTGGCGCGGCTGGCACGTGAGGGGCGCTTCGACTATCTGTTGATCGAATCGTCGGGTATTTCCGAGCCGCTGCCGATTGCGGAAACGTTCACTTTTCCGGTGAGCGATACCGACGGTGGTCTGTCCGAGATCACCCGCCTCGATACGATGGTCACCGTGGTGGACGCGCACAACGTCATGCGTGAATTCGCCTCGCTTGACACGATGGCGGAACGCGGAATCGGCGTGACCCCCGACGACGAACGCACGATTGTCGATCTGCTGGTCGATCAAATCGAGTTCGCGGACGTGATTATCCTCAACAAGATCGATCTCGTCACGCCGGAACAGCTTCACCGGCTTGAGGCACTGCTGCACAAGCTGAATCCACAGGCGAAACTGATTCACGCGGATCATGGGCGGGTTGCGCTGACCGAGATGCTGAACACCGGGCGTTTTGACTTCGACCGCGCTTCGACGTTCTCCGAATGGCTCACCTGTGAACCGCACACGCCGGAAACCGAAGAATATGGTATCGGCAGTTTCGTCTACCGTGCCCGCCGACCGTTTCACCCGGAACGCTTGATGGATGTGTTGGAAAGCGACGCGCTCGACAGCGTACTGCGCTCAAAAGGCTTCGTCTGGCTGGCAACACGGCATCACATGGTCGGCATCTGGTCGCAAGCCGGGGATGTGATCTCGCTCGACTACGGCGGCGAATGGTGGGCGGATACCCCGCCAGACGAATACCCGGACGATCCCGCGCTGCTGGCGGAGATCAAGGGCTATTTTGACGGCGAATTCGGCGACCGTCGTCAGGAACTCGTCGTGATCGGGATTGAGATGGATCAGGCGGCGATCCGCGCCGCGCTCGATTCGTGCCTGCTCACCGATGCTGAAATGGCACAAGGCGCGAAGAAGTGGCGGCGCTTTGACGATCCATTCTCGGAATGGCTGCTAGACGGAGACGCGGCGGCATCATGAATTTGCCCTACAGCCACCGCCATCATCAAGACCCGCTCCCCGGCGCGCCCGCGCTCGTCGTTGAGCGGCTGTCGGTCGTCTACCCCGGCACGAAGCGGTTGGCGCTGCGTGACGTAAGCCTGATCGTTCCGGTCGGGGCGCGGGTGGCACTGGTCGGCGCGAACGGCGCGGGTAAATCAACACTGCTCAAGGCAGTCGCCAAACTGCTGCCGATTCGGGGCGGCGAGATTCGCATCTACGGCAACCCGCCGGGAGCGTGTCATCACCGCGTCGCCTATCTGCCGCAGCGCGGCGAGATCGACTGGCGTTTCCCGGTCACGCTGCGGCGCTTGGTGCTGACCGGGCGCTATGTTCATCTCGGCTGGTTCAAACGTCCGTCGAAGCAGGATCGCGCGATTGCCGACACCGTGATCGATCAGCTTGGCTTAAGCGATCTGGCGGAACGGCAGATCGGGCAGCTTTCCGGCGGGCAGCAGCAGCGGACGCTGCTGGCGCGGGCGCTGGCGCAAGACGCTGATCTGCTGCTGCTGGATGAGCCGCTTAACGCGGTGGATGCAGAGACGCGGGCGATCATCGTCGCGGTGCTGGCGCGCTTGGGCGAGCAGGGCAAGACCGTGATCGCCGCCACGCACGATCTCGGACGGCTGGAAACCGATTTTGACGGCGCACTGTATCTGGCGAACGGGCGCGAAGTCGCGCCCCCGCCGGGCGCATTCACCGGGATGAGAGTTGGCGTGTGAACATCATCGAGTGGTTAATCGAACCGTTTCGTTTCGGCTTCATGCAAACCGCGTTGATCGCCGCCGTGCTGGTTGGTTTGGCGTGCGCCAGCATCGGCGTGTATGTCGTTTTGCGGCGCATGGCGTTCATCGGCGATGCGCTGGCGCACACCGTGCTGCCCGGTCTGGTCGTCGCTTATCTGAACCAATGGAGCTTATTCGGCGGCGCACTGATCGCCGGGGTGCTGACCGCGCTCGGCATCGGCTGGCTGTCGCGGCGCGATGCGATCCGCGAGGATACCGCCATCGGCATCATGTTCACGGGCATGTTTGCATTCGGCATCCTGCTGATCAGCACCGTGCGCTCGTTCCGTGATCTGTCGCATATCCTGTTCGGCAACATCCTCGGCGTGACAACGGATGAGCTGATCTTGATCGCGGTGATCACACTGGGAACGCTGGCGCTGCTGGTGCTGTTCCATAAAGAACTGGAACTGACCTCGTTCGACCCGATTCATGCCGAGGTGATCGGTTTGCGGGCGAACCGGCTGCGTTACCTGCTGCTGGTGCTGCTGGCGTTCACCGTCGTGAGCAGCATTCAGGTGGTCGGCGTGGTCATGACGAGCGCGCTCCTGATCACCCCGGCGGCAGCGGCGGCACTGCTCACGCAGCGCCTCAGCCGGATGTTTGCTATCGCCATCGGGATTGCGGTGCTGTCCGGGATCGTCGGTTTGTACGCCTCGTACTACGCGAATGTCTCGTCCGGCGCGGCAATTGTGCTCACGGCGACGGCGCTGTTCGCCGCCGCGTGGATCGTTCACAGCCTGCGCCGCTCCCGTCAGTTTGAATCAGAGGATGAAGAATTGGACGCGATCTATGAATGAATCGCGGGTTGCCGTCGTCACGCGCGCCGACGGGGAGATGATTAACGTGGTGAAGAAACGCGGGCATCTGTTCGTGTGTTCGCTCGGCTGCTGCTGCGGTCGCACCGACAAAGGTTTCGATGCTGTCCCGCAAGACCTGTATCACCACGAATGGGAGCGGCGCAAACTGCGCAACCGCGTCCATCTGACGCAGAGCGGCTGTCTGGGTCCGTGTTCGCTGGCGAATGTCGTGCTGCTTCAGTTTGACGGTCAGCCGATCTGGTTTCATTCGATCAACGACGAGCGGTTGATCGCTGCGATCTACGACTACATTGAAGGGCTGCTGTCGAGTGATGGATTTATCCTGCCGTCTGCCCCGCTGCGCGAACTTGTGTTCAACGGCTTCGCATGGGGCGCAGCGCTGAACGGCGATCAAGCCTATCTGCCGCTCGATTCGGTGGGGTGAGTACGATGAAGCTGATTGCGATCACGGGGTTGGATCATGCCGAAAAACGCGCGGCGGTTCACACGCTTGCCGAAGCATTCACGGGACAAGGGGAGCGGGTGCAGGTGATCGACAATGCCGATCAAGCGCTGCGCCTCGATTACCCGACATGGCGCTTACCGGGTGGGTGCGCGTGCTGCACGCTGGCATTCGGCTTGATCGAACTGGTCAACCGGTTGGACTGCGACACCGCTTTGATTCCGATTTCGGGCAGCGCCACGCCGGATGCGCTCGCCCTGATCCTGAACAGTTTGCGCACCCCGGATCGTACGGTGATCACGCTGTCGCTCGTGAGCGATGCGTTGTGGGATCGGCATCCGTATCTCGCCGCCAACCTGAGTACGCACGCCGATCACACGCTGCGCGACGCGGACGAACTAAAGGAGCTGATTCATGCCCTTGTATGAGTATGCCTGTGACGAATGCGGGGCGCGTTTTGAAGCGCGGCGCTCATATGAGCAGGCGGATGATGTGCTGCCTTGCCCACAGTGTGAAAGCCTGCTCACCCAACGGGCGTTGAGCGTCCCGGCTTTCCTGCGCGGCGCAGTGAGCAGCGCTCCCGCTCAAACCAACGCGCCGCCCAAGAAGAAGCATGCTTTAGGCTGCTACTGCTGTCGATAGAGAAGATTGAGAAAAGGAACCATGATGACGACGATGACCGATACTCGCGTTCCCGTCACCGTGCTGACGGGCTTTTTGGGCAGCGGCAAGACGACGCTGCTCAACCGCATTTTGACCGAGCAGCACGGCAAGCGCATCGCCGTGATCGAAAATGAGTTCGGGGAAGTCGGAATCGATCACGAACTGGTGATCGGCGCGGACGAAGAAGTGTTCGAGATGAACAACGGCTGTATCTGCTGCACCGTGCGCGGCGACCTGATCCGCATCCTCGGCAATCTGATGAAGCGCCGCGACCGCTTCGACTACATCACGATCGAGACGACCGGGCTGGCTGATCCGGGTCCGGTCGCGCAGACCTTCTACATGGATGCCGAACTAGAACGCCATCTGCGCCTTGACGGGATCGTGACGGTCGTCGATGCCAAGCACATCTGGGAGCATCTCGATGACAGCGACGAAGCACAGGAACAGATCGCGTTTGCCGATGTGATCCTGCTCAACAAAACTGATCTGGTTGCGACGGCAGACCTCGACCGGCTCGAAGCGCGGATTCACGCGATGAACGCCGCCGCGAAAATCTACCGAACGCAGAACACCGTCGTCGAGATGGATCGCGTGCTGAATGTCGGCGGCTTCAATCTGGATCGGGCAATGGAAGTTGATCCCAAGTTCATGGAACCGGAATACCCGTTCGAGTGGTCGGGCGTGTATGACTTGCAGCCCGGAATCTACGAATGGGTGATGGGCGAAGGTCCCGATCCTGCGATGCAGGCGTGTTTGCTGCCCTTGAGCGGCAGCGATGATAAGGCGCGGGCGGCGCTGGTGGAACGGGCGGTCATCACCTTTAGCGATGCGGATCACAAGCTGACACAGGGCGGTCTGCTCACCCCCGGCGAAACGCTGGCACAGCTCGTCCTTAACGAACAGGGTGAGACGCGCTTTAAGGTACAAATTGATCAGGCGGGTTTATATACCCTGTTCACCGAACATCACCCCGACGAATTTAGCGCGGCACTGTTCAATGGAGAGGCACGCCTCGCAGCGCAGTTCACCCGCGAGTACAAGCCGGATCACGAACATGATGAGGAAGTGACCTCGGTTGGTATCACCGTCCCCGGCGATCTTGACGCGGAAAAGCTCAACCGCTGGTTAGGGAACCTGCTGCGGACACAGGGGCAGGACATCTTCCGCATGAAGGGTGTATTGAGCATCCAAGGTCAAGCGGAACGCTTCGTGTTTCAGGGTGTACACATGCTGTTCGATGGTCGCCCGGATCGCCCGTGGGGGCTTGAACTGCGCCACAACGCGCTGATTTTTATTGGGCGTAATCTGAATCGCGCCCAATTGAATGAGGATTTCCGCGCATGCCTCGCGTAGACGCATCCTCGCGCGTGCGCTTTGACGGGCACTGGCGCGCAGAGCTGAACGATTATGTGATCGCGTTGGCATGGTCGCCCGATGGCAAGCGGATCGCTGCCGCTGCTGTAAGTGGGGAGATTCGCGTGTTCGACGCGTCAGGTGAGGTCGCTCCTGTGACGCTCCCCGGTCACGCAATGGGAACAAATGCGCTCGATTGGCACCCCGACAGCACCCGACTCGCCAGCATCGGACAGGATGGTAAAGCAGTCGTGTGGGATGTGCAGACCGGGCAAGCCGTCCACACCTTGAAAACCGGAGCGAGTTGGGGTGAACGTGCACTCTGGTCGCCCAAAGGCGATGTCTTGGCGACGGCGGCGGGCAAGCTGGTTCGTCTGTGGAATGCGCACGGCGAGCAAATTCGTGAGTTCAGCGATCACGCCAGCACGGTTGCCGACATCGCGTGGAAACCGGGAACGGATCATCTGGCGGTCGGCGCGTATGGCGGTGCGGTGATCTGGTCAGCCAGCAGCGCCGAGCCGATCCGCAAACTCACATGGCAGGGATCGACGCTCAAATTATGTTGGAGTCGGGATGGGAGTGTCCTCGCCGCCGGTCAGCAGGACTCCAGCATCATCTTCTGGGATGCGCGCAAACCTGAACCGTCGATGATGTGGGGCTACCCGACGAAAGTCCGCGAACTGGCGTGGGATCGCTTCAGCAAATATCTGGCGACGGGCGGCGGCGAAACGGTAATCGTGTGGAAGTTCGGCAGCAAAGGTCCCGAAGGCACGAAGCCGATTCAGCTCGGCGCGCATCAAGACCTGCTGACCACGCTCGCCTTTCAACAACGCGGCGATATCCTCGCCTCCGGTGGGCAGGATGGCGTGGTGCTCGCGTGGCTGCCCGGCAAGCGCGAGGCACCCCTCGGCGGACTGCGCGGCATAGGCGCGGTTTCGCACATCGTTTGGTCGCCGGATGACCGGTATCTCGCCATTGGCGATGACCAAGGCTCAGTGATGGTAACGGAAATAGTCCCTGAATAGAGGTCTTGAGGAATGACACAACCTATCCCGATCACAATTCTGACGGGTTTTCTCGGCGCGGGCAAAACCACCGTGCTTAATCATCTGCTGCACAGCGATCACGGGCTGCGCGTGGCTGTGATGGTCAACGACTTTGGCGCGGTCAACATCGACTCGCAGTTGGTGGTCAGTGTCGATGGCGATGACGCCGATATGGTCAGCCTGTCGAACGGCTGCATCTGCTGCACGATTCGCGGCGATCTCTTGCGGGCGATGATCGATCTGCTGCGGCGCACCGAGACGCCAGAATACATCATCATCGAGACCAGCGGCGTCTCCGATCCGGCAGGCGTCGCCTCGACCTTTATGATGCCCGATCTCAAGCCGTTCGTGCGTCTCGACAGCATCCTCACGGTGATCGATGCCGAACAAGGCGGCGACGCGCTCGAAGGCGATCAGTATTTCCTCGCGATGTCGCAGGTCGGCGTGGCGGATATTGTCTTGATCAACAAAGCTGATCTGGTCGATGCGGTGCAGCTTCAGGAAATCAAAACGTGGGTGCGCGAGATCGTGCCGCGTGCGCGCATCCTCGAAACGAGCTATGGCAAAGTCCCTCCCCAATTGGTGTTGGGCGTGGGAGCCTATGCGCCCGAACGTCTGGAAGCGTTCACGCCGAAAGATGTTCACGTTCACGAAGCGGGCGTGCCGACCGATCATGACCATGAGCATCATCATCATGATCACGATGAACACGAACATCACCACCATGATCACAGCCTTGTCTTTGAGACGTGGAACTGGCGCTCCGACGAGCCGCTGTCGTTCAAGGCGCTGCGGAAGGCGGTCGAAAACCTGCCGCTCACGGTGTACCGCGCCAAAGGCTTTGTTCAGCTTGCCGACATGCCAGAAAACCGGGGCGTGCTGCATGTCGTCGGCAAGCGCGTCAGCTTGACCTTTGGCGAGAAATGGCGTGACGGTGAGACACCGCACACGCAGATTGTCGTGATCGGCTCGTATGGCGGGGTTGACCCGGATGATCTGCGTGAACGGTTTGAGGGCGCACTGGCGAAAAATCAGCCCGCTTCAGAATTCGAGCGCATCAAAGACGGTGTGATGGAATGGCTGCGATTGCGGAAGTAGATCAGGATGGGGAAACGAAATCGTCATCACGCTGCAGAACTGTTCCTCAAACTACCGGACGGCGTCTCTAAGACCGGGATCGGACTCATCGACCAGCAAATGTGGTGCTGGGGCTGCGACGTGCGCCGCGCCGAAGGCAACCTGCTCACGCAATATGGATTCACCAAACGCCCATCACCGGAACCGCGCTATCACAGCGCCTATACACTTTATGGTGTGATTCCCGATGGTGCGCTGACTCTCTGGGGATGGGGACTATGGATTGCCGCGCCGGAACGCGGCAGTCTGTTCATCAGCCGGGATCGCTTCCGCGTTCGGTGGATACCGGAAGCGGATTTAGCGCCTTCAGCGTGGCAGGAACGCGACCTGCCGCGCGGCTCTACAGACATTCGGCTCTCTGATGCGTATATGCTCTTGCAAGCTGCATTCCTCTGGATTGCGGCATACGAGCGATGGGTCGCTGAATCTGTTGAGTTATGCTATCGGGCAAGTACGCTCTCGGCTTGGCCCCAGCGTCGGCGGTTCAAGGGCGGCATTTCAACCGAAAAGATCGCTGACCAGTGGGAAGAAATCGCTGCGCTGTTTCTATCGACGCACGTTGATCCATAGATATACAGGAGAGCGCATGGCTGCGTATGACCATCAACCGGGCTTCGTGATCGATTCCTTGACGAGCGATGCTTATCGAACTGATCTCGCGGTTGTGTTGGAAGAATTGCCCGCTAGAGCAAGAGTACTTGAACTCGGTTGTGGCAGTGGCAGTTTCACCCAATGGCTTCACACCAACCAGCTAGACGTGACAGGTGTTGACCGCAGTGAAGCGCAGCTCGCAGAAGCGCGCCAGCGCTTGCCTGACGTGCCCTTCACTCTGTGCGATATTGAAACCGACAGCGGAATTGATATCTTAGCCAGTACACACGCGCTATTCGATCTGTTGATTTCACGCTATGTCATTCATGAACTCAGCGATCCGATTGAAGCCTTTACACGTTGGGGGAAATTGCTCAAGCCAACCGGCAGGCTTGTGTTGATTGAGAACGCTTGGAACCGGTCAGATTGGGGATCGAGTGATTGGGGGCAACGCACCGATAGTCTCCCGCTTGCATGTACACAAACGTGGGCGACAGCAGTGTATTGCCTGAAGAAGGCGGGATACAGCGCCGTTGCAGCCCATTGGATGCACACGCTCAATGCGTTGGAGTCGATGCGCATTGTCAGTGGGTTTCGGCTGTACTGCATTTCTGCCACGTTTCCAAAACAGGACAAGGAGCAGAAGTAGGATGTAAAGTCACGGGTATTATGTTCTGCATCGTCGTGACTTGCATTTGAGGTATGGACTCTCGAACTACGGATGCCAAGCCCGAAGTCGAGGATATGCACCTCTCCTGCTACCTCGTCGTGCAAAACGCCGATCCGGCGAAAGAAGTTGCCGCGCTGGGTCAGACCTACTTCGCAGCTCAGACGCGCCGCCAAGAGATTTCGGATGCGGCGGCGCATCAAAGTCCGGACAACACTCTTTCAGCCGTACTAGTTTTGTTGAACCACTTCGTACAGTTCGAGGTTTGCCTCAACTGCTTCACGCGTGATCCATGCGTCGCGCATGCGCTTTTCGGAGAACAAGCTTAACTGATCCCCAACATGCGGCGAACCGGGCTGTGTGGCATTTCCCACAGGCAGTACCACTTGCGCTCGGTAGGGCTGCGAAAACTCGATCGCAGCAGTCCACGTATCGCCGCCGACGATGTGGTAGTTACCCGTGCTTGAAGGTGAATACCATGCAGCACGAAAGATGCCGTTTGGATCACCGCCGCCGTTCCCCGGAAGGTCGTACTCGCCCACGCGCAAACGCATGACCTCTCCGTAAGGCACATCGAGCGTCCCATACACGCTCAACATGTGATCTGCGACCGTACGCAGAGTTGCAACCGCCGTGATCGGATCGCTCAAGCCCGATGGTGTCGAAAACGGGTTATTGATATCGAAGTCAACCGCAAAAATGTCAAAACCGCTGCGTTGTGTATATCGTTCAAACCAGCGGGTGAATAACAATGCCCCCGTGCTGTTCGCATCAGTTGTGCGATCCCAATTTTCAAGCACTTCCGCCGCTGCTTCCAGCGTCGCATTTGAGGATTCACGTGCCTGAGCAATCAGATCGTCCAGTACATGATCCGCCGCTTCAACGTGTGTAGAATGCTTATACGCGAGCAGTTCTTCGAACGTGATCGACTCGTCTTCAACCAGCATTTGCAATGAAGAGAGGGAGCGGAAGCCATGATTGACCCAATAGCCTTGCGGGGCAAAATACGACGGAAAATCGGCAATGTTCAGCGCAGGGGGATCAGTTGATGTCCATGGGGGTTCGTTCGCGCTTTGAAGAAAGCCCGTCGCTGGATTCGTTACGCTGGGCAGTTCCTCAAATGGGTGGTAGGTCGTCCAGATCAGACTGCTGGCGTCACCTGCCTGAACTTCCTGCCACGACTCGTAATCACCCTGCTCGCGGACGGGAATCTGCCCATTAAAGACATAGTAGATGTTCCCTTCCACGTCAGCATAGACGGTGTTGAACATCGGGATTTGCAGCCAAGCCATTGCCGCTTCAAACTCGCTCAGGTTCGAAGCCGTGCCCATCCGCCACCACTGCTCCAACATATGGGTAGAACCGTCTACAACCCGGAACGCAAGCGCCTGACCGTTCCTGTTCTGAGAAATGACGGGACCATGCACCGAGCGCAGTACTTGAAAGGTATGAGCGGCGAGACTGCCGGTGGTTTCCAAAACTTGAATGGTTCTCTCTTCAGTCTCGAACGCTTGCGTCCCGCCATCAAGCAGATACCCATCTTCCGTAAGGGCGAGTTCATACAGGTCGAACCCATCATACATGTTGACCGTGTGCGACCACCCAAGGGACTCATTGAAGCCGACCAGCAATACAGGCAAACCGATCAGGCTTGCTCCGTAAATATCGACACCCGGCGCTACGAGCTGCGCTTCCATCAACGTGTAGATATCCGACCATGGCAAATGCGGATTTGCGAGGAGCATCGCATGTCCGCTCGCTGAGCGTCCGGGAGCCACTGCCCACGCGTTCGACCCTAATTCTCCCGATGTCCACGCTTGCGCTGCGCCAACAGCAGAACTCGCCACGAAGGAGATCGTCACGTCGTAATAGGCGAGGCTTAGCGGATCGGTACTGCGGACGGGAAGCACGGGTTTGACCGTGTCTGCGATCGCGTCGGGATGCGCTTCGGCATAGGCATTCATCCCGGCAGCAAACGCATCGATATAGGTTCTGAAGTCCGCATTCTGCGCGCTGTAGTGCTGCTGACCCATATCAGGTACTCCCAGCGTGTGCATCTGCATATCCGATTCGAGATAACTGCGCCCCCAGTATGCAGCACCTTCACCTCGCACCCGTCCGTAAAGCTGAAGGATTAAGTCTGCGTGGTTGTGCATCTGTGCCCAACCATAAGCGTAGAACAGACCGGGGATATCTTCCGCGTAGATGTGAGGCACTCCCCATGAATCCCATAAGATCTCGGTATCAAAATTAGCTGCTGCGCGTTCCTGAGCCGGAATTGACATTCCTAGAAGCAGTGCTGTCAGCAGCAGAAACACTCGTATGTTCACCATAGGTATCCTTTCAATGAGTGCAATCTCGCTTCATTGTGTCGTCCCAAAGAAGTGAATCCTAGTGATGATGAATATCCCACTACAGCGATCATTGTCATCGCACAGTGCGGTTGCAGCGACAAGCGCTCAAGCACGCCAGTTAGCGGCTGACCCACTGCATCCCTGCTTTTCCTCTGCGCTTGGAAGGTTTCTTCGAGCGGATTGTTTGTGCTGCCTCCTGCCCGCTTTCATGGCATCCATTCGCTTTGCTTCCCTGAATCCCCGAACCTGTCGGATTGCAAGGGTGCTCATTTGGAATATGCTGGCGTGCGGCGACAGCGAATATGCAACGGTGCTCGTCGCCGCAGTGGTTCGGCGGAACCGCTGTTGCGCTGGATGTCTCGATGGGCGAAATTGCCAAGAGCGTTCTGATATTTCTCGGCATTCCACTCGCGGCGGGGTTCCTTACGCGCTTCTTCTTAACACGCGCCAACCGTGCCTTTCGCCAACTGCCATGATTGGATTGCGATTTTGTTGTGATGGCGTTGGATTAAATGCGCAGCAGATGCGCGGCATCTTCAACCATCGTAATACCCACCATTTCGCCTTCTGTGAATGCGCGTCCGGCGCGGGGATCGGTATCCGCAACAACCCACGTATACTCGTCGAACGTGATTGTGTATTCAACCTCTGTCCCCAAGTACATCACCTGCTCAATTTTGACCTGCTTCAGATTCGGATCACGGACAAGCCTGATCGCTTCCGGTCGCAGCATCACAGTGACGCGATCACCCGGTTTAAACGGTACCTGATGCAAAGGAACATGGAATACCTGACCGAACAAGGGAACAACAGCACGCCGATCATCCATTGACTCAATCACAGCATCGGCAAAGTTGGCGCGCCCAATGAAGTCTGCGACAAATCGCGTAGTGGGATAACGATAAATGTCTTCCGGCGCACCCATCTGTTCAATTTTGCCCATATTCATCACCACAATCCGATCAGAGAGCGCCATCGCTTCATCTTGATCGTGGGTGACATACACGCTGGTGATACTCAAGCGCCGCTGCAAGCGGTGGATTTCGCTGCGCATCTGGACGCGGAGTTTCGCATCCAAATTGGAAAGCGGTTCGTCAAACAGAAGCACACTGGGTTCCATCACCAGCGCACGCGCAAGGGCGACTCGCTGCTGCTGACCGCCTGACAGTTGATTAGGGCGGCGCGCAGATAAGCCGCTCAAGCCGATCATGTCGAGCGTTTCATGCACCTTTTTTTGGATGTCTCCGCGCGAAAGCCGCTTGATGTGCAGCCCATACGCCACGTTATCGAATACGGTCATATGGGGGAACAACGCATAACTTTGAAACACCATTGCCATATCGCGCTTATTGGGCGGCTGCATGGTGATTTCTTTGCCGTTTAGGAACACTTTGCCAGAAGTCGGTGATTCGAATCCGGCGATCAAGCGGAGTGTGGTTGTTTTACCACAACCGGAAGGACCCAGCAGGGTGACGAATTCGCCGCGATTAATCTCCAATGAAACGTGATCGACGGCGGTAAATTCGCCGCTGCCCTCACGCTGTTGGAATCTTTTGACTATCGCCTCTAAACGTAGGCTTGTTGATTCGCTCATGTTATCGTCCTCCCTGCAAGCCCCGACTCGCGCTGCTCGATCCACCGCCAACAAGCACGGTCAAAATGCCAATGGACGCCAGCACAATCAAGATCAAAATTACGCAGTAAGCAAAAGCATTTCCGAAGCGCCCATTTTCGACTTCATTCAAGATTTGAGCCGTCATGATCTTGGTCTGCGGTGTCGTCAGAAACACGATTGCGGAAATCGTCGTCATTGAGCGGGCAAACGCGTACATCAAGCCGGATAGAAATGCAGGTCGAATCAACGGTAGGGTAATCCGGCGGAAGGTGTGCGCATTATTTGCGCCTAAGCTGGTCGAGGCTTCTTCAATCGCCGGATCAATCTGCGACAGCAGCGATACGCCAGAACGAAGCGCCGCCGGAACACTGCGCACGATGTAAACCAACACAATCGCCACCGCACCGCCAAGCAGTCCCCGCCCCCCCGCCAATTTCGGGATCAGCGTGATCACAAGCGGCTGCTCACCGATGGGGATCGTCAATTCAATCGGATTGTTGAAAACAATGAGATAGCCGATACCCAAGATCGTCCCCGGCAGGGCGATCCCCAACATCGTCGCAAAATCGAGCGCACCGCGACCGGGGAAGGGTTTCCGCACCACCAAGAAAGCGATGAAGATACCAAGCAGACCCGCGATTGGCGTGGCTGCCGCTGAAAGCACAGTCGTATCGGTCATGGCTTCTGAACCATAACCGTTGATGACAAAATCAAAATGAGACAGCGT
>JAPKMU010000509.1 GCA_026645745.1 Anaerolineae bacterium | reverse complement strand
GTTACGGTCTTATCCGGCTTTCTCGGTGCGGGCAAGACGACGCTGCTCAATCACATCCTGAACAACCGCGAAGAACTGCGTGTCGCCGTGATTGTCAACGACATGAGCGAAATCAACATTGATGCGCAGCTTGTCCGCGATGGCAGCCGCACCGATGAAAAACTGCAACGGCTGTATATGCTGCACACTGCGCGATGATTTGCTGATCGAAGTGGCGCGGTTAGCGCGTGAAGGACGCTTCGATTACCTGTTGATCGAAGCGTCGGGTGTTTCCGAGCCGCTGCCGATTGCGGAGACGTTCACGTTTCCGGTGAGCGATACCGACGGCGGTCTATCCGAGATCACGCACCTCGATACGATGGTCACAGTGGTGGACGCGCACAATGTCATGCGTGAATTCGCCTCACTCGACACGATGGCGGAACGCGGAATCGGCGTGACTCCCCGACGACGAGCGCACGATTGTCGATCAAATCGAGTTCGCGGACGTGATCATCCTCAACAAGATCGATCTCGTCACGCCGGAACAGCTTCACCGCAGCGGCTACCCGCTTATGTGTTCGCAAACTGAACGGTAAAGGCAGGGCAAAAATACACCACTAATGCTACACTGCACATTAAGTGATGAATAACGCATTGCCTGAGAAGCTTTGGATTGTCGATCAGGATTCCCCGAAAAATCGAATGCGGGAGAGCAAGGAGGCACGGATGTCGAACTTGTCAGCACATGCCGTTCCGTCGATCCTCACGACCAAGCTTTATATTCCGCGACTTCGACCCAATGCAGTGAGCCGCCCACACCTTATCGAGCGGCTCAACGCAGGACTGCATCAGAAACTGATACTGATTTCTGCTCCGGCTGGCTTTGGGAAAACAACGCTGGTGAGCGCATGGCTGGCTGATCACCCCAACATTCAGGCGGCGTGGTTATCGCTCGACGAGCGCGATCACGATCTGACTCACTTCCTGCTGCACTTCATCGCAGCCTTGCAGACGTTTTCACCGCTGATCGGCGTGGAACTGCTCCCCCTGCTCGTTGACTCAAAACAACCGCCGATTGACTCCTTATTGACGGTGCTCCTCAACGACATCACCCACACCAAAGACCATTTCATTCTTGTACTCGACGACTATCATTTAGCGGATTCAACCCCGGTTGACGATGCACTCACGTTTTTGATCGACCACCAACCCTCCTATATGCATCTGGTGATCACAACCCGTGAAGACCCCGATCTTCCCTTGGCGCGACTGCGCGCACGCGCACAAATGACCGAAATCCGCGCGAAGGAACTGCGGTTCACACGCGACGAGTCAGCCGAGTTTCTCAATCACCGAATGCAGTTAACGCTTTCGGCAGCGGATATCACCGCTTTGGAAGATCGTACCGAAGGCTGGATCGCGGGGCTGCAATTGGCGGCGCTTTCCTTACAGAGTCAGCAAAACACGTCAGAATTTATCCGGGCATTCGCCGGAGATCATCGGTACATCGTGGATTACCTCGTTGAAGAAGTTCTCGAACGCCAGCCGGAGTCGGTGCGTCGATTTCTGCTCCAGACAGCCATTCTTGAGCGTTTCAATGGGTCGCTCTGCGATGCCCTAACCCTTCAACAAGACGGTGCGCAGCGATTAGAAGCACTGGAGCGCGGCAACTTCTTTATTGTCCCACTTGATGATAAGCGTCACTGGTATCGCTACCACCATCTTTTTGCCGATGTACTTTCGGCGCATTTGAAGTCGGAACAACCGGATGAGGTTGCCAGTCTCCACCGCCGCGCCAGTCTATGGTATGAGCAGCACGATCTTCCCTTTGACGCGATTCATCATGCCTTGGCGGCTGAAGATTATCCGCGTGCAGCCGCGCTCATCGAACAGATGGTTCCGATTATGCGTCGCACACGGCAAGAGTCCACGCTGTTGGGGTGGCTTCGCGCGCTCCCAGACGAGATTCTTCGCACGAGACCCGTACTCAATGTGCATTACGCCGGAACACTCCTGCAAAGCGGTCTGCTCAATGGGGTTGAGGCACGACTCAGCGATGCTGAATACTGGCTGGATGCCGCCTCCGGAGGGATTTCGGACGCACCTCTGAGCGAGATGATCGTCACCAATGAGGAGGATTTTCGTCTGCTGCCCGCGTCAGTCGCTCTCTATCGTGCTGCGACTGCGTTATTTCAAGGAAATGCGGCGGACACCATGAAACATGCCCGCCGAATCCCCGATCTGGTGCGTGAGGAGGATCATCTTCTGCGCGGCTCATCAGCCGGATTGTTGGCTCTTGCCCATTGGACGAACGGAGAACTGGAATCGGCACGCCGCTGGTATACCGAGTGTATGACAAGGCTGGAAAAGATCGACCATCTTTCGGATTCAATTGGTTGTGCCATCGCGCTGGCGGACATCCTGATTGAACAGGGAAATTTGCGCGATGCCATGCGTCTCTACGAGCGCGGAATTCAGCTTGCCAGACAAAGCACGGGGATGCTGCGCGGCGCGGCAGATATGTATATCGGCATGAGCCAGCTTGCCTATGAGCAGGATGACCTGACCGCCGCCGCTCACTATCTTCAACAAAGTCAGGAACTTGGTGATTTTGCCGGACTGCCGCAGAGCCGTTATCGCTGGCGTGTGGCAATGGCGCAGATGCACCACGCACAAGGCGATTCTGCCGCTGCGCTTGAACTGCTGCGCGATGCCGACACCGTCTATGTGAGCGACTTCTCCCCGAATGTGCATCCGATTGCAGCGCGACAAGCACGAATCTGGATCACACAAGGAAGGCTGAACGAAGCGTTCGAGTGGGCACATCAACGGAGCTTGTCCGCTGACGATGACCTGACTTATCTGCGCGAGTTCGAACATATCACACTGGCACGCGCGCTTCTCGCCCAGTATGAGCGCGACACCCGCGCAGAGTCTAAACTGCAAGCGTTGAGCCTCATCCATCGGCTTCTGCTCGCAGCAGAAGCGGGATCGCGTACACACAGCATCATTGAGGTTTTGATTTTGCAAGCGCTCACACTGCGGATACACGGTGACATCGACGCTGCACTCGTGCCGCTGAACCGCGCGCTCACGCTGGCAGAACCCGAGGGGTACATTCGCCTGTTCATAGATGAAGGCGCTCC
>JAPKMU010000508.1 GCA_026645745.1 Anaerolineae bacterium | reverse complement strand
TGTTTTCCCCTCTCTATCGCTTGCGATGGAGAGGGGTGGCGCACCGAAGGTGCGACGGGGTGAGGATTTACTGTCGCACACTCACCACAAAGCGCGCTTTTGCTTGCTCCCCTCCTCGCTGTCGCAGGGAGGGGTTGAATAACATCACCAAATTCGTTAGGATGAGCATGTTTCCGACCAATCGGTCGGTTTTATCCGCAAAAAAAAGAGCACCACTATTCAGCCGACGCATCCCGCAGCCTCAGCGCCGACTCGATGTAAGCGCGAATCTGCGTCTCGGCAGTTTGCAGCGGTGTTTCGTCTTCGTACAGTTTCGCCATCATGAGCGCCCCTTCCATCGTGGCAACGAAGAACGTCGCGGCGTGTTCGCTGTCGGCATCGGCGCGGATTTCTCCGCGTTCCTTCCCTTTTTCAAGCGTTCGGCGCACGGTATCGACGAGATCGCGCATCGCAGTTCGCGCCCGCGCTTTCAGTTCGGGGTAAGCGTCGTCTGCCTCAATCGCCGTATTCAGGATCGGACATCCTCCCATGATGCCTTCCCCGCGTGCGAGTTCGAAGTAGTAACCAATCAACGCGATCAAGCGCGAAACAGCATGTTTATGTTCGCGGAACAAGGCGCGCATTCGCTCGGTTTGCATGCCAAGCGCATAATCGAATGCTGCGAAGGCGAGTTCATCCTTGCTGCTAAAGTGATTGTAGATTCCGCCCTTCTCCAAGCCCGTCAGCCGCATGATGTCCGACAAAGAAGTTCCCGCGTAGCCGTGCGTGTTGAACACCTCCGCCGCGCGTTGAATGATGTACTCGCGGGTGCGTTCACCTTTGGATTTTGAGTCCGCCATACGGAAACCTCTTACAAAAACAGACCGATCGGTTTGTTAGTCACAGAATACGACGATTTGGCTGCGCTGTCAATCAACGTTTCCCCTTTATCCTTCTTTTCCGCTACAATCTTGGATGTCGATGCGAAACAGAAGGCAGAACAGCCATGTCGTATCAATACCTACAGATGGGAATCGCCGCCGCGCAAGGCGGCAGTATGGAAGAAGCAGCGCGGCTGCTCCGGTTAGCCGTCAAAAGCCCGGAAGTCAACGCGCAGTCACGCGCGATTGGCTACATGTGGCTGGCGGAAACCACAACCGACACCTCGCAGAAGCGCGCCTACTATCAACAAGCGGTCGAAAGTGACCCCGCCAATGCCGATATTCGCGCGCGGGTCGATGCGTTCCTCGCATCGCAGTTCCAACCCCCGCCCGCCCCACCGCCGCCGGGATCACTGCCCGAAGCGCCAGCGCCGCCCACTAGTTTGCCGGAAGCACCACGCGCCGGATCGACTCCCGCGCCCATGACCGCTCAAACCGCCGCCAATCCGTACACGCCGACTCCCGCGCCGCCCTCTCCGGCGATGCCGAACACGGTTTCATCACAGCTTCCGCCCGCGCAAATTCTCGCGCCCCAAACCGGAACGGTTATGGATTATGTCGTCAGCGTGATCGGAGGACCCAACGGCACGGGCAGCGGATTTTTCGCTTCGCAGCATCCGATCATCGCCACCAGCCGCTATGTCGTCGGCGGCGCGGAGCAGGTCACAATCGAATTCAGCCCCGGACGCGGCGCGCTTGGCACGGTGATCCGCACCTACAGCGATTATGATCTCGCGCTGATCCGCATCGACTATGCGCCGCCTTCGGCGCTGCCCGCTTCACCGATGCCGCGCGTCCCCGATGACACCGCGCTCACGGCGGTGAGCTACGGCGGCGCGATGACCACTGGACGCCAGCGCCCGACAAGCCGCGTGATGGCGTCGTATTGGATACCGACCGAATTTTCAACGCTGCCCGATTCAGGCGGCGCGCCCCTATTTGATCCGCAAAATTACTTGGTCGGCATGATCACGCGCAATACCAGCCGCTCGGCGGATCACTTTTTTGGCGTACACATCAGCTTGATCCGCCAATGTATTGATACGGTTTTGTCGGATTTGCAGACGACGAAAGCGGCGTACTGCGCACAGTGTGGATCGCAGAGCCGCGCAGGGGGACTAGGCTACTTCTTCTGTGAAGTCTGCGGCGCAGTCATGCCCGCCGCGCAGGGGATCACGCGCTACCCGATCCCGCAAGCCGAACCGCTTTATGCGCCCGCGAATGCGCTCCGCTGCCCGCACTGCCAAGCGGTCGCGGGATCGCACAATGGCAAGTGTTTACGCTGTGGTCAGCCGACGGTCTAGCAAGGTTTAGAAAAAAAGGGGAAACAACATGGCATTTCTAAGAGGCAGCCGCCAACAGGGAGCGCCGCGCATCGATCAGTATGCGCAAACCGTCGAAGCAATCCTCGCCAATATCGGCATCGATCCGGCAGCGGCGCGTATGGCGATGAGCGACGGATTCGGCTGGAGTTTTCAGCGCGGGTCAGCGATGATCGAAATTTATGTCACCCAAAAAGACACGGGTGGGTATCTCCAAGTCTTATCACCTATCGCGCACCTGCCGATGACGGGCTTACTCCCGCTGTACCGCCGTCTGCTTGAACTCAACTTGCAGATGACCGAAGCGGCGCTCGGTGTGTACACCGATATCGTCTTCGTCTTCGTCGAACGTCCGCTCGATGGCTTGGACGCAGGCGAAGCCGATCAAATTATCAACAATGTCGCCGCCTATGCCGATGAACTCGATGATAAGCTCGTCAGCGAATTCGGCGGACGACTTTACGGACGGATTTAATCAAATCGGGCAGATACGCGCCGGTGCTGATAATGCCGACAGTGATCAAGAAGATCGGCACGGCATCGGCGCTTTCTTGACCGAAGCCGAGATACAGGATCGGCGGTGCTTCGAGCGTCTGGTTATACCACGCATACGCAATCGGGACGTACAAGCCGATCAGCAGCAGTGCGATACGGATCACGACGGGAAGCCGGACGATGACCGGGATCGCCAATGCAATCGCCGTACCGAGCGCCACTGTCACGATGTTATCCTCCGCGTCGTAATGCAAATACAACCATGTGAACGCCACCCACCCGAACAATGCCGTCAGCAGTGCTAACCCAAAAGACAGCACCCCGCGCGCCCACGCATGCCAGAAACCGCGCAGTCTGCCGGGATATTCTGAGGCAATCACGACCTGCAAACCGAAGAATACGCCGAAGATCAACCCGACCGACAGGATCA
>JAPKMU010000507.1 GCA_026645745.1 Anaerolineae bacterium | reverse complement strand
CCCAACGGGGCAGGCAAAACGACCCTGTTTAACCTCCTCACGGGTATTTACAAACCGGACAACGGAACGGTGATGTTTGGCGGTCGGTCGCTGATCGGGCTGCGCCCGGATCAGGTGAACGCAGCAGGCATGGCACGCACATTCCAAAGCATTCGTCTATTCCCGAATATGACCGTGCTTGAAAATGTGATGGTCGGGATGCATTCCCGCTTGAATGTCGGCTTGTGGACAACCATCTTCCGCACGTCGGGTTTTCGGCGGCAGGAAGAGGACGTAACTGTTCGCTCCAACGAACTGCTCCGGTTTGTTGGGCTTGCCGGACAAGGCGATGAGATCGCCCGCAACCTGCCTTATGGTCTCCAGCGGCGTGTCGAGATCGCCCGCGCGTTGGCAAGTGAGCCGAAACTGATTCTGCTCGACGAGCCGACAGCAGGTATGAACCCGAACGAGTCAGAGTTGGCAATGCGTCTTTTCCGCCGCATTCGTGACGAAATGGGCACGACTGTCGTCTTGATCGAACATGATATGCGCGTAGTTATGGGGATCAGCGAACAGATCAGCGTGTTGGACTTCGGACAGAAGATCGCGGAAGGAACACCGGAAGCGATCCGCGCGAATCCACATGTGATTGAGGCATATCTGGGACGCCGCGCCGCTGGCACGCAACATGAGAAGGTTGAAGCATGACCACCATCCTTGAACTCTCTGGACTGCATACCTATTACGGTCATATTCACGCGCTCAAGGGCATTGATGTCCGGGTTGACGAAGGCGAAATCGTGACACTCGTCGGATCGAACGGCGCGGGCAAAAGCACCACACTGCGAACGATCAGCGGAATCGCCAAAGCACGCTTTGGCAAAATTACGCTCAACGGACGTGATATCACGGGATTACGCCCACACGAAATCGCAGGATTGGGGATCGGGCATGTGCCGGAAGGTCGTCGTATCTTCCCGCTCCTGAGCGTGCGCGAAAATCTCGAGATCGGCGCGTGGAACGTGCGTGATCGCGGGTTGATCGCGTCGCGGATGGAAGAGATGTTTGTGCTGTTCCCTCGCCTAAAGGAACGCATTTTTCAGAAGGGCGGGACACTCTCCGGTGGTGAACAGCAGATGCTCGCAATGGCGCGTGCGCTGATGGCAGACCCCAAGATTCTGCTTTTGGATGAACCGTCGATGGGGCTTGCGCCCGTGTTGGTGGAAGGCATCTTCGACATCGTCAAGCGCATCAACGAGCGCGGCACGACAATCCTGTTGGTTGAACAGAACGCGCTTATGGCGCTCGAAGTCGCGCGCCGGGGCTATGTACTGCAAACCGGACAGGTTGTCTTGAGCGACGCCGCCCATGCCCTGATGAATAACGACATGGTCAGAAAAGTATACCTCGGCGAAAATTAACGCTGCATGATCGGCGGCTCTAGCGTCTGTATTCGTCGCCGCAGTCGCCGATCATGTTGTATAAGTCGCGTGATTGCGCGCTTACGGCGTGGATCGCGTCAAGGTCATCCTCATCTAACGCGAACGAAAAGACGTTCGCGTTTTCGATTCGATTGTCAGAAATCCCCAAGCGTGTGCCGATGATCACCCCCGCGACGGCAGGTTTATCGAGAATATAGCGCACAGCAACATTCGGAATCGTGACGCCGTGTTTGTCTGCGATCAATTTGAGTGTGCGCAGCAGGTGTTGGAACAGTTCCCAACCGCCCCACTGGTCGATCATGTGTTTGTACTTGCGCAGACTCGCGGTATTTAGTGAGGCGTATCCCGGTTCAGGTACATCCATATATCGTTCGGATAGCAGCCCGCCGCAGACAGTTCCATAGGTCAGCAGTGAAATATTATGCGCGCGGCAGAATTCGATCATGCGTACTTCCGGGCGGCGGTCGATGATGGAATACTGGATTTGATTCGACACGATTCGTATGCCGCGTTCGGTAATAATCTGAATGTGTTCGGTATCAAAATTGGTCAAGCCCAAATGCCGCATCCAGCGTTGATCACGGAGCGCGGCAAGATGCTCTAGCGCCTCTAAATAAGCCGCATCGCGGTAATCCCACCAATGAAACTGCACCATATCGAGAATCTGCGATGCCATGCGCCGCCTTGAGACGCTGAGCGCCTGTTCGACAGTGCGCCGGGGCATCGGCATTGGGCGCGGAACCCATTTCGTGAATGCCTGAAGCGGCAGCGGACCCGATTCGCCGCGCTCGTCAAGCTGTTTGCGAAAAATCCCGACAAAATCCTCCGCCGCTCCATAATGATCGGCTAAATCCCATGTCGAAAATCCGTTGTCATGGTAATCCGCCATGCTGCCAATCGCTTCTCGCGGGTCAATCGCACCATGCGCGCCCGACATCTGCCACATGCCATTGAGCAGTCGACAGATGCGCAGATCAGGCGTGAACTGAAAATAAGCGGCTTGTGGGAGCATTTGTGCCTCGTGATCTTCTATGTGTCTTTGCTCGTTCCCGTGTAGGAGCTAAATCTACCCTGTATGCAGGGGATACGATAGACTCAAACACTTGGTTGCACACAAATTTACAAAGGAAACCTTAGCATGGCATTACGAGTCACGGTCTGGAACGAAGGACGACATGAAAAGAAGAGTCCTGATATTGCAGCCCTGTATCCACAGGGTATTCATGGCGCAATCGCGGAAGGATTGCGCAAGCACGGTTTTGATGTCAAAACGGCGACACTCGATGAACCGGAACATGGTCTTACCGACGCTGTACTTGATGCGACCGACGTCCTGATCTGGTGGGGGCATATGGCGCATGGGGATGTCAAAGACGAGATCGTGGATAAGGTTCATCAGCGCGTGCTCAACGGGATGGGCTTGATCGTTTTGCACAGCGGACACTTTTCCAAGATTTTCAAGCGCTTGATGGGAACGACTTGTAATCTGATGTGGCGTGAAATGGGCGAACGCGAGCGCGTGTGGTGCGTGAATCCGGCACATCCGATTGCTGAAGGCGTTCCAGATCATTTTGAGATCGCGCACAGCGAAATGTATGGTGAACCCTTTGGTATTCCCGAACCGGACTCGCTCGTGTTTGTGAGCTGGTATCAAGGCGGCGAAGTATTCCGCAGCGGCGCGTGCTTTTATCGCGGGCGTGGGAAGGTCTTCTACTTCAGCCCCGGTCACGAAACTTACCCGATCTACTATCATGAGATGG
>JAPKMU010000506.1 GCA_026645745.1 Anaerolineae bacterium | reverse complement strand
TCCAGATCGGGCACCACACTCAGGGAGTGATCGCCTTCTCCGCAGAAGAGATCCGCCTGATGAACATCGTCGCGAATCAGGCGGCTGCCATCATCGAGAATGTGCTGCTGGTGCAGCAAGCCCGCTCCCGAGCCCAACGCGCCGACGCGCTGCGTCGTATCGCAAGCCTTGCCTCCTCTGCCGCCACTCTGCCGGAAATTCTCAAATATTCAGTGCAGGAACTCGCCCACCTATTCCAGGCGGATACCGCCGCGATCTTCCTCATGGACGAGAATCGGGGTGTCTTGCGACTGAGTCCCGAATCCATGTTCGGGGTTTCGGATGAGATCGGCAGGGACTTTCTTCAAATCTTTGTGGATGACCCCAATTACCGGAATACCGTTTCCGGCAGTCAAAAGCCATTTCTATCCGGTCGCCTCAGCACAGACCGGAGAATTCTGCCTGTTTACCGACCGCTGGTGAACGCCCTGACCATCGAATCTGCCATTGTCGTTCCGCTTGTGGTCCGTGAACGCAGCCTTGGCGAATTGATGTTGGGCAGCTATAAAGCCGAGCATTTCAACGCTTACGATCTGCAGGTGGTTTCCACCGCAGCAGGACAGATCGCTTCTGCCCTTGAATCTGCCAGCCTGCTTGCCCAAACCGACGAAGCACTGCGGGGTCGAGTGGAACGGCTCGCTGCTGTCATTCGCGCTACGCGCGAATTAGGCTCCCTGCCGGATGTGAAGCAACTGCTCCAGGTTTTGAACGATGAAAGCCTGCACCTGACGAGCGCCGACTGCGCCTCCACCCTGCTATTCGAGCAGGGCGGCAATTCCACCGATCCGCGTCTTCAAGTTGCGGTTGGCTGCGCCCGCCAACCCGAGCTGACTCAACCCGAACGCGTCGCCCTCAAGAAGGGTGAGCCTTATATCGTTTCGGATTTCATTCAAGAAGGTCTGCTGCCCCCACACGACGGTTCCCGTTCCGGGATGGTTGTTCCGATCTTCCATCAATCGCGCGCAGTCGGCTTGATCTCACTTCATTCCAATCGCTTGAGGTTCTTTACCGCCGAGTCTCTTGAATTGGTCCAAATGCTTTCGGTACAGGCTGGCACTGCCATTCATAACACCCAGCGTTACCAGACCGAACGGCAGCGCAGTGAATTGATGCGCCGTCGCTCCGAGACGCTCGTACGCCTGACCGAAGTCAGCTATTCGATGGGGCACGACCAGCCGCTCGACCAGGCATTGCAGATCATCGCCCGCGGCATTCGCGATGCATCCCCCTTCCGGGTGGTATTGGTCAGTATCCTTGAACCGGATACGGGTCTGTTGAGACGCGTATCCGCGGTGGGCGTACCGCAGGAAATGTTGAGTGAGTTGTTATCCCGCAAGCAGCCTCTTGCCAGTGTCCAACAACTCATGCGTTCCGAATTCAAGATCAGCCATTCCTACTTCATCCCCGCCGACCAGACTCCGGTTTTCCCGCCGGATATGCACAGTATTACCCTGATGGATGTAACTGCTCCTGTCGTGAAGACCGCGAACATGTGGGATGCGAACGACTTCTTCATCATCCCGCTCGAAAACGCGGAAGGACAGATCGTGGGGCTTGTCAGCCTCGATGACCCATCCAACGGGCTTCGCCCCGATGTTGCCACCATCGAATCGGTGGAGGTTTTCGCCTCGCAAGCTGCATTACTGATCAGCAACACAATGCGGCAGGGAGAACTCCGCTCCCGTATTGATTCGCTTTCCTCCGCCTTGGAACGCCAGCAGAAACTGCTTAACATCACCCAGAACGACCTGCCGGTGCTGTTACGCAAAGACCTCGAACAGACGATTTCGCTTCACAACCTCGACCGACGCGCCCAGCGTGTGCGCGCCGGTTTGGCGATCACCGAATCCGTCAGCCGCCAACTGGATGCAGCTTCGGCACTTTCTGCGTTGGGACGTGAGACCCTGACGCAGTTGGGCATGTCTGTGGCACTCGTGGCGGAGAACACCCCCGAAGGACCGCACCTGCAGCACGTCATGGGCAGCCTGCCGCGTTCGACGAACGTGGAAGCGTTGTTCGGTCAGCGTAACCCGCTGCGCGCCTGTTTGCAGAACGGAACGCCCATCCTCATCCCCAACCTCGACGAGAACGACGAGTGGCGCGACGCCACCCTGCTCACCTCCCTGCGCGCCAAGGGTGTCATCTGTCTGCCTATTCTTGTGGAAAACAGACCGGTGGCTGCCATGCTCGCCACCAGCCCTGAGCCGATGCCCAACTTCACCGACGAGGACATTCAGGTCTACACCCAGATCTCCCAGCAGACCTCCCTCATCCTGCAAAACATCTCATTGCTGAACCAGACCCGCCGCCGGTTGGACGAGGTCAATCTCCTGCTCGATTTCAGCCGCCAGTTATCGGGGATGGATTCCGATGCGATCGTCAAATCCCTTTTGGATAGCGCGCGGCGCGTCATCCAGCATGCGCATGCGGGCGTGGTGCTGCTTTGGAACGCAAAGACCGAAATGCTTTCACCGCGCGCCGTTTCGGGCTACGCCGACAATGACAGCATGCAATACATCAATTATCGCCCCGGCGAAGCGCTGCCCGGGAATACCTTCTTGAACCGTAAATCGCGCCGAGTGGACGAGATCAATTTCGCGCGCGATTACAACCTCGGCGCAGATAACCTCGCGTTATATCGTCAGGCAACCGGCGGGCGTGTGCCCGTCTCCTGCCTGCTTGTGCCCATCATCTCCGCCGACCAAAACCTGGGTCTGCTGGTTCTCGATAACTTCAACACGACCAGCGCCTTCCGCCCGGAAGATGAAACCCTGTTGATCTCCCTCTCGCAGCAGGTGGCATTGTCGCTGGATAACCTGCGCCTCGTGCAGGCGACCCAGGAACGCGCCGGTCAGTTGCAGGCGCTCAACGACGCTTCAGTTTCTTTGACCTCGAGCCTGAGCAGCGACCAGTTGATCGGTTCCCTGCTAGACCAGCTCAAGCCCATCCTGCCGTTCGATACCGCCACACTCTGGCTGCGTGAAAAAGACCGCCTCACCGTCGCCTCCACGCGCGGCTTCTCCGATGTAGAGCAGCGCCTTGGCTTGTCGGTTGCGGTGACAGATAGCGCGCTCTTCAAGGAAATGGCGCAGTCTGCCCAGCCCATTCTCGTCAAGGATGTGCGCGAAGATCCGCGCTTCCCACCCGTGGAAGCCCC
>JAPKMU010000505.1 GCA_026645745.1 Anaerolineae bacterium | reverse complement strand
GCCGTCAGCACGATTGCTTCACCATTGGCTTTTCTCACCGTGATCATCACTATCTTCATCGTCGGTCTGCTTTTTACGCGGTCGGTTGTTTTACCGGTACGCCGTCTGCAAACCGCCGCCGAAGCGCTCCAGAGTGGTAATTATGGGTATCGCTCACCTGATCTTGGGCGCGACGAACTGGGACAGGCTGCGCAGACCTTCAACCGTATGGCGGAGACGATTCAACAGCGCGACCGCTCACTCAACGACATTAACGCTAATCTTGAAAAACGCGTCGAAGAACGCACGGTCGAAGTGCGCCGCGCGATGGCGCTGGTCGAAGAATCATCGCGTTTGAAGTCGCAGTTCCTCGCCAACATGTCGCACGAACTTCGCACTCCGTTGAATGCGATCATCGGCTTCACAGGCATCATGATGGCGGGGATGGCAGGCGAAGTCGACGACGACGCGCGCCACATGATCAGCCGCGTACAGTCAAACAGCGAACGTCTGCTCGACTTGATCGACAGCGTGCTTGACTTGGCGAAGATCGAAGCGGGACGCATCGAAATCATGTACGCGCCGGTTTCGCCAAAAACGCTGGCGGAGCGCTGGAAGTCTGAAACCGAAGTGTTGGCGCACGAGAAGAATCTATCACTTGAGGTCACGGTTGATCCTGCCCTTCCCGATATGCTGATGGGCGATGACGACCGCTTGACACAGGTTGCTGTCAATCTGCTTTCTAACGCGATCAAGTTCACCGATGTGGGCAGCGTCAAGCTGAATATAAGCAAGAGCGGTGATGACAAATGGATGATTGAGGTGAGCGATACCGGCGTTGGCATTCCGCCGCACGCGCTCAACTACATCTTTGACGAATTCCGTCAAGCCGACGGATCGACCACGCGCATGTACGGCGGCACGGGTTTGGGACTGTCGATTGCGCGCCGCCTCACCGTGATGATGGACGGCACGATCCGCGTGAACAGCGAAGTTGGCAAAGGCAGCACCTTCACGATCATGCTCCCTCTTAAACCAGCCTCACAAGCTGAACCTATCATTGTCGCCTAAGGAGAATGTTCATCATGCCTGTTGAAATTCGACGCGATTTACTCAAGGGTTGGAACATCCTTGTTGTGGAAGATGAACCGGACAGTCTAGAAGTTGCCGAGCGTATTCTGCGCTTCTACGGGGCAACCGTGTATACAGCGGCGAATGGGCGCGACGGGTTGGAAACCGCGCGCAAAATTCACCCCAAGTTCATCATCTCCGATCTTTCGATGCCGGTGATGGATGGATGGGAAATGCTGTATGAACTCAAGCAGGATCGCTCGACGACGGATATTCCGGTGATCGCGCTGACGGCGCACGCCATGAAGGGCGACCGCGAACGGGCGATCATCGCAGGCTTCCACAATTACCTGACCAAGCCGCTGACCCCGGCAACCTTTATGCGCGACCTGCTGGTTCTGCTCGATAATATCCCTGATATTGCGCTTGCGCTGAAGGCGTCTTAAGGAACGGAAAATGACAAATCAACGAATTCTCGTCGTCGAAGACGATACCGATGGTCAAGAAGTGGTGGCACGGATGCTGCGTTTCCACCGTCTCGATTTTGACGTAGTGGGAACGGCTGAAGATGCGCTCGATGCGCTCAATCAAGGGGAGTACAACGTAGCGATCATCGATCTCGCGCTGCCGGGGATGGATGGTTGGGCGCTGCTGCAAAACATTCAGCGCAGCGCCGCGACCGCGCATATGAAATGCGTGGCGGTGACGGCGTTCCATTCTGCCGAAGTTGCGACTAAGGCGATTGAAGTCGGCTTCAAGGCATACTTCGCCAAGCCGCTGGAAACCACCTCGTTTGTGCGCGAACTTCAGCGCGTGACCAGCTAAATCGCGCCGCCGCCGTCAAACGCGGCGGCGTTTTTTTACTCATTCAACAGTTTGGGCAGCAGTTCATCCATCAGTGCCGCCGCTTCGTCAAGCGAGTGAAAATCATCGGCGTAGCTGATGACGTTAAGCTGTGGGTCAAAGCTCCAAAAGCCGCCGCCTTCGTACAAAAATCGAATGTACGTGTAGGCGATCCCCAGTGTGATCCGCGCCAGTGCGCCGCCCATATACGGAAATAACACGATGCACCCGCGTGAATGGCAGTACAGCCGCAGATTGATCGCATCGACCGGATAAACGAGTTCGACATCGCCTTCAACCGCACCCGCGCGCGGATCGAGCGTTTTATCAAACTGCCAGATCACCCGCGCCAGCGTGCGTGGATCGACTTTGCGCACCGGATAATACATTTCCGGCGCATCAGGATCGTTTCCGTGCTGATACAGCCATTCGATCATGGATGGGGTAAGCTGTCCGGTTTTGGGGACGTAGAGATGTATCGCGTAATCCATAGCAATTAGCGGTCTTTTCGCTGGGTTTTCAAGATATCGATCAGGATCGGCAGGTTATCATACTCCCGCAGCGGTTGAGAGAACCAGACTTCGCCGCTCATCGTGAGCAGCGCAAGCTGGCGATCCCCGATGCGGTAGCCGCCGTAATCCTTCCATGCGAGATCGCGCCCGCTTTCGTGAACACCGCGTGCGCTCAAGCGGAGGGTGTCGCCGAACCGGATCGCATCACCGGAGGCGAGTTTTCGCACGATGATCGGACGCAGATGGCGGTACACCCGTTCTTGTAAGCGCTCCGCCAACTCTGCCGCGCGCAGATAATGGCTGCCAATGACGACATGTTCGCCGCCTTCCGTGATCACGGTGATGCTTGTCAGCACGCGCTTGTAGCGCCCGCCGAAGTACGCGACACGCTCCGCCCTCAGCCGCAGCGATTCGATTTCGTTGTACAAGAAGCTGACATACACCGAGCCTTCGCGCAGTGTGAACCCGAAGTCGTAGAGGATGATCTCCCAGTTCCAGCGGTGAAGCGCGATCCAGCCTGTTAACCCGGTCACGACTCCCATAAACAGCATCGCGGCGGGCGGTGCCCAGTCATACGGGAGTTCACCGAACAACCATGTGGCGGTCACGCCGCCCAAAGCGACCACCAACCCGCCGAGAATCATCATCGGAAAACGGTTGATCGGGTAGTTGGACAGCGCTGCACCGAATACGGGATGAGACGGTAAAATTGGCGGACTGCTCAATGCGCGGCACTCCATCACAGGAATGTGTGTCAGGATTCTTGTCTACTATACCCAAGTCAAGCACTTCACG
>JAPKMU010000504.1 GCA_026645745.1 Anaerolineae bacterium | reverse complement strand
AGCGTGCGCGCTTGTACGTCTTCAGAAATCTCCCCGTCGAAGTTGGGCGGAAACTGCGGGAATTCGGTCACGAACAGCGCCGTCCCCAGCGGCTCACCCTCCGGCGTTTCGACCGGGCGATAGTGCATCTGCCAGTAATGCGACTTCCGCTCAAGCAGCGGCGAATCGTCGGTGAAGTCCGCGACCAGTTCCTCCCAGCTCCCCGGCTCATGGGCGGAAACGGCATGCATTTCTTGCGTCTCATGCGTTGAAATGTCCCGTGTTTCAAACGTGATCGGCTGCGCTTCGTGTCCCAGCAGTTCCGCTTCCCGCAGCGTGAGGAATCGATCCGGGGGTCCGTCTGTGAACAACCGACCATCGGCGCGGTTTGCGTCCAATTCCCCGTTCGCCACCGCGATCCCCTCGGCGTGGCGCATCGCCGCTTCCAACCCTTCACCCTGATACGTCAGCAGCAGGTTCTCACGGTCATTGTCCGCACCCTGCCGTATCCACTCCTGCTCCCATGCCATCGTTTCGAGCGAATACGTCTTGAGCGTCTGCCCTTCATGCCCGATCCGCCCACCGTCATCGATCCACCATTTGTCGGCGGTCAGCTCCAGCGTCCACGGATCGGATGCCATCACTTCAAACGAGTAGTTGACCGTCGAGTCGAGCGGCTCCAGCAACGTATAGGCGGAATTAGCGAACTCCGCGCGGAAGGTTTCGATCGCTGGGTTGTCGCCGTCTTCCGGCGGCAGATCGTCCCAGTCGTCCCACATCGATTCATGCAGGGTTTGATCAGCCATGATCAGGTTCCTTTCTCCTCAGGCGCACTGGAAAATCGCGTCCGGCGTGCCCGCGTGTGATCGGGGTGAAATGACCTTCCCGTGCCAGTCCGATCGCTGCACGGCGAATGAGCATCCGCAGCGCACCCGTGCGATCCTGTGCATAGAAGGCAGCCACGCATTCAAGCCGCGCGTGATCGTCCGGGGAGAGTCGCAGCGAGAAGTTTTTTGAGGTATCGCTCACAGGTCAATCTCCCATTGATCGCGCGTGTAATCCGCCAAGCCCTGCGCCGCGTCCGGTTCGAGCGGAATCCCGCGCTCGCGCTCCCATAACGCGCGCTGATCGGCGGCGAGCGCCATGCCTTCCGCCGCATCAAACGTCCGCTCGATATCGCCTTTTTCAAGCACGCCAAGCAGATACTCCGCCGCGCCGTATGCCTTCTCCCAGTCGCCCGGCACGCATGGGGCGAGCTGCGCCTCAACTGCGCCCGTGTTCGCGTCACGTCCAAGCGTCAGAATGCTCGTCACACAGTTGGAAGGGTCGTCCTTGTCGGGTTGAAACACGCCGATCCAATACGCGATGCCGGTGTCAGCATCGATAAAGGGTGCTGGATCGGTGTCAGGATCGAAGCCATCGGCAGTGACCCCGATCTCGTGCAGCGCCTTGAACGACGGCGAGTTGGAATCGACCGCACGCGCCGGTTCGGTATCGAGATCGAACAGGTCTACCAGCGTGAAGTCCTCCGGCGGCAGATCGGGCGGAATCGATGTCTCCAGCGTCCGTATCTGCTCATAAGCGTGCAATTCGACTTCCCCGGCGGCGCGCCATTCGGGAGTCCCCTGTTCGGCGGCACGTTCTGTTGCGAGGTCTACCAGTTGAAACGGAAGCAGCCGCTCCCGGTGAATTTCCGCGTGCAGGTCGTGATAGAGCGCTGCGGCATCGTCGATGTTCTCAAACGTGCCGAATTCAAGATAACTTCCGCTCACGTCCCCGGTGTGCGTGTTGGCGTACACGTCCACCGCGCCGATGCTGTACTGATCGCTGCGCTCGATCGCGATGATCGCCGCGTCGTGCCAGCGCCAACCCTCATCGGCATTCAAAAGCGGCGCAGACTGTAGCGGAACGTCGTCTTCGAGCGGCAGTGCATCCAAAAACGGATCGAACGCTTCTTCCTCAGGCGCATAATCGAAGGCGCTGGTGGCGAACAATTCATCAGGAAACGGATCGTCCGGCACATTAGGCGGTTGGTTCGTCATGATCCCCCCTCAACGGCATGCAGCACGATCGGCTTGTGCGGCGTGGAGGCTTCAGGACGAGCCTCCGCCGCCAACCTCTCCCAGAAGGCGCGCATGACTTCAACGCGGGTGCGTTCGCCGCGTGCGATACGTTCCAAGTCACGGTCGAGCGCTTCGATAGCAGGTTCACTCACAACGGACGGAAAGCGGGTGAGCAGCCAGTCCGCCAGCTTGCGCCCGTCTTCGGTCGGTGACAGCATTCCATGCTGCTCGCTGACGGCATTCGCACGCTTCAGTTCTTGCAGCGCCGCTGACCATTGTTTCGGATGGGCTGCCCCGTACTGGGCGATCAGGGCTGCCGGGGTGAAACTGTCCGGCATCGGCACGTTGTGAATCACCGGCGTGAAGTTGAGCAGCAGCGCATCATCACTCGACTTGAGCGTACTTAGATCGCCGTCCCCATCCGGTGCATCGTCCGGCATCGCACGCGACCAACCGTCGAACCTGATCGTCAGATGGGCGGCGCGGAATTCGATCTTCTTGGGGGTGCGCAAGCGTCCTGCCAGCACCCGCGCCCCTGACCTCCGCAGCCGCATCGGCATCATCAGCGCTACCAGAAAGCGCCGCCAGATCAGGGCATACAACGCTGCGCCATCGCCGGGATTCTCCATCGGGACGCGCTCCACGTCGGCTGGCGCAAGTCCGATCAGCGGCGTTTTCAGTGTCGTGTTAACGTAATCCGCGCCATACGTGCGGGTGATGTACGCCCGTCCCGCGTCAATCAGCGGAGCAGGGATGAGACTTTCAGCGTAGGTGATCCACCCAGAGTCGTAGAGTCCATTCAGCAGCCTCAGCGTCTCATCCGGCGCGAGAGACAGCTTCGCCTCCGCATCCTTGAGGAGTGCCGCCAGTGTGTACGGCGGCGGTGCGGGCTTCTCAAAGTCGCGTCCACCTGCCCTATCGATCCAGAAGTCGAGCTTTTCCAGCACCAATTCCGCTTCGTTCACCGTCTCCATCGACGCGAACGTGATCTGCGCGCCGTTCGGGTAGTGCAGCGTCGCCCATGTGCGATGCGCTCCCAACAGCAGGTTCGCTTGCAACCCGAACCGCTCCTGCTCCACGATCGCATCAATTGCGGTCTGACGTTCCGCCAACCGGCACAACGCGATCAGCGCGATACGGCTCAGTCTGGGAAATGCGCTCAC
>JAPKMU010000503.1 GCA_026645745.1 Anaerolineae bacterium | reverse complement strand
TCAGCGTGTGCGCGTCCGCCCGATACACCTGAATCGCATCCAAGCCGCAGGTGATCCCCTCACTGCGCGGGTTTTTCTCCTCCATGCAGCGCAGATCGAGCGTGTGTAATCCCGAACCGACGAAAAACACATCTGTGCCGGGGTAGTGGAGCGTTTCGGAATAGGCATCGATCACGGCGACGCGCACGCCATCGATGAAGATTTCAAACGTGCCCATGTTCGGCGCGGCGACGTAGCGAATCCGCAGCCCTTCCCCCTCAAACGGGAACTGGGCGCGGGCGTTCGGCTGTTCGGTGCGGTGATACTGTCCCCGGCTTGCCCCGTCCGCGAGGCGGCGCTCCCATGTCGGAAAATAGGTGACGAGCGGGTAATCCGACTCGAAACTGAACCAGCCGGTGAACGGCGGCGCGGTATCGGTCGCGTCGGGGAGCGGCTCAAACGGGTGGGGCGGGGCGGGGATCAGGTGCAGTCCGGGCGGGATCGGCGTGAGCGACGGCGGCACATACACCCCCGGCATGTACGCGGTGATCTCCAACACACGGTTATCGGCGCTGAGGGTCGGCACAGTCGCGGAAGGTGTGAAGGTGAACGTCGGCGTAAGCGTGGCGGCATGGGTGGGCGTTAAAGTCGCGCTCGGTGTGACGGTGACGGACGGCGTGAGCGAGGGCAGTATCATCAAAGTGGGGATTTCGACCACACGCGGGACGAGCCGCGCTTGCAGCAGATACACCGCGATGCCCCATGTGACGAGGCACAGCGCCGCCAGAAAGATCAGGATCACACGCCGCATAAAAAACACTCCGGTTCGCTAAGCTGGTTTCAGCCTAACAGACCGGAGCGGCGCGACATGGGGAATTTTCACCTAGAAATCGCGGTCGAGGTGAATACAAGATATAATCAATTCAGAGTTTTCTTGGCACGCAGCATAGAAGCTTGAAGGAGAATTCGCCTTGAAGCGTGTAATGACCCTGCTGGGAACGTTTACTCTCTTCCTAATGCTATCAATTTCGGCACAGGCACAAACGAGACTGTCCCAACTTCCCAGTTATCAGCTTCGCACACTCACAACGGACGACTTCTTATATAATGTGCTGCCGATCTCTCGGATACTGCCGAAAGATTCGTACCCGTCGTTCTCGGGATTCCTCATTGAGGCTCTAGAAGCCGAATTCATCGCCCGCTATGGCGAAACGGCTGATTTCCGTCAACTTACCTACGCGTTAGATTATCTAGCCGAACCCATTCTCAGAATCCAAGACCAAGCGTGTTGCGTTCCCTCCATCGATGTGAACCGATGGATGGCGCGCATTTTGACACGTTGGCTGCTCGAACATCCCACAGAATTTGAGTCAGGGGTTTCGCTCGGACTCTACCCGTTCCGTGTGACACCGGAGTCTCTTGACTTCGATGGCGACGGGCAGTTGGAATGGATTCTTGACATTGAATGGCGAGAAGGTGATGAACTGCGTGAGCGCTACCGCAATTACCTCACGGCGGTGCCGGTCGGTGACAGCTACCGTATTTACCCTGTTCCCGTGCCTTACATCAACTCGCTTGGCGGACAGGGACGCGAAAACAATGGGTTGCGAGATTTTAACGGTGATGGCGTGCTCGACTGGCGTTTCACAATTGCCCAGCCTTTGACCGGTTCCTATGTCGGCACCTCATATGAAACCTACCTGCTTACTTGGCGAGGCGACCATATGGAACGTCTTTATTCGGGATATGCTCGTCCGATGAACGTTGACGATGACGCGGCATTGGAGTTCGTGGATATCGAGGATCGCCGGGACAACTGGATGTGCGGAACTACAATCCTGCGAATTGTGGATTGGAATGGGACAGCATACATACCCATTCCCAATCAAGTTAGAGAAGAGGATGATTGCACCGCGCGCTATGCGGAAGAAGCGATGTGGGCAGGCGATTTTGCGACCGCAGCCGAGCTATACACCGTCTATATTGATGAACACCAATCCGAATTTGACGAGTTTTTAAGTTGCTCTTCGCTTGAAGGGTGGTGCGATGCGCCCCTTGGTCTTCAAATCTATACATATTTCCTAGGCAGACGCATCTTAGCTCATGCGCTACTAGGGGACACCGTGCACGTCGAAACGCTGCTTCAAGCCATTTCCGGTGATGACAGAGGAGCTGAATATGTTAGGACAGGAATGGGACTCACCCAAGCGCTGTTCGATACACACAGCACCAATGCCGAAACGCTGTGTCACGCTGCCTATGACTTCTACACGCGTGAACGACAACAACCTTGGTATGATCATACCTTTCAGGATGCAGATCCCTTTCTGCCGGGTGTCACGTGGGAAGGGGTCTTTGATGATCCAAACTCGCTTCGCTACTTTCGTCCCGATCCGGCACGAGCGGGCTGCGATATTGCGCTATTCAGCGGCACTCCAATACCGACATTTACGCCAACGCTCACGCCAATGCCGACTCAAATCTATCCTACCCGTACCCCCGACACACGAACGGAAGCACAGCGTTGGATCGATCAGCGAGATTACGCATCGTTGTTCATGACCGGGGATTATCACAGCATTATTGCGCTCACCAGCGAAATCACGGCGGCGGATCAGGACAATCAAGAGGCGTATTACTGGAGGGCACTATCGTTTGAAATGTCAGGTCAGACAGCGGAAGCGCTAGATACTTACGTCACGCTGTATACGGCTGCTCCCGGATCATGGTGGGGTTGGCTGGCAGGTATGCACCTGACTCTAGGCATTTAGGAACTCATGGATACTATCTGCTGCTCCGCTGCATGCGCCATCATCTCCTCATTCGTGCGTGCGCCGAAACGCTCGCGCAGGCGGTCACGGATTTTGTACGTGCGCTTGACAGGCAGGTTCAGATCGGCGGCGATCTGCGCCATCGTGTATCCTTCGCGGAGCAGGTGCAGCATCCGGTACGCCTCACGGGTGAGCGGACGTAAGTCGGGCGTTTCCCGGAGTCCGGTTAGATATTCGGCGTGGGCAGTCGGGGAGAGGAACGGACGGTTGAGCAGCACCGTTTGCACCGCAATCGGCAGCAGCTCGCACAACGAATCCGCCCAATCGAGATAGCCGCTCACGCCGAGCAGGAGCAGATCGCGGATGAACCGTCCATCTGTTGCGTTGCCGAGGATGATCAGCCGTGTGTTCTGGGCGAGGTCACGCAGCGCACCGACCGTTTCGACCAGATCACCGCC
>JAPKMU010000502.1 GCA_026645745.1 Anaerolineae bacterium | reverse complement strand
CAGTGTGGTTTTTGTACCCCCGGCTTGATCATGAATGCAGCGGCATTGATCGACGCCGATTCTGATCCGTCTGACGACGCGATCAAAACAGCGCTCAAAGACACATTATGCCGCTGTACGGGTTATTCCAGCGTGATGCAGGCGATCAAGAGCGCAGCACGGGTGAAACGAGGGCTGCCGCCGCTTCCGGTGAACGATCCGGAAGTCGATGAACCGATGAACGCGATCAGCCGCAGTGTGCCGCCGCAAGAAATCGTTGAAAAAGTGACCGGGCGTGCGAAGTTCACCGACGATTACACGTTCCCCGGCATGTTGTATGGGCGAACACTGCGATCACCGTACCCGCATGCGAAAGTCATCCGCGTCAATACCGATGCAGCGAAAGCACTCCCCGGTGTTCGCGCCGTGCTGACTGCTGCTGATGTCCCCGGTGAAAACAAACACGGGTTGGTTCACCGCGACTGGGATGTATTGTGCGGTGATGTCGTGCGCTATGTGGGCGATGCTGTAGCGGTTGTCGCCGCTGATACGCAGGAAATCGCAGATGCAGCGCTGAACTTGATCGAAGTCGAGTATGAGCCGCTGCCCGTCGTCGCTGATCCGGTGTACGCGCACACGCCAGAAGCGCCTGTTTTACACCCCAATCACCCGACCGGAAACTTGCTCAAACATATCAAGGTGCGTCACGGCGATATCGAGCAGGGTTTCGCGGACGCGGATGTGATCGTCGAGCGCGAGTATCACACGCCCACAACCGAACATGCTTTTCTTGAGCCGGAATGCGCAATCGGCGTGCCAAAAGGATACGCGGATCACGACAAACTAACGGTGTATGTCGGGTCGCAAATTCCGTATCAGGATCGCAATCAACTTGCGCTGGCGATGAATCTGCCGGAAGAAGAAGTCCGCGTGATTGGTACGCTGATCGGCGGCGGCTTTGGCGGAAAAGAAGACATCGCGGGTCAGATTCATGTGGCGATGTTGGCGACGGTGACCGGAAAGCCCGTCAAGATGCTGTACACGCGCCAAGAATCGCTGATTTTCCATCCAAAGCGCCATGCGACGATTATCCGCATCAAAACGGGCGCGAAACGTGACGGTCGGCTGACAGCGGTTGAAGCGACTTTGTACGGCGACGGCGGCGCGTATGCGTCGTTGAGCGATAAAGTGATGACGCGTGCGACGACTCATGCGACGGGACCCTACAACGTCCCGAATGCGAAGATCGACTGCTACGCCATGTATACCAACAATGTGCCAAGCGGCGCGTTTCGCGGGTTCGGTGTGACTCAATCGGCGTTCGCGGTCGAGCAGAACATGGATATCGTCGCGGAAGCCCTAGGGATCGATCCAATTGAGATTCGGCGGATCAACGCGCAAACCGTCGGTGTGACGACGGCAACTGGTCAGCTTCTCCGGGAAAGTGTCGGCTTGTTGGAAACGATCCAAGACGTGCACGACGACATGCGCACCGCCTCAAATGGGAGCGGCTTCCAATGGGCATGGCGCGAAGGCACGAAGGCGTTCGCATGGGGAATTGCTTGCGCGTACAAGAACACCGGACTTGGCGGCGGCGCTCCCGATAAGAGCGAAGCCGAGATTGAAGCGTTTGAAGATGGCACGCTTGAAGTGCGCACAGCGGCGGCGGATATGGGTCAAGGGCTTGCACATGTGGTCGCGCAGTGCGCCGCCGAAGAAATGCGCATCGCTTATGAGCGGGTGCGCGTGCTGCTGTGTGATACCGACTTAACGCCCAACGGCGGACCGACGACGGCAAGCCGCCAGACTTTTATGACCGGAAACGCGGCACGCCTCGCGGCGGTTGCGCTCCGTGAGGCGATGATCCAAAGTGCCGCCGAGATGATGGACATCGCGCCCACGTCGATCCGCTATGAAGAAGGCTTGATGCATGCCGAAGATCGGCGCGAACCTGTTGAACTGGGCAGCGTCGTCCGCTGGATGAAAAGTCACGGCGTGGCGGCGCGTACCAAACACGAATATCACGCGCCGAAAACACAACCGCTCGGTTCAGGCGGTGATATGCACTTTGCATTCAGCTACGCGACTCAAGCCGCGCTCGTTGAAGTCGATACCGAAACGGGCGAAGTCCATGTTCACAAAGTGATGAGCAGCACCGATATCGGGCGCGCGATCAATCCGCTGGCACTGCAAGGGCAGATCGAAGGCGGGATCGTGATGGCGCTCGGCAACTGCTTGACCGAGTCGTTCATCATTGAAAACGGTGTGCCTTGGACGCGTCTGCTGTCGCGTTACAAGATGCCGAGCATCAAGAATTCACCGGAAATCGTCTCGCGCTTGGTCGAACACCGCGCCGCTGAAGGTCCTTACGGCGCGAAAGGCGTGGGCGAAATCCCATCGATCAACACCACACCTGCGATCTGCAACGCGATTTACAACGCGATTGGGGTGCGTGTATACAGTCTGCCAGTTGATCAAGACGCGCTTCTGCTGGCGCTAAAACGGGGTGAACATGCCGTTCACACCGCATGGCAGGATGTGAAGTGACGTAAAAAACGGTGGGTCAGTGTGGTCTGATCATCATAGACATTCGTCGATGCTGAAGGGCATATCAAGCGTGACAGCGACCCAACGGGTTTTTACGGTCGAGGCATCTTACCGCGTGCTAGAAGCGGCGTTTGCCTCTTTACCGGATTTCATCTCCGCGCAGCGGCGCGGTCAGGTGAGCAAAGCATTTCAAGAGCGGTTGATGTTGGCAGTGACGCACGTCAACAACTGCCGGTATTGCAGTTATTTTCATACGCTGGTTTCTCTCAAGGCGGGGCTGTCTCAAGAAGAAATCCAGAAGTTACTTGCTGGGGAATTCAGCGACGCACCGCCTGAAGAAGCCGCCGCGCTAATGTTCGCACAGCACTACGCCGAAACGCTCGGAAACTATGACCGTGATGCTTACCAGCAGATCGTTACGGTGTATGGGGAGCAAACCGCGCGTGAAATTCTTGCGGCTATCCGCATGATCATGAGCGGGAATGTGTACGGCATCATGTTCGATGCACTCCAGTACCGGTTGCGCGGCAGACCCTATGACGGGAGTACGCTCGGTGACGAGATCGGGAGTGTGTTCGGCGTACTCGCGTTCGCGCCGGTGATCGCCGCCAAGCAGGTTTGGACGCGGATCACCGGGGCGAAAATGATGTCAACGCTCAGTGTGTGAGTCGGCTTCGTAGTCGT
>JAPKMU010000501.1 GCA_026645745.1 Anaerolineae bacterium | reverse complement strand
CTTGCCGAAGAATTTCATCCGCGCGAACGCATACGCCGCCGGAACTGCGAGGAGCAGCATCCCGGCAATATTGATCAACGTGATGCGCACGCTGTTCCACATGAACTGGGCGAAGTTCGCCATCTCCCACGCGGTCGGGTAGTTGCCGAAATTCGGGTTGGCGGGCAGCAGATGACCGAACTGGATTTCTTGAACGGTCATCAGCGATGCGCTGACCATCCACAAAAACGGGAACAGCGCTTGAATCAACCCGGCGATCAGGATCGCATACACAAGGATGCGCCCCCAGTCAATCGGCTTGCGCCGCGCGGTTTGCGCTTGAGCGTCGGCGTGCGGAACGGGGAGCGGACGCGCGTTATCCATAAAACACTTTTCTCCCTTGAATGCGATTCTGCACCAGCGTGAAGATCAGAATTGCGCCGAACAAAACGAATGACAGCGCCGAGGCATAGCCCATACTTGGATCGCTGGCGCGGGCAGTTTCAAAGATGTACACGCCAATCGTGTCAACGCTGTTTGCCGACGCAGGCGAACGCATGATCCATATCTGCGTAAATGCTTGAAACGTGCCGATGATGGCGATCAGCGACAAAAAGAACGTCGTCGGGGAAAGCAGCGGCAGGGTGATATGACGGAAGGTCGCCCACCCGTCCGCGCCATCGATGCGCGCCGCTTCATAAAGCTCGGTGGGGATGTTGCCTAATCCAGCGAGAAACACCACCGTGTCGTAGCCGATGTACGTCCACACGGTATAGATCATAATCACGACGAGCGCTAAACCGGGACCGGACAAGATGCCCGCGTTTTCGCCTAAGATCAGCGTCCCAACGCCGATTGGCTCCAGCAGCCATTTTTGATCCGGGATACCGAAGAAGTTGATGACATTGTTGACGAGCGCATCCGGGCGGTGCGAGAACAATTGGCTGAACACGATCGATGTGGCGACGAACGGCATGATATACGGTAAAAAGTACACCACGCGGAACAGGGTTTTTCCCTTGATCTTTTGGAACAGCAGCACCGCGAGGAACAGCCCGATTCCCAATTGAAACGGCACAGTGCCGAGGACAAACATCACCGTGATGTTAAAACCGTGCAGCACATCATCGTCCGCCAGCGTGAGCGCGCGCGGCACTTCCATGATCAGGATCACGCCGCCCGCCGCCAGCAGTATGGCGATCAGCGCCTTGATCAAGAATGCGCGGCTGCCTTCGTAACTGCGCGCCGTGCGCGTCCACAGCCAGTAGCCCGCGCCCACGAGGATCGCACCGACGCTGATCAGGATCACCTGTGACCATACAGGCAGACTTTCGCCCGCTGCCCGCGCTGCTTCAAGCGCTGTGTTGATCTCGCTGATCGTCAGGAGTATCAGCAGCACGCCCGTCGCAGCGGATAAACATGCGGAAGTCGCCCAGAACCAGAACGCCCCCGGTTTTGAGCCGCGCACGACGCGCCACACAATCCAGCCGGAGACGAACGCACCGATCAGCGCGATTAAGAATTGAGTCCCGACTGCTGCCGCTTCCGGGGTTTGAAAACTCGCGCTGAGTGCGCTCAGGAACAAGCCTTGTGACTGCTGCTGACCGCGTAAGGATTGCGGAATATTTAAGATGATCGGCAGCAGGATCGCCGCCCAGTTGACGAATAACAGCACCGCCGCCGCGCTGATCGCGCCGGGGATGAGGTAGAGCAGCGCGCGGAGTTTTTCCGGCTGTTTGAACAGTTTGCGCAGCAGCGTGAACCCGTACACAACCGCGCCGATGGCTATCCAGAAGAACACGACATACGCGAAATCGCCTAAGCCGCGCACATAGTTGTCTAAGCCGAGATACTCACCGGGGAAACGCCGCCAGCGGTGCAGCGAGACGAAAAACGCGAATGCGACCGGAAACACGCCGAACGTGAACACGAGGAGCATCGCCGGAGTGACGAACAGATACGCGGTCAGGTTTTCGCGGATCACCCGCCCGCGCCGCGTGTTGAACAGTCGAAAGGGGGTCGATTGAGCGCTCAAAACCGCTCCTTACTGAATTAAAGCGTACATGCGCCCATTGTAACGTGGGAATAGTGGGTTGTGTTGATCCAAGGCTTAACAAAAAGCTCCCCGCGCGGCTAACCGCATTCGCGCTGGTAGTAATCGATCAGGTTGCGATCCACTGCGTTTCCGGCAAGGGCAGTGTGCTGATCAAGCGCGTCCTGCGCTAACTCACATTCATGTCTGGCAGTGTGCGCATAAGCAAGTAATGCATAAGCCGTGCTGTTATTCGGATCAAGTTCTAAGGCGCGCGAGGCATCTTCCTGCATACCCGAGAAATTGATCAACGTCCAACGAAGCCACGCCCGTCCCAGATAATAATCGATGTTTTCCGCGTTCAGTTCGATTGCGGTGTTGTAGGCTTCGCGCGCTTCCCGAAAATCCCCCGTTTGCATGTACACAGAAGCGCGCCCATAGAAGGCGTCGGAGTAATCAGGATCAACGGTGAGAATATAGTCAAAATCAGCGAGTGCTTCATCGTATTCATGCTGCTCAAGCAGGATCATGCCGCGCATGTAGTAGGCAGGAAGCCAAGTTGGATTGACCCGAATGGCTTCGCTCGCGGCTGATATTCCCTGCTCATGCTCGCCCATGACGTAATAGATCGTGGCGCGGAGCATGTATCCTTCGGCGGCATGTTCTGGAAATTGCGCGATCATCTGATTCACTGTGTCTAAAGCTGCGGCGTAATCACCCGATTCAGCCGCTTGTACAGCTTGGGCAAACACCGCGTCCATTTCACCGACGGATGCGGGCAAATGCGGACTAGGTGTTGCATTACGGGCGGCAACAAAAACGACCAAAACGATGAGCGGTATGGCAAGAAGTACCAGAAAGAGCAAAACACGACTGCGGCGCATCACAGCCCCTTTTTGTTCAACAGCGATAAAGCACAATGGATTATGATCGCGCCGCCCTACGAAAACAAAAAGGGACGGCTGTAAGTCCGTCCCCATAGGCATCAAATTAAGGTTTTGCCGTTCGCACACACTGACCTCTCCCCCACTTCGCGTCGCTCGTCTCCCCTCCCCGAATTCGGTTGACAGGACAACACTTCTCGCTTGCTGTAATGCTCCTCACCCCCGCCCCCTCTCCAACCTTCGGTTAGAGAGGGGAGAAAACAAGTGATCTGCTCCCCCTCTCTATCGCTTGCGATGGAGAGGGGGGCGGGGGGTGAGG
>JAPKMU010000500.1 GCA_026645745.1 Anaerolineae bacterium | reverse complement strand
TGGAATGCGTTCGATACATGGGGCGGCGGCGGCATTTTCTTGGATAACCGCCGCGTATTCGTGAGCGCCGCACCGGAGACACACCCCAATCATCCGCTGCCACACACCCTCAAACGGGTTGAATACACGGAAGCGGTGACAAACGATGACCGGTTTCGCGGTTTCAGCGCTTATCGAGGATGGAAGCCGATTAATCCGAACCTCACAGAAGCCGAATTGGGGCAGTTGTGGCAGCAGGGAAAGCCATACGAGTTTTACCACGATCAACCGGACGGCAGCTTCCGGTTAGAGGGTCGATGGATGATCGGCGATCAGTCGCGTCAGCGCCAATACCGGATGTTTTCGGTGAAGCCGCTGCCAGATGGTGATTCGGTGATGATCAACGGACACACCACATGGGCGGATTGGGATCACCGGGGGCGCTTGGTGTGCGCAGTCGATGGCATGTTGTACGCGCTCGATCCGGCTGAGCCGAATGCAAACCGCACCCTGATCGCGGACTTCAACGGGCAAACGTTCGAGCCGATTCAAGCGCCTGATTGGGCGACAAAGTGGTAATCGGGCGAACTTGATTCGCGTTGGTATAATGAGGGGCGATCACCCTTCATATTTGTGCATATCCGTCATGGGGAATGTCCCTGTGACCTGAATAACGACGGAGCAAACATGTCGCAGCGATACGAAGAAAGCCGCCTGTATCGAATCCGCCACTCGGCGGCGCATATCATGGCGGAAGCAATGCTGGAGCGCTTCCCTGAAGCCTTGATCGCCATTGGACCTCCCATCGAGGACGGCTTCTATTATGATTTCTCGCTCCCCCGTGCGATCACGGAGGAGGATTTGCAGTGGGTCGAAAACCGGATGAAAGAAATCGTCCGCGAAAATCACCCGTTCACATACCGGGAAGTGACGCCGGATGAAGCGCGCGCGCAGTTTCAAGGGCAGCCGTTTAAGCTCGAATTGATCGAAGATTTGGTCAACGGGCGCGAGGACGAAAACGGCAATCGCATCGCTGAACCCGCCGCGAAGATCAGCTTCTATACGCAGGATACATTCACGGATTTGTGTCGCGGTCCGCACGTCCCAGCGACGGGCGAAATCAACCCGGACGCACTCAGTATTACGTTCAAGCTGCCCGCCGGGGCGTATTGGCGCGGTGACGAGAAGCGCCCGCAGTTGACACGCATCTACGGCACAGCATTTGAGACGAAACCCGAACTGGACGAGTATCTGCACGCGCTCGAAGAAGCGAAGAAGCGTGATCACCGCATTCTCGGTGAAAAACTTGACCTGTTCACGTTTAGTCCGCTGGTGGGCAAGGGCTTGGCGCTGTGGAAACCCGCCGGGGCGATGCTCCGTCACACGCTTGAAACATGGCTGCGCGATCTGCTGATCGAACGCGGGTATCGCCCGGTGGTGACGCCACATATCGCCAATGTGAATCTGTACAAGACGAGTGGGCATTACCCGTATTACAGCGCCAGCCAGTACGCGCCGATTCAGGTGGATGAGGAGGAGTTCATGCTCAAACCGATGAACTGCCCGCATCACATCATGATCTACAAAAGCGAGATGCACAGCTATCGTGAACTGCCGCTGCGTTACAGCGAGTTTGGCACGGTGTACCGCTACGAAAAATCGGGCGAACTGACGGGACTCACGCGGGTACGCGGTTTCACACAGGACGACGCGCATATCTTCGTCACGCCGGACCAACTGCTGAACGAGTTTAAGGAAGTCGTGCGCTTCTTCCAACACGTCGTCGGCACGCTCGGCATTACGGAATTCCGCGCCCGCGTCGGCACACGCGACCCCGAAAGCGATAAATTTGTCGGGGATGATGCGCTGTGGGATGCCGCCGCAGGTGCAATTGTTCAGGCGTGCCAAGAACTCGGTTTGCCGCACACAGTCGAACCCGGCGAAGCGGCATTCTACGGACCTAAACTCGATTTCGTGCTGCGCGATGTGCTCAAGCGCGAATGGCAGTTGGGCACGGTGCAGGTCGATTATGTGCTGCCCGCCCGCTTTGAACTTGAATATGTGGCGGAGGATGGCACGCGCAAGCGTCCGATCATGATCCACCGCGCGCTGTTCGGCTCGGTCGAACGGTTCGTCGCCATTTTGATCGAACACTTCGCGGGGGTATTCCCGGCGTGGCTGTCACCCGTGCAAGCGCTGTTGATCCCGATCACGGATCGGCATATCGAGTACGCGAACAGCGTGGCGGACAAACTGCGTGCGCGTGGTCTGCGCGTCGAAATTGACGCGAGTAAGAACCGGATGCAGGCGAAGATCGCCGCCGGACGCGAACGCCACATTCCGTATTTGCTGATCATGGGCGACCGTGACGCGCAAAACGGGACGGTCAGCGTGCGCTTGCGGACGGATGAGGACTTGGGCGCGCTCCCGGTCGATGAGTTTGTCACGCTGGCGGCGAATGTGATCAGCAGCAAGTCGCTGGAGTTGAAGTAAAAGACCGACAAACAAATCACCGCCGAGAACGCGGAGGACGCAGAGACGAGAAATTTACGCTCTGTGTCCTCCGCGTTTTTTTGTGGATCAGACCTAAGAATGTGAGGTATTCTTATAAGCGATAAGTCAATGCGAAAGGACTGCCATGCGTGCCAAAACCGCTGCGGTTTCCGTAGTGCTTCTCGTGATCATGCTGTCCATCGGATCTGCCCGCACAGTCGCAGATGGCAATATCCGCCAGTATACAGATACAATCCTCGTGAACAGCACACTGGACATATGTGATCAGTATCCGGGCGGGTACTACGGGGAAATCATTCCATTCACTATCGGCGGCGCAAATCCGGTTCCGCTTCGCTTGACCGCCGTCCTTCCGGGTACAGGCGATCCTTCGACAGGATTACAATATGCTAGCGCGCCATACGGCTTAACTTCCCCTTATGCACAGGAAAGTTTGCCACCGTACATCATTACGCTGAGTCCGCAGCCGCCGGGAAGTTACTACGCGCGTGTTTATTCTTCGACAGCGGGAGCCTATTCACTCACAATCGAAGGGGTGAACCTCAGCGTTGGCGAGCCTTGGGACTGCGATACCGCCACGCTGTACAATGCTTCTGTCACCTTTGAGCTTGAATTACAGGGGCGTCCGGCACCTCCACATCCTCGGTGGAGCGTCCCGATCTACATCGAATACACTTTTCGAACCGATCATTGGACAAGACAATTCACAACAGACGAGAACGGTACGTTTACATGGTCGCCGCTGCCCGCTGGCACCGGCTCAATTG
>JAPKMU010000004.1 GCA_026645745.1 Anaerolineae bacterium | reverse complement strand
AAGCGGCGGCGGAAAAACGCTCGCCGGAGGGCGGCGTGGATGATTTCCTCAACGCCTTCGTTCCGATGCTTCCTGCGATTACCGCGTTCTTCGGCACGGGCAAGGGGGATGGCGTGCTTGTGAATGCGCCTGAACCGGAACTGCGCGCGAATCGTCATGCACTGCTTCAGGCAATCGCCGCCATGCAGCGCGGTCGCGCTGATTTGAGTCATCTAAGCGGGTTCTAAAAACCATGTGAACCACAAAGTAGACTCGCAAGCCGTCCCTTTGTGTTCTAACGTTTTGGGTGGTCTTCTTTCACCTCTCCCTGCCCCCTCCACTGTGTAGAGGGGGAAAAGTCCCTCCCTGCGAAAGCGGGGAGGGGTTAAATAACCACCAAATCCGGTAGAACCAGTGTCTCTTTGTGGTTCGATCTTTTTTCTTTCCAGAAGGAACAATGATGCGCGTATGGACGTTTGACAAGGATGGGTGTCACGAGGAAAGTTCTCCCGATATTGCAGCACTCATCGCTGATCCAACCCGCCTCTTTTGGGTTGATCTCAAAAGGGAACCCGAACACGCAGTGCGCATTCTGACGGATCAATTCCACTTTCATCCGTTGGCGGTCGAAGACACGCTCAACGAACGGCAGCGCCCGAAGGTTGAAGAATACGACGGCTATCTGTTCACGATTCTGAACCCGGTCGAATACCGCGCCGGGGAACTCACCTTCCGCGAACTCGATGCGTTTATTGGCGCGAATTACCTTGTCACCGTGCATGACGATGATGAGCCGATGATCACCGCTGCGATCAACCGGATCGAAAAGCGCGGGAACAGTCGTTTACCGCTCTCCGCCGGGTATTTGCTCTACGTGTTGGTCGATTTGATGGTGGACAGCTACTTCCCGATTATGGATGCCATCGGCGATCACATTGATGAATTGGGCGAGGCGATCCTTGTGACGCCGCGCCAACTTTACCTGACGACGATGTTCAAGCTCAAGCGCGCACTCAGCGAGATGTGGCGTGTGATCGGGCATCAACGCGACATGTTCGCCGTGCTGACCCGCGAAGGCGATCCGTTCATCAATCATGAAGCGCTGCGCTACTACTTGCGCGATGTGTATGATCATTTACTCCGCGTGAGCGACAGCGTGAATACCTTCCGTGATACCCTTTCCAATTTGATCGACCTGTATTTGTCGTCCACGAGCAACCGCTTGAATATCGTCGTCAAACGGCTGACGGTTTTCACGATTTTGTTTGGCGCATTCGCAGTGATCACCGGCTTTTATGGGATGAACTTCCTCAAGACTTTTCCGCCATTCGAAGCAGAATGGGGCGTGCCGTTCGTGATTGTGGCGATGTCGCTGACGGGAATTGGAATCATGCTCACGCTGGGGCGGGATAACTGAGGTCAATCCATGATTGATCCCGCGATCCAATCACTGCTGCAAGAGCTTCTCGCGGATATTCAGCGCGTCTTGGGTGAAAACCTGATCGGCTTTTACGTGTACGGTTCGCTGGTATGGGGTGATTTTGACCCCAGCATCAGCGATATCGACACGTTAGCGGCGCTTGACCGTGATCTCACGGATGCGGAAGGGGAGGCGGTTGCCCGTATGCACGCGGCATTCGCGGAGCGTCACCCGGCATGGGATCACCGGCTCGAAGTTCAGTATATGGCGCGGCGCGGCTTGCAGATGTTCCGCACCGAAACCCACCGCATGGGGAATATCAGCCCCGGTGAGCCGTTTCATATCATCGACGCGGATCGGGCTTGGCTGATGAATTGGTATTTCGTGCGGACGTATGGCGTTACGTTGTATGGAGAACCACCGCAAACGTTGATCGCGCCAATCAGCGAACAGGAATTCATCGACACGATCCGCGAACACGCCGAACAGTGGAAATTCTACATCACGTATGCCGAAGATCAGGCGGAAACGCATCTGCCGGAAACATGGCTGCCGCTCATTCGTCGGGCGTGGGCTGCACGCCATGATCCTGCCCATACGGATTTGACCTACGAAGAAACCGTTCGATTTGTCGAAGATGCGCGGCGGAGAATTCTTGATTAGCTGTTGAACAGCGCATGAACATCAAACGTATGATCGAGTAGAGGACTGGCGAAGCTCATACCGGGGGCATACGCGCCGTGCCGCTGATACCGCCCGTTTTCAAGCGTATACACCTCTAAGACGAAGCCTTCAGGATCGACGATCCAATACTCACGCACACCGTGTTTTTCGTACAGCGCGAATTTCTCAATCCGATCCCTCTTGACGCTGCAAGGCGAAAGCACCTCGACAACCAACGCAGGAGCGCCGTACCAAAATCCCGTTTCGGTGTTCAACTGGCACACGCTGTCCGCCGCACCCGCCCAGAAAATATCCGGTTCGACGTAGGTTTCGCTATCCAAATACACATTGACGGGGGCATAACGGACACGTTCGCGCCCAAGAAGTAATCGCAGCACAAGAAAGATACTGCTTGATATCAGTTGATGATCGTCTTTCGGTACGTCGTCCCCCTCGTAGATGATCAGTTCGCCGTTGATAAGCTCGATGATGCCGTCATGCTCTTGAGAGACTAGCCGCAAATACTCCTCGGCGGTCGTTTTGACGCGCTCCACATCGGTCATGGGGAGTTCCTCATGTGCGTTTGCTGATGCAATCAATTATACGCGAATTGTGACGAGTGATGGACGTTTTCACCACTCGTCACTGTCGGGGATTAGCGCTGCGGCTGCTTGAGGCTTTCCGCCAGTTTGTCGAGCGATTCGTTCATGCCCTGAAGGCTCATCTCGCGCATCTCGCCAGCGGGCATACCGGAGTGAACCAGCGTCATACGGGTTTTGCCACCGAGGTCTTCAAACGTCAGCGAAAAGAGAAATTCCATCGCGGTTTCGGCGGGAAGTCCGTATTCAGTCGGGGAGACGATGTCGCCCTGCTCATTCGAGAACGCATCCGTCATCACCAACCGATCCATCGGGGAGATTTCGCGGAATGTGCCGGTGCTCCAGAAATCTTGCCCCTCTGGTGAGCGCATGCACCAGTGATACTTCCCACCCACACGCAGATCAATCTTCGCAGCAGGGGAGGTAAACGTAGCTGGTCCCCACCAGCGCATGAGATGTTCCGGTTCCGTCCACGCTTTCCACACCAGTTCGCGCGGCGCGTCGAAAACACGGGTGAACACCATATTGCCGTTCGAATCGATGTGGGTCGAATTGCTATTCGTGGTCATCAGTCTCCTCTTTTCCTTGCAGTTCGTTCAGATAGGCATCCAGACGATCCAATCTGCGCTCCCATGATTCCCGGAAAGCAGCGAGCCACTGATCAAGTTCGATCAACGGCTCCAAGCGGAGTTCATACCAACGCCGCTGGGCATCTTGGCGCACCTGCACCAAACCAACCTCGCGGAGCACACGAAGTTGTTTTGAGACTCCCGGTTGGCTGATATTTAAGAGGTCTGCAAGGTCACCTACCATCCGGGGGCGTTCGCGGAGCAGTTCCAATATGCGTCTGCGCGTCGGGTCTGCCAACGCCTCGTAGATTGTCGTCATAGAGTGAATATACCATACTGGTTATATAACTGTCAAGGTATATAATGGTGATGATCCACGCTTTTTTAGCGTAACAACCGCTCATCTGTTCAACAGCGGAGGACAGATTTAACATCGATTCCACCAAAGTGCGGTTGTGCCGATCACATGCCATCGACTATACTTCCTGATCCAAATACAACATCAGGATCAGGCTGCCCGTCATGTCATCTCCAGTTGATGAAATTAAACAACGACTGGATATTGTCGATTATATTAACCGCTTTGTGCCGCTCAAAAAAGCGGGGCGCACCTATAAAGCCCCGTGCCCTTGGCATGCCGAAAAAACGCCCTCGTTCGTGGTTGATCCCGTCAAGCAGACCTGCCGGTGTTTTGGCGCATGCAACGAAGGCGGCGATATTTTCTTCTTCGCCATGAAGCAGAACGGTTGGACGTTCGCGGAGGCGCTGAAAGAACTCGCCGTGATCGCCGGCGTCGAACTCAAGCCGCAAACGCCCGAACAAAAAGAAAAAGACGCTGCGCGGGATCAAATGCGTGCTCATTTGAGCGCGGCGGCGGATTACTTCCATGAGCGCCTATTTGATTCAAGTGATCCGGGTGCAGCGGCGGCGCTTGAGTATGCGCGGGTGAAGCGCGGCTTGACTGACGAGACGATCCGCCGCTTCGGGATCGGCTACGCTCCGGCGGGATGGAGTGCGCTCCATGAGGCGCTGACTCATTTAGGCATCGCTGAAGATGACCTGATCAACGCAGGCTTGCTTTCCAAAAATGATCGCGGTCGCGTGTATGACAAGTTCCGCAACCGCTTGATGATCCCGATCCGTGACGAACGCGGTCGGGTGGTTGGGTTTGGGGCGCGTGCGCTCGATCCGAACGATAACCCCAAGTATCTGAACAGTCCGCAAACGCTGGTTTTCGACAAGAGTCACCTGCTGTTCGGGTTGGATATCGCATCCAAGTCGATCCGCGACGGCGAAACCGCTGTGATCGTCGAAGGCTATATGGACGCGATCTCGCTGCATCAAGCGGGATATAGCAATGTGGTCGCGCAGATGGGAACGGCGCTCACCGAAGCGCAGTTGAACTTGATCGCGCCCAAGTGGGCGAAACGCATCATTATGGCGCTTGACTCGGATGCTGCGGGACAAAACGCCATGCGCCGCAGTCTTGATGTGGCGCGTGAAGCGCTGGCGAAAGATTACGCCGGACGGCTGGCGGTTGAGTTCCGTATTTTGACGCTCCCCGGTGCAAAAGACCCGGACGATCTCATCCGTGAACAACCGGGCGCGTGGGGCGAACTCGTGAATCAAGCGCTCCCGGTCGCGGACTTCGTGATCGAATGGGAAGCGCGAACTCTCCCTGCCAACGCCAGCGTAATCGAACGCGAATCAGCAGCACGCCGCCTGCTGCCGATCCTGCTCATGACCGAAAACGATCTTTACAAGCGCGACAGTCTGCAAAAACTCGCCCTCAAGCTGCATATTCCAGAGCGTGATTTGCTGGCATGGGCGGCGGAGCAGGGCAGAGCCACCCGCACCGCTGCGCCGCGCCCTCTCAGTGATGCACCTGAACCGCCGCCGGATATCTTCTACGACAATCCGTTTGCGGACGTGCCGAACTTCGACAGCCCGATCCCGCCCAAACCACCGCTGACTCAAGCACCAATCCGCCGTGAAGCCGAAGAATGGGAGCGCTACTGCTTACGCATCCTGTTCCAACAGCCAGATTTGATTTATCATGTCAACCGCAAACTGCGTGAGATCGCCGGGGAGAGTGCAGCACTAGCACAGGGACCTCTAGCAGAACTTGGGGCGGATGATTTTAGCCGGACGGATCATCAGGCGTTGATCATTTTGCTGGGTAATGCGCTGGCGCAAGATGACTTGGATGTTTACGATTACATCCAACAACACGCAGATGATGACTTGCTGGCGCAGATCGAACAGTTGTTGAGCGATCCTTGGGATGCACTGCGCCCGCGTTTGCAGTTTGGACTGTCGGAAGACCTACCGATTGTGATTCATCAAAATGAACGCTCAAACGGTGCGGTTAACTATCAGGCGGAAATTCTCGAACATGCGCTCCGGCTGCGAATTGAGCGCCTGAAGCGTGTGAGTCAAGAGATCGTCTTCATGCAGATGGAAAACGGGGATGGGGATCAGCTCGAAACGCTGGAGGATGTCAACGCCATTACGATTTATGCGCGGGGACGAATCGAAGCAGCGTTGAGCAAGGGGTCGGGCAGGAATAAGCATGGCAAAAAGGCGTAACAAACCGGTCAACGGGCACTCCGAAGCAGGAGATCAGGACGAATTCAAGAAGGCGGGCGCTGATGAAGCGGAAGACAGCGCCGACGATTTTGATTTCGAGGACGATGCACTTGGGGATGATTTGGGGGATGACCTTGCGGATGATTCGATCTATGACGTTGCCATAGGGAATGACGACTCATTCGAACTGGGCGATGACGAGTTCGACGACATGGATGAGGATCGCCTGTTGGAGAGCGCGCGCATTGATAGTTCGCTCGCAGACGACCCGGTGCGCATGTACCTCAAGGAAATCGGGCAGGTCACGCTGTTGGATACCAACCGCGAAACATGGTTGAGCGCGCAGATCGCCGCCGAGCAGCTTTATTATCAAATGCTGCTGGAAGTCAGAGGGGATAGCGAGTCTGCCGATAGTGAGCGGGTGACCGAACCGCGTGAAATCGCGGAAGCGGCATACGCGTATGTACGCAAGAATTGGCTTGATGTGTTGGCGGCGCTCAAGGGCTTCAAAAATGTTGCGCCACCTGATTTCGCTGAATTAATCGGCGAAGTGCAGTTTATGATGGATAACCCTGATGCGAACGGGGTTTCGTACACGCGCGAATACCTGCGTCAGCGTGAGTGGGGACGCGAGGAAGCGTGGAACGAACTCGCTCGGCGGTTGTTCAACGTGGTACACGGGCTGCTGCTGCTTCCGCCAATCTCTCAAAGCCAGATTCGCCGCCACATCGCGAAACATGGTGAGCTTCCCACGACCGATCAGTTTAACGAATGGCTGCGCGCTGATACGCATTCGCTCGACTATCTCCCTGATCTTTACGAGATCATCGACGAGCGGAACGAACTCGCGGCGACAGCGCTCACACGTGCGAATCTTCGCCTTGTGGTGAGCGTAGCGAAGCGCTATATGGGACGCGGAATCAACTTTCTCGATTTGATTCAGGAAGGCAATATCGGCTTGCTGCGCGCCGTCGCCAAGTTTGATCACACCAAAGGCTTCAAGTTCAGCACGTATGCCACATGGTGGATTCGTCAGGCGATCAGCCGTGCCATCGCGGATCAAGCGCGCACAATTCGCATTCCAGTGCATATGGTTGAAACGATCAATCGCTTGATGCGCGTGCAGCGCCAGCTTCAGCAGGAGCTTGGGGCAGAACCGAGCGCGGAGCAAATCGCGCTTGAACTCGATTTCTTATCCCCGGAAGAAACCGAAGCGATCAAGCAGATACGCCGCGATGGGATCAAGATGGATCCCGGTTTGACGCGCAAACTCCGCCGCGCGGCGCAAAAGGTACGGAAGATTCTGCGGCTGTCACAAGAGCCGATGAGTTTGGAAATGCCGATCGGTCAGGAAGACAACAGCCTGCTGGGTGACTTCATTGAAGATGATAAGGTGTTGGGTCCGGTTGATGCAGCAAGCCGTCAGCTTTTGAAAGAACAGATTCGTCAAGCGCTTGGTATTTTGAGCGAACGCGAACGCGAAGTGTTGGAGCAGCGTTTTGGGCTGGTCGATGGACAGGATCATACGCTGGAAGAAGTCGGGAAGCATTTTGGGGTGACGCGCGAACGTATTCGTCAGATCGAAGCGAAGGCGCTGCGCAAACTACGCCACCCGACGCGCAGTCGTCAACTGCGGGACTACTTAGAGATGTAGCTGGATCGGGACAGGGCGCAACCCTGTCCCGAAAAGATGGCGAGGGATGCTTAGAGTTCCAGCCGCCAGACTTCGTCGCCATCGACGACGAAACCGAAGTTGTCGATTTCAGTCCCCGTGTCGTCATCGCAGCCGCCATCGGTGTCCTGCGTGATCGCCAGTCCGTTATATGTGCCCGCATCCACCTTGATCGTGATGGAACCGTTCGCTTCGAGAACGCCAGTTTCGCCCAGATAGTCCAGTTCTTGCGATAACTGTGTCACGCCTTCTTCAAGCAGGAACAGGAAACAGATGCGCGTCCCCGTGCCATTCGTGACCACAACGGAGTGTTCCCCGGTGCCAACGGTCGTACCGCTCACATTATCCAAGCCGCCGCATGCAGCGAGGATGCTGATCAAGCCAACTGCCAGCGCCAAACGGATGATTCCCATCTTCATGTTGGTGTCCTTTGTACGTTATGCTGCTCGTTACGATTTTGACAAAAAATTTGCGTTTGTGCCTGATCAAACTTCTAAACATTCTGTAAAAAAGCGTGGGACAATCCTATGACCACAACAACAAATAAACGCCGCATGACGTTTTGCCCGGTTTGCGGACATGAATTGGGCGAACGTGAAGAAGGCGGGCGCGTTCGTCAAGCGTGCGCGAACTGCGGTTATGTCCATTATGTGAATCCTGTTCCTGCCGTCGGAATGTTGATCGAGATGGACGGCGGTGTGGTCTTGATCCGCCGCTTACACCCACCGCATCAAGGACGCTGGACACTGCCGAGTGGTTTTATCGAAGCGGATGAGAGCGCCGAAGATGCGGCAATCCGCGAAGCCGAAGAAGAAACCGGGTTAAAAACCGAAATTATCGAATTGGCGGGGATCAATTCTTTTCCCGAAGGTCCACCTGTGAGCGGGATCATGATTTTCTACCGGATGCGCCCCATCGGCGGGCAGTTGAAGGCGGGCGATGATGCCGTCGAAGCGCAGGTGTTTCAAGTTGAAAACCTGCCGGTGCTGCCGTTCCGCACACACCGTGAAGTAATTTCAAGCTGGCTCGAAAAGCGCAGCCGCCGCGAATCCGGCGATCATGCCGCTGTACGTCACGATGAAGAACCTGTCGAACGCCCGGATTACATCATTCGTCCGGCGGAACTCCGCGACGCCAACGAGTTGATCGCGCTCTTGGCGTTGATCCCCGCCAACCGCAATCTGAGCCGCGACGAGATGCGTGATGCCTACCAGCGCTTTCGTGAAAGCGACGGGATACATGTGTTTGTCGCCGAAGCCCGCCAAAACCCATCGATCATTATCGGATTTATCGCGATGAGCGTGATTCGCACGCTGACCGAAGGGCGCGGTTTGATCAATGATATGGCGGTGCTGCCGACATACCAGCGGCGCGGCGTAGGGGCAGCCCTCATGGAAGCCGTTGTCCGCAGCGCCGAAAGTCATAACTTACGTTCGCTGATGGTCAACGCCGAACGCGCGAATGATCGCGCCAGTGCTTTTTATGCGGCGACAGGCTTCACACAAGGCGATATCCTTTGCCTTAAGTTGAGGTGATGGACAAATGCTCATGAATATCTACTAAATTCTTCATGCCGCCTGTGCAGGGGATCGTTATACTAATCGTTGTAGCGGAACGCAAAGAATGGACGCTGATGTTCACCAACCGCACGCGCCTGATTCAGCACAACCCAATTCAGTATAACTATGGGGCAGCCGTCACTGATGTGGATGGTGACGGCGCTTTTGAGATCGTCGTCGCCGGTTTTGGCTTCCCCAATCTCGTCCTCAAGTGGAACGGCAGCAGTTTTGTCAATATTGCGAATGAAACGCTGGCGGACGCTGCCCGGCAGGCGATTGGCGTAGCCGCCTGTGATATTGACGGGGATGGACTCGAAGAGCTTTACATTCTCAATACCGATACGTTCGCCGGACAAAAGCGCTTTGCGGATCGCTTGTTCGATTATGCTGACGGCGAATGGACAGATTTGTTTGCGCTTGGGATCAACAGCCGCATGCTGAACTTGACCGCCGGTCGTTCCGTCGCCTCCGTTGACCGCTTGGGGATGGGGCGGTACGGCTTTTTCGTCGTCAATTACGGCGGACCAATGCGCCTGTATGAACTCGATGATGATGGACGTTTGGCGGACGTTGCGCCGCTGGCACACCTGAATCATGTCACGGGAGGGCGGAGCGTCCTTGCGCTCCCGTTGATCAGCGATGGTATGGATATTTTCTCTGGCAACGAAGGCGGAGCGAATTATTTGTTCCGCAACAACGGCGACGGAACATTCTTCAATGTTGCTGACACTGTGAATTTAGATGATCCATCTGCCAATGCGCGCGGTGCTGCTGTGCTTGACGCCAATCACGACGGCTTGTTTGATATTGTGGTTGGCAATTGGGAAGGCGAACACCGTCTGTTTATTCAGTCGTTTGATGGCACATTCGCGGACGAAGCGCCGCCGGAAATGGCGCAGCCGTCGCGCGTTCGCACGGTGATCGCCGCCGATTTTGACAATGATGGCAACGAGGAGATTTTCTTCAACAACATCGGGCAGCCGAATCGTTTGTTCGGGTTGCGTGACGGGCGGTGGCAGCCGATCTCGATTGCCGATGCTGCTGAACCATTCGGCTTGGGAACAGGCGCTGTTTGCGGCGATTTTGATGGGGACGGGCGGCTTGAACTCCTGATCTCGCACGGCGAAACGGGAATGCAGCCGCTTACTTACTATCATACGCCTGCGAATGGCAATCACTGGCTGCGTGTGATCCCAACCACCCGTTATGGCGCACCGGCACGCGGGGCGCGGGTGACGCTCCGTGCGGGCGGCGTCTCCCACAGTAGGACGATTGACGCGGGGAGCGGCTATTTGTGCATGATGGAACCTGTCGCGCATTTCGGTTTGGGGAGCGTGACCACTATCGATCATGTTGAAGTACGCTGGCTCGATGGTGAAACAGTACGCATCAGTGACCCTGCGCCGGATCAAGTACTGCGGGTTGCGCATCCCCGCGCCGGACGCTTTTAGCGCCGAATCCTGAGGCTTTCGCTATAATCGAATCTGGGTAATCCGCACCGGGGAGTCCATGAGATGAGCACGGAATCCACGCCGTTGGCATGGCTGCGCGGCTACACTGAACGCGGCGAAGGCGATGTGCCGGGAACGTACTACGCGATCTATCGCATGAGTGATCTCGTCAATCAGGGGTATATCACGCCCGCTGAAGGGCGGGGGCTGCTGCTGGACAACAACTTGGTCGATTTCGTCTGGGAAGTGACATGGGCGGACGATCATCCGACCGAAGATGATGAACTCGAATACAAAATCGGGGAAGTCGAGGGTTACGCCATCTTTATGCATGGGTGGACGGGCAATCATCTGATCTGGGAGAGTATTCCCGGCTTGGTTGCCGCGAATAACCGCCGCATCATTTCGATTTCAGTGGATCACAACGGATTTGGTGAAAGCCGCTTCGTGCGCGATACCCCAACGCTCGAAGAATGCTGCCCACCCGCCGCCATGAAAACCATCGAGGAATGGGTCGATATCCTTCGTATTCGCCGCCAGCCCGGTCAGCGTGAGCCGAAGGTGCTGAACTTCGTCGGTCACAGCATGGGCGGCGCAGCGTTGTTCTACATGAATCCGCTTCGTTGGCGGGTTGGAGAAGAAACACGGCTGGCGCTGACTCCTGCGCTCCTGCTTGATGATGATGTGAAGCGCATCTTCTATACCGCTGTCGGAATCGGTCTCAGCCTTGTGAACGCGATCCGCGTGTTTGAATTGGTCGAGCGCGTGATCAAACCCCAATTTATGGAAACTGTTTGCGCCGGGGCGAGCTACTTCGTCAAGCGGGCGCACCTCCAGCAGTATCAGAATACACCTCGCGGGACAACCGCCGCCACGTTCACGGCGATGGGCTTATTGGCAGACCGCGAAATCGCCCGCCGCTATGACTTGTTCCGGGTGACGCTCGGACACCGCGACTCGCTTGTCGGGTTAGTGCCGATGCTCGATATGTTGAGCGGTATGGAGTTCCCGTCATCGAATATCCGCGTGGTTGCCGGGTCGCATTATTTGTTCAGCGTGGGACCGGAAAATGTCTACCAACACGCGCAGAACCGAGAATTGGTCGTCGCAGATATTCTTGACCTGCACAATCAGGCGTATCAGGTGCAAAAGACCGGCGTTCGGGTGGGCTGAAGACTGCCGTTTCTATAGGCGAAACACCGCACTTTTCTGGGTCAATCGATGCCTTGCCCACCCTCCGATTTTTCTTGACGAAGGGGGGCGGTTATGTTAATCTTGGTGAAGTTTATTTGTTCCTTTTTGAACAATCGAACTTCACCTATGTTCACATGGATAGAGACTTCCTATGGCGGTTGATCAGTTTTCGCCCATCGCAACGCTGTTGACTCTCGCGACGGTGGTAGCCATCATCGTGCTTATCATCTCGCGTCTGTTCGGTCCCTATAGACCTACCGAACGCAAGAATGCGCCCTATGAAAGCGGAATGAAACCGATCGGTCCCGCCAATCGCCGTTATTCCGTGCGCTTCTACCTTGTGGCGGTGCTCTTTATCCTATTCGACATCGAAGTCGTGTTTTTCCTGCCTTGGGCGGTTGTCTTCCGCGACCTCGGTATTTATGGATTGATCACGATGGGGGTGTTTGTTGTCATTTTGACCATCGGCTTAATCTATGAGTTGAAAGTGGGTGCGTTGGAATGGGAGTAATCAGTTCAAAACTCGGCAATCTCGGCGTGGTCACGACCTCGCTGGAAACTGCCGTTAACTGGGGACGTACCGGGGCGATGTGGCCCCTGCTGTTCGGTTTGGCGTGCTGCGCGATTGAGATGATGTCCACACAGGCATCCAATTATGACTTGTCGCGCTTTGGCATGGAGCTGAACCGCGCTTCACCGCGTCAATCCGACCTGATGATCGTCGCGGGGCGTGTGACGCGCAAGATGGCTCCGGTTGTGCGCCAACTGTACGATCAAATGGCGTCACCGCGCTATGTGCTGTCGATGGGTGACTGCGCATCGAGCGGTGGTGTTTATAACAACTACGCGATTGTGCAGGGCGTTGACGAGATCATTCCAGTAGACGTCTATGTGGCTGGCTGCCCTCCGCGCCCGGAACAGTTGATTCATGGCATCCTGACCTTGCACGAACGGATCAAGGGTGAGCATTTCAACGAATGGATCACGGGGCAGGAGCGCTAACGATGACGCAGCAGACACAACCCGCTAACCCGGTCGAACTGCTCAAAGAACGTTTTCCCGAAGCAGTGAAGTACGTCAAGCAGTTTGCGAATGAAACCACGATTGTTGTGGAGCGCAAACAGGTGATTGAAGTGCTGAAGTTCCTTCGTGATACCAAGGGACTGCTTTACAACTTCCTTTCTGACATCAGTTCGGTCGATTACTACCCTGATCCACCGACCGAACAGCGCCCGGAACGCTTCGCTGTTTCATATCATCTCTATTCACTGCTCTACAACCGCCGGATTCGCGTCAAGACGTTTGTGCCGGAAGATGACGCGACCGTGCCGACCGCGACAACCGTATGGGAAGCCGCGAATTGGCTGGAGCGTGAAATTTGGGACATGATGGGCATCTTCTTTGAAGGTCATCCCGATCCGCGCCGCGTCTTGATGCCCGCTGACTGGGATGGTCATCCACTGCGCCGGGATGTCCCGCTCGGCTATGAGACGATCATGTTCTCGTTCAATGTGGAAGAAATTCTGAAGCACAAGCCGACCGGTAAAGAAGGTCGGGTAAGCGAATAATCACGCCGGAAAAAGATGGGGCGCGCCCGAAAACGCGCCCCATTTGCGCGGAGAGAACCTACAATGGTTATGACTGTACCAGAGAGCCAACAGGGCAAGGCAATCGAAAGCTGGCAGGGGCAGGTTGAAGAACTGCGCGGGCTGGTTTCCGAGCGGGCAATGACGGGCGAAACCCTTTTGCTCAACATGGGTCCGCATCACCCCAGTACGCACGGCGTACTGCGCTTGCTTCTTGAACTGGATGGCGAAGAAATAATCACCTGCTTGCCTGATGTCGGCTTCTTGCACACCGGCATTGAAAAGACGATTGAATCCAAGCAGTACGAAAAAGGCGTCGCCTTAACGGATCGCGTGGATTATCTCGCGCCGATGAACAACAACACCGTGTTCGTGATGGCAATCGAAAAGATGCTTGCCTTAGACGTGCCGGAGCGCGCACAGGTGATCCGTGTGATCTGCCTCGAACTCACGCGCATTCAGAGCCATTTGGTATGGCTCGGCACCCATGCACTCGACATGGGCGCGATGAGCGCGTTCCTATACTGCTTCCGTGAGCGCGAACTCATCCTCGATATGTTCGAGATGCTCAGTGGGCAGCGCATGATGGGCAGCTACATTCGTCCCGGTGGTCTGTGGCGCGATTTGCCAGATGAATTCCTGCCCGCGCTTCAGCATTTTGTCGATATCTTCCCGCGCCGCGTGGACGACTACGAAGCGCTGCTCGTCAATAACCCGATCTGGCGTGATCGCACCGAAGGCATCGGTGTGGTTGAACCGGAAGAAGCGCTCGCGCTCGGCATGACCGGTCCGACGCTGCGTGCCAGCGGCGTGAACTGGGATATTCGCAAGGCTGAACCGTACCTGACCTATCCGCGCTACGACTTCAACGTGCCGCTTGGCGAACACGGTGACGTGTACGACCGCTTCTGGGTGCGTATGCAGGAATTCCGCGAAAGCATCAAGATCATCAAGCAGGCGATGAAGAACATTCCCGGCGGTCCGGTGCGTTCGCAGAACCGCAAGTATGTTCCGCCGCCACGCGCCGAACTCGGACGCAGCATGGAAGCGGTGATCCATCACTTCAAACTGTGGACGGAAGGCTTCAGCGCGCCGGATGAAGAAGTTTACGTAGCGATTGAAGGTCCTCGCGGTGAAGTCGGTTGTTACCTGCATGGTACCGGCGGAACCAAGCCGCGCCGCGTTCACCTAAAGACGCCATCGTTTATGCACATCAGTGCTCTCGGCAAGATGTCTCAAGGACACATGATTGCTGACCTTGTGGGGATCATCGGCAGTGTGGATATCGTGTTGGGCGACAGCGACAGATAGGGTACTGAGCAAACGCCAGTACTCAGTACTTTTAAGGATTGGGAATGCTCAAGGAAAAATACGCGGATCGCATCCAAGCAATACTTGCCAAGTACCCTCCCGATCGTAAACGCTCGGCGGTGATGTCGCTGCTGTATATCGCCCAAGAGGAATACGGGTGGGTGAATCAGCAGGGAATCGACGAAGTGGCGGAAATCTGCGATCTCGATCCGACGCAGGTCAATTCGATTGCCGGGTTCTACACGATGTACAGCGAGAAGCCGAAGGGCAAATATTGGCTGCATGTTTGTGTTGACTTAGCATGTGCGTTGAGCGGCGCAGACGAGTTCTACGAAAATCTGAAGGCGTATCTCGAAGCCGATGTGGACGGGAATTCGAAGGATGGACTGTTCACCATCGAACATGCGATGTGCCTTGGAGCATGTGACCGCGCGCCAATGATGCAGTGCAACTTCCACTTCCACGAAAATCTCGATCTGGAAAAAGCGAAGGCTCTGATCGAGCAGTGGCGCGCCAACGAAGCGAAGAAGTAGGGATACCATGAATATCATTTATCGTGAAGTTGACATCCCGAATATCCGCGAGTTGGACGTCTACGTGAAGAACGGCGGATACCAAGCGCTCAAGAAGGCGCTGAGTATGCCGCGCGCAGACGTGATCAACGAAGTGAAGGCGTCAAACCTTCGCGGACGCGGCGGTGCGGGCTTTCCGGCTGGCGTGAAGTGGAGCTTCATCCCACAAGATAACCCGATCAACTATTTGACCGTCAACGCCGATGAAAGCGAAACGGGGACGTTCAAAGACCGCCAAATTATGGAGAACAACCCGCACCAGTTGATCGAAGGCGCGCTGATCTGCGCGTATGCGATCAAGGCGGCGGCGGTGTACATCTATATTCGCGGAGAATACTGGGATGTGGCGGCAGGGTTGGAAAAAGCCATCGCTGACGCTGAAGCCGCCGGGTATTTCGGTAGGAAGAATACCACCCCGGTTCCGGCTGATCCGAAAGGGAACAAGCCCAAGTATCTTGGTTTGAACCAAGACGGAATGAGCGCGATCATCGAAAGTGAGTACTTCGCGTGTCGTGTGTTCGTCCATCTCGGCGCGGGGGCGTATATCTGCGGTGAAGAAAGCGCACTCCTTGAAAGCCTTGAAGGCAAGATGGGGCAGCCCCGCGTCCGTCCGCCGTTCCCCGCGAACAAAGGCGGCGGTTTGTATTCTGAACCCACCGTCGTGAATAACGTCGAAACGCTGGCGAATGTGCCGTTCATCATCGCCAACGGCGCGGCGGAATACAAGAAGATGGGGACGGAGCAGAGTACAGGCACGAAGGTTTTCTGCCTGAGCGGTCATGTCAACAAGCCGGGGAACTACGAACTTGAGTTCGGCAAGTACACCCTGCGCGATTTGATCTATACCTACGGTGGGGGCATCCGGGGAGGTCGGCAGATCAAAGGCATTCTTCCTTCGGGGGGGTCGGGTCCTGTCATCCGCGTGAATGGCAACGATGATCCGATTCTTGATACGCCGCTCACCTACGAAGATATGGCGAAAACCGGATCGATCCTCGGTTCGGCGTCGATCATCATCATGGATGAAACTGTCGATATGGCATGGGTCGCCTCGAAAGTGATCCACTTCTTCCATCACGAAAGCTGTGGCAAGTGTACGCCCTGCCGTGAAGGGACATATTGGCTGACGAAAGTCACGGATCGTATTTTGGCGGGCGAAGCGAAGGATTCGGATATTGACCTGATTCACAACGTGGCGAACAACATGAAGGGCGTCACGCTGTGCGCGTTGGGTGAGTTCGCTGCCAACCCGATCCTATTCACGATCAAGCATTATCCCGAAGATTTCAAGCAGCACACGACGGCGGCGGGCAAATTACCCGCGCCGGCTGCCGGGGACTAATTCATGGATGATCGCCGCGTGCCGGATGACGCCATGAACGAGCCGGAGAACGACAGCGCGATTCCCGAAGCGCCAACGCTGCGGGATCGCGTTTTGGATTTTCTGGGCATGAAGCCGGATACCAGTCGTCGTTTATATGCGCTCACCCATGCGATCACCGTTGCGCCCGACGCCGCTGTGAACTACGTACTGCGCGGTGAGCTATATCTCGAACGAGGTCAGTTTACGCGCGCCGCCGAAGATTTCGCGGCGGCGTTGGAAATTGCAGAGAAAGAGATGCGTCAGGATACGCAGTCGCTCGGCGTACTGGCGCAGACTATTCAGGATCGAGCGCTGACGGGTTACGAGACCGCGATCCGCCAGCAAAAGCGCAAGGTGGAATAAATGGCGACAGTCACCATTTACGTTGACGACAAACCGATCGCAGTTCCCGCCGGGATGAACCTCGTACAAGCGTTGAAAGAATACGCTGATACCGATGTCCCGGTGTTTTGTTATCATCCCAAAATGAAACCCGTCGGGATGTGCCGTATGTGTCTGGTCGAACTCGGCACGCCCATGCGCGACCGTGCGACCGGCGAAGCGATTATGGAGAACGGTCAGCCGAAGATCGGCTGGAATCCGAAATTGCAGACCGCCTGCACGCAGACCGTAAGCGATGGACTGCGTATCCGCGCTCAAGGGACAGTGGTCGAAGATGGACGGCGCAGCATCGTTGAGTTCCTGCTGACCAGTCACCCGCTCGACTGCCCAATCTGCGACAAGGGCGGCGAATGTCCGCTGCAAAATTTGACGATGGCGCACGGTCCCGGTACGACGCGCATGGTTTTTGAGGACAAGCTGCACCTCGACAAGCATGTACCGCTGGGCGACCTGATCTTCCTTGACGAAGAACGCTGTATTCAATGCGCGCGGTGTGTGCGCTTCCAAGATGAAGTCGTCGGCGATCCGGTGCTTGGCTTCCACGAACGCGGGCGTCACCTCCAGATCACGACGATCAGCGATCCGCCGTTTGATACGTATTTCAGCGGCAACACGACCGACATTTGCCCCGTCGGTGCGCTCACCACTGCCGATTTCCGCTTTGGTGCGCGTCCGTGGGAATTGACAAATGTTCCGTCGATCTGCCCGCACTGCCCGGTTGGGTGCAATATCAGTGCCTCGACCCGCCTTGATCGTGAAGCGGGCGGCAAGACCGTGATCAAGCGCATCATGCCGCGCCAAAACGAGCAGGTCAACGAGATTTGGATTTGCGATAAAGGGCGCTTCGGGCATCACTTCACCCGTGATGATCAGCGCTTGATGCAGCCAATGATCCGCCGCGCGGGTGGCGCGCAAAGCCTGAGCAATTGGGGCGAAGTTCTGACCGCCGCAGCACAGGCGATCAAGGGCGCAGAAGGCAGTGTCGCGGCGATTGCCGGTTCGAGCATCAGCAACGAAGATGGCTACGTGCTGCGCCAATTGGTGCTGGCGGCGGGCGGTTCGATGCTCGGACGCTGGAAGCCGACGCACGCGGGCGAAGATATCGTCGCGCAAGTGGGCGTAGGTGCGGGAACAAACCTCGGCACGATGGGCAAGGGCGATGCGATCCTCGTGATCGCGTCTGACCTCGAAGAAGAAGCGCCGCTGTGGTATCTGCGCGTCAAACAAGCGCATGATCGCGGCGCGACGCTGATCGTAGCGAATGGGCGTCACACCAACCTTGATCATCACTCGACGGCGACCGTGCGCTATCCGTATGGCAGCACCGAAGCCGTATTCACCGATGAAAACGTGCGCAAGATGCTCACCGATGCGGCGAACGTCGTGATTATCGCGGGCGCGGAAGGACTTCAGCTTGATGCCAGCCGCTCGTTGATGCAGCGTGCTGCCAAGTTCTTGAGCGAAACCGGACATGTCGGCAAGCCGAATAACGGCTTGATGGCAACCTTCCCCGGCGCAAACGCGATGGGCTTGGGTTATCTCGGCTTTACGGCAGAAGCGACGATGGAAATCGCCGCCAACCCACCGAAAGTCTTGATCGTCGTCGGTGCGGATATTCTGTACGACGACCCGACGGCAGCGGAATGGCTCGATAAAGTGGAAACCGTGATCAGCCTGAGCCTGTTCCCGGATGAACTCACGACCCGTTCGGCGGTTGCCATGCCGATCCAGAGCTTCGCGGAGCGCGACGGTTCGTTCACCAACGGCGAACGGCGCGTGCAGCGCTTCTATACCGCGCACAGCCCAATCGGGGAATCGCTTCCGGCATGGACGGCGCTCAGCCGCGTGTTGGAGCGCGTCACTGAAGCCCGCGCCAAACTTTCGGCGGCGGCGGTGATGCTCGAAATGACCACGACCATTCCGGCGTTTGCGGACTGCCGCTACCCAGAATTGGCGAAGGTTGTCAAGCAGTCGCCCGACGTTGGCGGCACTGATCTGTATTACGGCGGAACGGCATATAAGAATACCGGCGGCTTGGGTGTACAAATCGCGTCCGCCGTCGAGTCCGGCGCGGCATTGGAGACAGGCGCACCCGTTGATGCCAGCGCCAGCGCGATCACGGTCGAAAGCGGTCAGCTTCTGGTTGTTCCGGTCACGGTTTTGTACAATCGTGAGTGGACGTTCCGCCAGAGCGAATCCGAATTGATGGGTGGGCATGTTCCCGCGCCTTATGCCGAAATCAACGAAGCCGATGCGGAAGCGCTCGGCGTCGCGGCAGGTGACGAAATCGAAGTCACAACGGGCGGCGTCACCGTGCGCGTGACCGCGCGCGTTGGGCTGCGCGCCCCGCAGGGTGTTGTCCTGCTGCCGCGCAACCTCGCACAAGCGGCAACTCCGCTGATTATGGGAGCGGGTGTTGTGGCGCGTGCGCGTGAAGCGGTGAGCGCAGTCTAAGGAATTACTTGGGGCGGGCGTGTTCGACCCGCCCTTTTGCAAGGGCATTTTTAGGGGAACGTTATGGCGACTGTTTCGACAACCAACTCCGAACGCCGTATCCCGCGCGGGCTTGTTATCGCCGGAATTGTGGCGCTGGTGGTGATCGCCTTGCTCGTCTTGTTGATCGCCAATATCGACGCGGTGGCGCACGGCATCGAGGGCTTCTTAAACGATACGCTGTTCAACGCCAACCGTATTGACCCGAATACGGCGATCGAATGCCGCTCATCGAGCGGATGCACGATCGTCCATTCGATCATTTTTTCGCTGATCTTTATCCTCGCCATTCTGACCGGCTTCGCCTATACGACCCTGCTTGAGCGCAAGTTCATCGCGTGGTTTCAACAGCGTTCCGGTCCCAACCGCGTGGGACCTTGGGGACTGCTTCAGCCGCTTGCTGACGCAATCAAGCTGATCTTCAAAGAGGACATCGAGCCGAGCGGCGCGGATAAGTGGGTGTATCGCATCGCCCCGATGATGAAAGCCATCCCCGCACTGGTCTTGCTCGCTGTGATCCCGTTGGGTCCTGATCTGCTCGTCCCTTGGTTTGATGGCAACGTTTACCGCGTGCCAATGGGCTTGGTCGATCTCAACGTCGGTGTGCTCTGGCTTCTGGCAATCACAAGCATCGGCACCTACGGCGTTGTGTTAGCAGGGTGGGCAAGCAACAACAAATACGCGATGCTCGGTGGTTTGCGCGCGTCTGCTCAAATGTTGAGCTATGAACTCAGCCTCGGCTTGACGATGGCTGTCCCGATCTTGATCGTCGGCAGCATGAGCCTCGGCGATATCATCCGTGCCCAAACCTATATTCATCAGTGGTTTGTGTTCCAAAATCCGCTGGCAGCGGGTATTTTGTTCGTCGCGCTGCTTGCCGAAATCAACCGCTCACCGTTTGACCTCCCCGAAGCCGAACAGGAACTTACACAAGGCTTCATGGTCGAATACAGCGGGATGAAATTCGCCGCCTTCATGATGGCGGAATATCTCGGCATGATCGGCGTAAGTGTCGTGGTTTCGACACTGTTCCTCGGTGGGTATCAAGACGGCTTCGGCTTGGTCGATCAACTGCCGATCCTTGCGCCGCTGGTGATCATCGGCAAAGTCATCCTGCTTCTGATTTTGATGGTGTGGATTCGCGCCACGCTTCCGCGCATCCGCTATGACCGCTTGATGTCGCTCGGCTGGAAGATTTTGCTTCCGCTGGCGTTGATCGCCGTCACATGGTCGGCAATTGCGACCTTGATCGCGGATTCAACTGGCGCTGACCCGATCACCTACGGTATCGTGGCGGTGCTTTTCTTCGGCGTTGTTGTCGGCGGCGCGATGCTGTTTTTGCGTGACAAACGCGACGAAGCCGAACCTGAACCGGAACGGCTGGAAAACGACCCGGTTGTGACGGGCGAACGTCGCGGCGCGGGGTGGGTCGGTCTGCAAATCCTCGGCGCGATTTTGGCAATTCCGTTTAGCTTGTTCACCGGGACGATTGCTCTGCTCGAACGGCTGGCGGGGGCGATCCCCGAACGCAAGCCGCAAGCAGACGCAGCCCCCGCTGCCCAGAGCGACGAAACGGCGGTTACTGTAAGTGAGTCGAGTGGAGATTAGTGGATGAACGTTCTACGCGGCTTTGCGACAACCTTTAAGCACCTATTAGAAGAACCCGTCACCCTTCAGTACCCGGAACAGCAGAAACCGTTCCGGGCACGTTACAAGGGGCGTCATCACCTGCGCCGTTACGAAAACGGGCTGGAGAAATGTATCGGATGCGCGCTGTGTGCGGCGGCTTGCCCGGCAGATGCGATTTGGGTGGAAGCGGCGGAAAATACCGATGAGCAGCGCTTTAGCCCCGGCGAGCGCTACGCCAAGACCTACGAGATCAACATGCTGCGCTGTATCTTCTGTGGGTACTGCGAAGATGCGTGCCCAACACAGGCGATTCAGCTTGGGCACGAACATGAACTCAGTTTCACCGACCGCCGCGATTCGATCTTCGTCAAATCGATGCTGATCGATCCGGTGCCGGAAGGTGGCAAGGATACGCCGCAGCAAGTCCCGGAAGGGGCATTCCCGCGTGCGATCCCGGACATGCCGAACCCGAAATAACATGGGTTAACGGGTAACGTGGAGGGCGAGATCATTTGACCGATCTCGCCTTTTTTTCTGTGCGGTTTGTTTTTGAAGTCCCGGTACGCTTGTGTTAAACTGCACAAGTCTTTGGAAGTATTACCAATCTTCAACGGATGCAGCCATGACAGAGCTTTTTCTGCTGGTCGGCACACTTGCCGTAATATCCGCTGTGTTCATGCTCTTAAGTGATAATGCCGTTCACAGCGCCCTGTTCTTGGTAGGCACGATGGTGGCGATTGCCCTCATGTTCCTGCTGTTGAACGCGCCCTTCCTCGCCTTGATTCAGATCACGGTGTACGCGGGCGCGATCATGGTTTTGTTCCTGTTTGTCATCATGCTGCTTGGGGCAGAACGCACCGATATTAGTGCGCTCATCGGCAGTGATAAGCGTAAATTCCGCTGGTACATCCCTGTCGCGGCTGTCGCGGTGGGTATCCTATTCTTCGTGGTCGCAGTCGGCGTCTATAACAGTGGTATCGCTGGGCGTGATATTCCGGCGGCTGATCCGCTTGCGCGGGTGATGCATGTCGCTCAGGATGTCGGCACGGTGGATATCTTCGCAGGCGAGACGCAAATCGCAGATGATCTGATGTTCGGTGAGGCAAGCGATTTTGTTACGCTCCCGGCGGGTGAATCAAGCCTGCTGTTTACGACCGAGTCTGGCGAACAGTTCACAGCGATTGTCGCGCTGGAGGGCAATTCCGCCGCGACGATTGTCGCACATGGGGCAGGTGCACCGACGCTCTCGGTTGTGCCGACTGACCTTTCAACGGTCAACGAATATCGCAGTGGTCGCACGGTGGTCTTTAATGCTTATGACGGTGTGGATGCGATCCAGTTGATCGACATCGGCACGCCCGCCGACGAAAACGACGATTTCGTATTGATCGATTCGGTGGCGGCGGGATCGTTCAGCGAACCGCTTACGCTTGAAGAAGAACCTCGCGTAAATTGGCTTTTTGTTGATGCCGCCGAAACGAACGATATCCTCACCCGTCTGGAAGATTACGAAGTCCTCCGCGACGAATCGACGTTGGTCGTGATTGCGCCCGCGCCTGTTGGCGATGGAACGACGCGCGTTGCGCCTTTCGTCACGTCGGTCGAAGCGCGTCCAGCGTTTGGCAGCCCGCGCGCGATTGGCTATGAATTGTTCATCACCTACATGCTGCCGATGCAGCTCTTGGCGCTCCTGCTGCTTGCCGCGATGGTCGGCGCAATCGTCTTGACCCGGCGCGAATGGGATAAGGTGCGCGATAAAGTGGGTGTGCGCCGCCGCGTCAGCCGCCCGCTGCCACAGGTGATCGCCGCTCAAGTGGGTGATCATGATGGCGTGGATGCGCCTCAGCTTCCCGGCGGTGAAGGTTCGACCGCTGCGGGCGATTAATCGCAGGAGACGACACAATGATCCCAACCGAAATGGCAGTCCTGTTAAGTGTGGTTTTGTTCGTTCTCGGCACGCTCGGCGTGCTGTTTAAGCGCAATGCCATTCTCGTTTTTATGTCGGTAGAACTGATGTTGAACGCGACCAACTTGGCGCTTGTGGCTTTCGCTCAACAGTGGGGCGAAGAAACCGGGCATCTATTCGTGTTCTTCATCATTACGGTGGCAGCGGCGGAAGTTGCCGTCGGGCTGGCGCTGATCGTCGCCATCTTCCGCACCAAGAAGAGCATCAACATTGATGAACTGCATCAACTGGAAGGCTGACGCTCGGCGGGTCATACGCCAGCAAACGCATTACTGAAGGGCTGCACATGGAAAATTATCCACAACTTGTTCCGCTGCTCATCCTGATCCCGGCGATCGGCGCGTTTTTTAACTTGATGTGGGGGTCGCGCCTCCGTGAGGAAGCCGCCGCCACCATCGGGATCATCGCATCGGCGCTCACGTTTGTGATCGCGCTCCTGCTGTACGCGTATCTTCAGGGGAGCGGCTTTGAGGCGGCGGTCGTGAATCCACCTTTCTTTGATGGCTGGATTCGCCTCGTCGGGATTGAAATCCCTTGGCAGATGCGCGTCGATACCCTCAGCGTAACCATGCTCCTGTTCGTGACGGGCGTTGGCACGCTGATCCATGTATACGCTAAAGGCTACATGCACGGGGATTCGCGGTTTGCGCGCTTCTTTGCGTATTTGAATATGTTCCTCGTCTTCATGATCATCCTCGTCACGGGCAACAACTTCTTGATGTTGTTCGTCGGATGGGAAGGCGTGGGACTTTGCTCGTTCCTGTTGATCGGCTTCTGGTTCGATAAGGTGAAGGGCGTCGGTTGGCGCAACAGCAACGCAGCGCGCAAAGCGATGATCGTCAACCGCATCGGCGATTTTGGCTTGATGATGGCGATTTTCCTCACCTTCTGGACATTCGGTACGCTCGACTTTTACAAGCCGGGTGAACTTGCCGTTCCCGCTGGTGCGCATGGCGAAGAAGCCGCGCACAGTGAAGAAGCGGCGGTTGCTGAAGGGGAAGGCGAACACGCCGTCACTGAAGAAGCCGCAGTCGTTGACGAACATGCCGCCTCGGATGAGCCGGTTTATACAGACAATGAGCACATCCCCACCGATCAACTCGGTGTGTTTGGCAAAGCGCAGCGGTACATTGCCGAAGAACTCGATGTCGATCTCGGTCCGTTCTCGCTGCCGATCAGCACCGTAATCACACTGATTACGCTGTTTATGCTGCTCGGTGTAGCGGGTAAATCGGCGCAGATTCCGCTGTTCGTATGGCTGCCGGACGCGATGGCGGGTCCGACGCCTGTTTCAGCGCTCATCCACGCCGCGACGATGGTCACATCCGGCGTGTATTTGATGGTGCGCTCGAATGTGTTTTTCCACGAAGCCGAATTCACGTCGCTGATCGTCACGATCATCGGTGCATCAACCGCGATTGTCGCGGGTATGATCGCGCTCGGTCAGTGGGATATCAAGCGTGTTCTCGCGTATTCGACCGTTAGCCAGCTTGGATTCATGGTGGCGGCGGTTGGCATCGGCGCGTATGGCGCGGCGATGTTCCATCTGGTGACGCATGCGTTCTTCAAGGCGCTGCTGTTCCTCGGTAGCGGCTCGGTGATTCACGGCGTAGAGCATGGGCATCATCTCGCACACGGTCACGGACACGGCGGGCATGATGATCACGCACACGAAGAAGAAGCTCACGCTGGCGCTCACGACGAACACGCGCATGCTGAAGAAGACTTTGATCCCCAAGATATGCGCAACATGGGCGGTTTACGCCGTAAGATGCCCGTCACGTACATCACGTATTTGATCGGCACGCTGGCGCTGGCGGGGATTTTCCCGTTCGCGGGTTTCTGGTCGAAGGACGAAATTCTCGCGGACTCGTGGGTTGCGGGCTTCTACGATGGCAAGTTGAGCGGTTTCATCGCCCTCGCTCTGCTGATTGTCGCGGCAGGCTTCACTGCGTTCTACATGTGGCGTCAAATCGTGCTGGTGTTTCATGGTGAACCCCGCACCGCCGCCGCCGAACGCGCTCCCGAAAGCGTACCGTCGATGATCATTCCGCTGATGGTGCTCGGCTTCTTCAGCGTGTTCATCGGTTTCATGAACACCCCGGCTGGCATCGGCTTTGACAGCATCTTTGGCGCGCATGCGTTCACAGATTGGCTCGGTCATTCGGTGTTACACGCGCACGCGGGTGAATTCAATGTCTTGATCGCCGGGGGTGCGCTCACGATTGCTATCGCCGCGATCTTCTTGGCGAACGGCATTTACAGCCGCGCACGTCGCACCGTCGAAGCGGGACAAGACCCACTCGAAATCCGCAACGGCGTCAGCACGCTGTGGCGTGTTGCCAATGCGCGCATGTACTGGGATCAGACCTACAGCCGCTTTGTCGAGCAGCCGTTTAACCGCGCATCCAAGTTCCTCGCGGACACGCTCGACTGGGCATTCTGGCATGATTACTTCCATGATACGGTGTTAGCGAAGGGTTTCCGCACAATGGGCAGAATCCTCGCCAACCCGATTGATCTGGGGATCATTGATGGGATTGTCAACGGCGTCGGACGGCTTGCCCGCTGGATCGGCGGTTTCCTCCGTCCCATCGAAACGGGTTATGTACGGACATATGCGGTCACGCTCTTAATCGGCGTGGTCGTGGTGATTGTGTTGCTGCTGCTGCCGCTCATCCAGCGCGGCTAAGTGAGGGGTTGATTCGTTATGGAAAACACAGGGCTTTCGCTGGTCACCGTCGTTCTGTTTCTGCCGATGGTGGGCTTCACGATTTTGCTGTTCTTGCGGAACAGTGAACAAATCAAGTGGACGGCATTTGGCACAAGCATCGTGACGTTCGTCGCGTCACTGCTGCTGTGGGCGGGTTTCGATGGAAATCAGCCCGGTTTGCAGATGGTTCAGCAGTGGGAATTTCTCCCGCAGGTGGGCGCGAGCTTTTACCTTGCAATCGACGGGTTGAGCTTGCTCTTGGTCATCTTGACCACGTTTATCATGCCGCTGGCGATCCTCTCCAGCTTCCGCGCGCACGTCCTCCACGAGCGCGGGCGTGAGAAACTTTACTACATGCTGATGCTGCTTCTTGAATGGGCGATGATCGGCGCGTTTGTGGCGCATGACTTGATCGTCTTCTTCATCTTCTTTGAATTCACGCTCGTGCCGATGTTCTTCCTGATCGGCATCTGGGGCGCGGAAAATCGCATGTACGCGGCGATCAAGTTCTACCTGTACACGCTTGCAGGCTCGATCTTGATGCTGCTGGCGATCCTGTACGTGGGGAATGCCGCCGGAACATTCTCGACCCCGGCGATTATGGTGATGATCCAGAGCGGCGAGCTTGTCATCCCGTTCGATGGCATCTTCAGCCCGCAGTCGTTCTTGTTCCTCGGCTTCTTCATCGGGTTCGCGGTAAAAGTCCCGATTTGGCCCCTCCATTCGTGGCTGCCCGATGCGCACGTTCAAGCGCCGACGGCTGGCTCGGTCATTTTGGCGGGTGTTTTGCTGAAGCTGGGTACGTATGGTCTCGCCCGCTTCGCTATTCCGCTGTTCCCCGAAGCAGCGGTCGCATGGGCACCTGTTGTCGCGGTGCTGGCGATCATCGGCATCATCTATGGTGCATGGGTGAGCTACGCGCAAACGGACGTGAAGAAACTTGTTGCCTATTCGTCGATCAGTCACCTCGGTTTCGTCGTCCTCGGCTTGTTCTCGATGACGACGGCGGGCTATCAGGGTGCGATCCTTCAGATGGTCAACCACGGCATCAGCACGGGCGGGTTGTTCTTGCTCGTCGGTATGCTGTATGAACGCCGTCACACCAAAGCGCTGGATGCCTTCGGCGGTATTTGGAAAGTGATGCCGATCTTCGGCGGCTTGAGTTTGATCATCACGCTCAGCAGTATGGGCTTGCCGGGTCTGAACGGCTTCGTCGGTGAGTTCACTATCCTGATGGGCACATTCGGCAGCGATGTGTTGGGCTTCTTCTTCGCCCTGTTTGCGACGCTCGGCATTATTCTCGCCGCCATTTACATGCTGTATATGTTCCAGAAGGTGTTCATGGGTGATGTCACCCACGACGAAAACAATCATCTGGAGCCGCTCCACTGGCAGGAATACGCCGTCTTGATCCCGGTGGTCGCCTTAGCGATCATCATCGGTATCCAGCCCGCGCCGTTCTTCGCCACGATGGGCGCGACGGTGACGGATGTCGTCGCCAAAATTGCGCCGTTCATCACGTCGGTCGCGCAGCTTCCGTAGAGCATCGGCGCAGCCAGTTTGGGACAGGGTACGCCCTGTCCCAATTTAGGTGGGCGCTAAAAGGACAAAGGCGCATGTTGCAAATTCCAACCTTAGAATCACTCAATATGGGGGTTGCGATCCCGGCGCTGTCCGTCGCGGTATGGGCGTGCGTGCTGCTGGTGATCGATTTATTCATCCCTAAAGAACAGAAGTCGCGCACAGCTTGGCTGGCAGCGGGCGGGCTGGTGTTCGCGTTTATTGCGAACCTGTTCACCTTCAATACCTCCGGTGATGCTTTCCTCGGCTTGTTCGTCGCGGATCGCTTCGGCGGGTTCATGAACCTGATCATTCTGGTAACGGGTTTCATCAGCATCGTGATGAGCATCGATTACCTGAAGCGGATCGGCATTGAAAAAGGTGAGTATTACACGCTGATGCTGTTCACGATCAGCGGCATGATGTTTATGGTGAGCGCCAACGATTTGATCGTGATTTTCGTCGCGCTCGAATTGTTGAGCATCCCGCTCTATGTGCTGTCGGCGTTCCGCGCGCCTGACGTTAAGAGCGAAGAAAGCGGTATGAAGTATTTCATCCTCGGCGCGTTCGCCAGCGCGTTCTTCGTGTACGGCGCGGCGCTCGTCTATGGCGCGACGGGGACGACGAATCTGCCGCAGATTTTCCAAACCATCAGCGGGCTTGACCTAAGCCAGAATTCAAATGTGCTCCTGCTTCTGCTCGGCAGCGGGTTAGTGCTCGTCGGCTTGGGCTTCAAAGTCGCGGTTGTTCCGTTCCATGCGTGGACGCCGGACGTGTACGAAGGCGCGCCTACATCGGTGACGGCGTTCATGAGCGTTGGCGCGAAGGCGGGTGGTTTCGGTGCACTCCTCCGCATCATGATCGTGGGTCTGCCCTCGTTCGTGCTGATCGAAGGCGCGAATGCGGCATGGCAGCAGGTCATGTGGATTATCGCGGCAGCGACTGTGATCTTGGGGAACTTCGTCGCTATCGCGCAGACGAATGTCAAACGTCTGCTTGCTTACTCGTCCATCGCGCATGCCGGATATATCCTGATGGCGGTTGCGGCTGCGGGAACGGCGGGCGTGGGTGAAGCGGCGGCGACTGCGGCGCTGATTTATCTGCTTGCGTATGCCTTCACCAATTTGGGTGCGTTCGCGGTGGCGATGGCGGTCGAGAAAGACGACGGCACAGGCACGAATATCGAGGACTTTGACGGACTGGCGAAAAGCCGCCCGATTCTCGCCGTGATGATGACGGGTTTCATGCTCAGTTTGACGGGTATTCCGCTCACCAGCGGTTTTATGGGGAAGTTGTTCGTGTTTCAAGCGACGCTTGATGCCGGACTTGTTCCCCTCGCCGTCATCGGTGTGCTGACGAGCATCGTGAGCGCGTTCTATTACGTGCGTATCGTCCTCAACATGTACTTCAAAGAAGCGCCGGGTGATGAAGCGAAGGGTGCGACCCCGTACCTGAATTGGGCGATTTATGCGGCATTTGCGGCAACCCTGCTCCTCGGCATTCTGCCCGCAATTGCCACCGGATTGACCGAAGGCGGTTTGTTCGCCGTCATCCCGTAAGCAATTTCCTCACGCGTAATCTTTAATCTTGATCGACACCCTTGCCGCAGAAAGCTGGCGAGGGTGTCGATCAGCTTGTCCCCTTCCCCACATGGACTCATACCGTTTGACGGAATCCGCTACAATTCCGCTTGGCTTTCAACAAAAGGTTAATGTGTATGCGGCGTGAGCGTCTCGGCTTGCTGTTTATTCTCTGTTCGATAACTGGATATTCATTTCTGCCGATCTTCGCCGCCGGGCTGCGCGATGCCGGACTTCCGCCCATCGAAACTACGTTCTGGCGGTATCTTTTCGCGCTTCCCTTCTTCATTCTGATCGCTTTTTCAAAGCCGCTCCCGTCTTTTGCCAAACCACTGCCCCGGCTCGGCTTATTTCTGGTTGGGTTTGGGCTGGCGGGCGAAGGGCTGGCGGCGTTTATTGGCTTGCAGTACATCCCTGCCGGGATTTATCTCGTGTTGTTCTACACCTACCCCGCCATGACCGCGCTCTTTTCATCTTTTCTGGGTGAACGCTTGAGTGGGGTTGGTTGGTTTGCGCTGGCGCTCACGCTGATCGGCGTGATGCTCACCGTTGCCGACTTCGATTTGGGATCGAACCCGGATTTGTGGATCGGGGTGGCGTGCGCGCTGGTGAATGCTTTCCTTGCGGCGATCTATTTCATTGCGATGGGGCGTTTACTCAAAGGGCATTCGTCCACCGTGCGCGCTGGAGCTTATACGGTGAGCGGTTCGCTGGTGTTCTTGGCGGCAGTCGCGTTTAGCGGCGGCGTGATCAATGGCACTGGGGTAGCGATCCCGCAGGGCACAAACGCATGGCTTAACCTTGCCGCGCTGGTGCTGATCAGTACGGTCATGCCGATCATCATGCTGAACAAGGGGATTCAAGCGGCAGGACCGACGCGGGCGGCGATCTTCGGCACCATCGAGCCGCTGTTGACGGCGGTACTCGCGCAGGTCATTTTGGGCGAACTGATGCAGCCGATTCAATGGATTGGCGGCGTGATCGTAATCGCCAGCGTGATTCTGCTGCAACTGCGCGGCAGCGCACCCACCGAGTCCGTGCAGCCTGCCCCCGCGCCGATTGTTTCCTGAGGGTTTCATGCACGCTCACAACCGCCTCTTTGTCTTCGCCGCACTGGTGATCTTGCTGGCGGCGGCGGGCTTGCGGATTGTTCAACTTCATGCGCTGCCGCCGGGACCGCACTACGATGAAGCCGTCAATCTGATCGTCACGCGCACGATTCTCGAAGGTGGGGCACGCCCTTTTCCAATTTTGGAGGCGTATCAAGGGCGGGAAGTCTTGTATTTCTATCTCGCCGCGCCGTTTGTCGCGCTGATCTACGATGGCATGTTCTCGTTTCATCTCGTGAATGCCTTCGCTAATTTGATCACCGTTGCCGCATCAATGGCGCTCGGTCGTTTGATGTTCAGCGGTCAGCGCGGAGTCGTTATCGGGCTGGCGATGGGTGTGGGCATGGCAGCCGCCTTTCCGCAAATCTGGCTAGCGCGTCAGGCATTCCGCGCGGTAACTCTGCCGTTGATGCAGGCGCTCGCACTGATCGCCTTATGGCGTGGGCTACGCGGCACTCGCCGTTACGGGTGGTTGATCGCGGCGGGGGTGCTGGCGGGCGGGGCACTGTACACCTATAACTCGTCGCGGTTGTTCCCGGTGTGGCTGGCAGTTGGCGGGCTTGTGCTGTTGATCGCGGATCGGCGTAATTGGCGGATGCGCGTGCCGCAGGGGATCGCGTTCTTCGGCGCGATGACGCTCACTGCACTGCCGATGATTGTTTATGCCATACAGCGCCCGGACGTGTTTTTTAACCGCCTTGCTGAAGTCACGGGCGGCGAAAGCATCACGCTTGCGGAGAGCATCCTGCTTCACCTGCAAATGTTTTTCCTCAAGGGTGATCCATATCTGCGTTATAACATCCCCGGTCGCCCTTATATGACGCTGTTTGAAGGCGTGCTGCTGATGATTGGGCTGGGAATTGCGCTGTGGCGGTTGACGCGCCCCGGTAAGCCGCTGGAAAAAGCCGCGATCACGTTGGCGGTGCTCTCGCCGTTGATGGTGATCCCCAGTGTCATCAGCGTAGGTGGGTTACCGCCCAGTCATATGCGCTCGCTGGGGATGATTCCGCTGATTTATGTGCTCGTTGGCGTCGGTTTTGAGGCGATAACGGCGCGTTTGGCGCGTCCGATTGCGCTCGCGCTGCTGATGATCGGTTTAACCTTCGGGGGTGTGTTTGTCGGTGCGGAGTATTTCACATGGGCACGTCGCGCCGACTTATATTATGAAACAGATGCCGATCTTGCTGCTGCGTCAGCGTGGGCGGCGGCGCATCAACAGGGCGGCGAAACGCTTTATGTCGCCGCGCGCGATCTCGGTCATCCGACGTTCATGATCGCAGAACTTCCGAATGTGAGATGGATCGGCACGGACAGCCTGATCGATCCGCCGTCGGGTCAAACGGGGTTGGTGATTTTTCCGCGCAGCGCGCCGCCGCTCCCGCCGTTCGACCGTTGGCTGGAAACGGCACGGATTACCGTTGATGTGCCGCTTGCGCCCGATCTCCGCCCTGCCTTTGATGTGTTCCGCGTCAGCGGCGAAAACCTTCGGGAAGTCCTTCAGCAGTCAGCCGATCCCCCACAAAATACAGTGGTGCGTTCGAGCGGGATTTATGCCGAAACGGTTGAGCCGGGGCAGGTCTTCGATCTGATCACCGCATGGGGCATCCTCGCTGCACCGCCTGTCGGTGACTTCACGCCGCTGATTCAGCTTGAGGACTCCAATGGATTCGTCCTCACCCGCGCTGAACCTTACATGGCGCATACCGATCAATGGCGCGTAGGCGAAACGCTGTTTTTGCGTGCTTCGCTCGCGGTCCCTGTAGGGACGGCTCCCGGTCGCTATCCGGTGCGTGTCGCGTGGGTCGCACGCTCCGCCGATCAGTACCAACCGTATGAATCCGGCGGTGTTTGGGAGACCGTCGGGAGCGTTGAGGTTATCCTGCCTGAAAATCCGATGACTACTGCGCCGCCGCTGCCACAGCGAATCGATCAAGCGGTTGCCCCGGGGGTGACGCTGCTCGGCACAGAGGCGATCCCGCAGACGCTCCGCCCCGGTGAAACGCTCCGGCTCTCGTTGTATTGGCGTGCAGACGGCGCGGTTGATCTGCCGAATCAGTGGCGTATTCTGCTCGGTGATACCGAAATCGCCCGCGCTCCGTTTGGTTATCCACCCGATTTGTGGTCAGCGCTGGGTATCTACGCGCAGCGGCTCATCGTCGATATTCCGCGTGATACTGCTTTAGGGGATTACCCGCTTGTGATCAGCGCGGGGGATGCGACGCGGGAATTGGGGATGCTGGAGATCGCCGGTACACCCCGGTTGTTTACGCCGCCGCCGTTTGAAACGCCGCTTTTCGTCGAATTTGAGGACGTAATCGCGCTGCATGGTTATACGCTCGAAATCTCCGCTGACACAATTCGGATTGCGTTCGTATGGCAGGCGCTCCGCGAAATGGACGCGGATTACACCGTATTTGTGCACTTGGTCGATGCGTTGGGCGAAATCGCCGCGCAAATCGATGCACAGCCGTTGATGAACACCTATTCAACGCGGCTGTGGGCGGAAGGGGAGTATGTTCAGGATGTGTATGAATTCCCTCTCTCAGAATTCAACCAAATTCATGTCGGTTGGTATTTACAAAGCACAGGCGTTCGGCTAGTATTGGCTCACCAAGCGGATACTTCCCCTCGTGATCTTGTGATTATACAAGAACCGTTTTCACGATAATCTGAAATACATGTTACGTATGTCTCAGTGTCTCATGTAACAATTAGGACTTGATTCGTGATATTGAATACGGTATAGTATTCAAGTGTGCCGAACAGGGGTGTGTGCAAATGGCGGAATATTTGCTGCAACTGCTTCATGGCAAATCGAGCGGGATCACGCTCGGCAGTCCGGGCGTGGAAGGATACATTCTCGGTCGGTCTGACGAGGCGATCCAGTATTCACCCGATGTCGATCTTGCCGTCTATGAGGCACGCGAGCGCGGTGTTTCCCGCCGTCACGCAGCGCTGGTTCAGTTTTCTGGCGAAATGCATATGGTCGATCTAGGTTCAGTCAACGGAACATACGTCAATGGAATCCGGCTTGTGCCAGATCACCCATCCCGTATTAACCCCGGGGATGAACTTCGATTAGGTATGCTGGAACTTATATTACTCAAACAGAAAGACTAAAGTTCCTTTCATAAACATTCTGATGGCAGGAATGATAGTACCATATGCCTATACGACTATTTACATTTTTCATTTACGATCTCGCCATGTATTGAGCAAGAGTGAACACATATGAACGATTACATGCCTACGCAACTGCGCTTCAACGGTTCGGTCTGGTGCAATCTCGATATTGCGCTCCGCAACCTCGATCAACTTTTCGGGCGCGCCGTCCAGCCGCTCGGATTGACGATCATTGAATGGTACATCCTTCGCGCTTTGTACGAGCGTGATGGACAGCACGCGAGCGAACTCGCCCGTGCTGTTGGACGTGCAGCCACGAGCTTTACTCCGAATCTTGATAAGCTTCAAGATAAGGGTCTGATCGAGCGCCGACCTGATCCGGCTGATCGCCGCGCTGTTCATATCTATCTCACTAAAGCTGCTGAACAGCACCGTGAAGCCGTCACCAAGAGCGCTGAACAGATCGACGCTCATATTCGCCGGATGTTCTCGGCGGAAGATTTCGCAACGTTCCAGCATGTGCTGGCGATGCTGCAAAGCGTTGAGCCGGATTATGCAGATTACGGCGCACGCGGCGCGCGTTAAGCAGCGCTAATTTAAGTTCATTCAGTAAAAAAGAGAGCGCGGTGTACTCAGATGCCGCGTTCTTTTTTTGTCTATGCCCCGCACGTGAGCGTTCGCTCGTTTAGCGCTTGGTCAACAAAATAGGCGCGAGAATCCCGAATCGTCATGATGTCGCCGGGTTCGCAGGTGATCCGAAAAAACTGCTCGTATAAACGATGCTCCGGCGGAAACGGAACATTCAATTCACGCATGGAAATACCGGGACTGATTCGCGCATAGGCGTCTGCGGTATTTGACGAGTACAGGTTGTACGACAAGTAAGCATCGAAAACGCCCACGTAAAACCCGATAGGCGAGATCAGCATCAACACAATCACGCCGACTAATACCGGATGTGCACCGCGCACGACAGCAAACGGTGACTCGCGCCAATTCCACACGAAATAGAATCCAGCAAACGCCAGCGCGACATTCCAACCCCATACCGCCGAGTTGTACTTCAATCCGAACGCCAGCGTAAGAAAAATCCCGGTGTGGAGCGCGAACGCAAGCATCGCAGCGGGACGGCGCGTTATTGGGAGAATTACCATTAGACCGAGAACGATTTCCGTCAAGGCGATGATGATCCCGCCGTTCTCGATCAACCACTCCGGCATGAATCCGAAGAGTGGGCGCATCATGGCGGGTCCGGTTGACGCGATGAATGCGGGACTGAGGAGTTTATTCACGCCTGCCCATGTCCACATGGCGATCAAATGCGTGCGCGCGATTGTTTTCGCGGTTGGGTTATTCAGCGTCCCCCACAGCAGGATTGCCAGCGAGATAAATTCCGGCTGCAAGCGTGTTTGATCGGTCAACATCGCATAGGCAAGTAAGAGCGTATGCGCGATCAAGCCCGTGCGCGGGCGAACAACCATGACCGCCAGCGAGATCAGCAAGAGCGCTGCCATATCGAACGGCGGGAGCGGCAGCGCGGGCAAAAGTGGAGGCAGGGTTCGGTTCTGCCATAATTCCCACGTAAGCAGGATCGTTACCGCTTGGCAGCCGATCACGAGCAGGCGGAACAGCAGAGAACCTCGTTCAGCGCTCAGCAGTCGTTTCATGATCACAATCCTGATGTCTCGCGGATGCTGTAAGCGAAGTGGGTGAGCAGTTCGATCAACCGTTCATGCCACTGATCGCTGATGCTCAATTCGACCGCTGTACGGGTGACGCGCACATCACGCCCAAGCTGACGCGCCAAACGGTCGCGGTCAACTTCGACCAGATAAGGCAGCCGAATTTCGAGTCGTTTGTCGCGCATGAGGATCGCGCTTGCGTTGGCGGACTGTGCAAGCAGTTTAACACGAATCTGATACAGCAGTCCTTCAACCGCCGCCGGAAGTACGCCGAAGCGGTCGATCAATTCATCGCGCATCGCGTCTACTTCGCCAATGCTCGACAGCGTGCCGATGCGCCGGTAAATCTGAAGCCGAAGCGAGATTTCGGGTATCCAGTCGGTTGGCAGATACGCGGGGAGCGGCAGATCGAGTAGAACCGTGCTGTCGCTGATGTTCGGCGCGGTCGCGGAGGGATGGAACGTCCCGTTATCTTGATCGCGCACTCCCTTAAGTTCCGCAACGGTGCGGGCGAGCATCTGCGTATAGAGGTGCAAGCCAATCGCCGCGACATGCCCGGTTTGATGCGTCGATAAAATATCTCCTGCGCCGCGCAGTTCCAAGTCACGCATGGCGATCTGATACCCCGAACCGAGTTCGGTATATTCGGTGAGCGTCTCCAAACGGGCGCGGGCATCTTCGGTTAAACGGTTGGACGGCGGATGAAAGAAGAATGCGTATGCCTGCTGCGCGCTTCGTCCCACACGCCCCCGAAGTTGATACAACTGCGCTAAACCGAACCAGTCGGCACGGTCAACGATCAGCGTGTTGGCGTTGGGGATATCCAGCCCGCTTTCGATGATCGCGGTCGAAAGCAGAATGTCATATTCGCCGTTGCCGAACGCCGTCATGACATGCTCAAGCAGACGCTCATCCATTTGACCGTGCCCGATCACGATTCGCGCTTCGGGCAGGATTTCTTCGAGCCGATCTTTGAGCAGATCAATCGTTCCGATGCGGTTGTGAACGACGAATACTTGACCGCCGCGTTCGAGTTCGCGCAAGACGGCTTGACGCACCAGCCGTTCATCAAATTCACCGACGTGCGTAATCACAGGAAGTCGGTCTTCCGGCGGTGTTTGGATCATGCTGATATCGCGCACTCCCGCGAGGCTCATGTACAGCGTGCGCGGGATCGGCGTTGCGGTTAAGGTGAGGATATCCACTTGAGCGCGCAGATTCTTCAAATATTCCTTGTGCTTGACCCCGAACCGCTGTTCTTCGTCTACGACGACCAAGCCCAAATCTTTGAACCTGACATCGCCTTGAATCAAACGGTGCGTACCGATCATGATATCGATCTCGCCCTTCGCAAGCTGTTCGAGCGCGATGCGCTGCTGCTGCTGCGTGCGAAAGCGCGAGAGCATTTCAACCTTGATCGGGAACGGGGCAAGCCGCCGCGAAAACGTTTCGTAGTGCTGCTGTGCCAAGATCGTCGTCGGCACAAGGACGGCAACCTGTTTGCTGTCCATCACCGCTTTGAACGCGGCGCGCAGTGCAACTTCGGTTTTGCCGTAGCCAACATCGCCGCAGATCAAACGATCCATTGGAATAGAACGCTCCATATCGCCTTTGACCGAGCGCACCGCTTTGAGCTGATCCTCGGTTTCAACGTATGGAAACGCCGCCTCCATTTCGTGCTGCCAGTGGGTGTCAAGGTTGAAAGCGTGACCAACGGCGGCGGCGCGTCGGGCGTAGAGCGCAAGCAATTCGCGCGCTTCTTCTTCGACGGCTTTCCGCGCTTTCGTCTTGACTTTGATCCAGTCCTGCTGACCGAGCTTACTCAGCGCAGGCGGTTTGTCATCAGGTCCGACATAGCGTGTGAGCCGATCCGCTTGATGGATCGGGACGAACAGCGTGTCGGTTCCCGCAAATTCGATCACCAAATATTCACGCTCAACGCCTTCGAGTGTGCGGCGGCGCAGTCCGGCGAACTTGCCGACGCCGTAATCAACATGGACGACGACATCCCCATCCCGAAGATCGGCGTAGCTTTGTTCCGGCGTGCGCGCCCGCTTGACGGTTTTTCGGCGGCGCGGTTCGGGACGACTCCACCCGAACACTTCCGCGTCGGTGA
>JAPKMU010000049.1 GCA_026645745.1 Anaerolineae bacterium | reverse complement strand
TGTACATCTCGTTTGTGCCGGGGAATGATCCCGCGCGCGTACTGTACGAATCGCTCGGTTTTGTCTCGAATAATGAAGTCATCGACGGCGAAATCGTTTACCGGCTCGATTTGAAGTGAAATCTATGTAAATCGGAAAACAAAATCAATGGATGTTCTTGAGGACAGGGCATGCCCTGTCCTCAAGAAGATGTCGCGTGCGGCATCCCTACAAGTTTATCCATTCGGTGCTTTTCGATATTGGCGTTGCGACACCTGTCGCACGCGATAGCCCTAGTGGCGATTCCTAAAAAGTTATAGTTTTGTTATGATAGCATTTGCAATACCTATAATGTCCGCATCTTTGGCGAACTCTGAGACAAGCGTCCCCTCACCTGCATATAACAACCAATGGTCACCCTCCAAGCGAATTCTCCACGTTCTATGACTCTGTAAATCAATGTCTTCATAGGGATTGCGAAGCATGAAGTCCCACGGCTTTAGCAAAGACGGCTCAATACTCGTCACGTCAATCTCTGTGTGTGACACAAAGCAAGTGACGCAGCTAGAGTCCTGTAATTCCCACAGCGCATATTGAATTTCGCTGCCATACACCTGCAATGAGTGACGCATTTTTAAAAAGAATATTAATGCGCGAGTTGCGTTGATTATATCAATTGAAACATGTATAACCACGATAACTTGTTTAAGTCCACTAACACAGGCTACCCAATGCATTTCATGCTGTTCGACAAAAAACAGCATTCTTTCGACCCAGTGATCTGAAACCTCCGCACCATTAGGCACCCGCCCCTCATGTCCAATAATTGCATCCTCTTGTGCGTTTGTAAATGTAGCTTGAAAGCCCTGATCCTTGAGCATATTCAGCGCTAAATAAATATCGCTATTCACAGATATGACTCCATTAGGTATCTATCGACGCAAGGGGCGGCTGACGAGCCGCCCCTTCATGGTTATGGTGGGGTATTCGTAAGGTTGCTGTACGGTAAGCCGCGCATCAATTTACCGACATAAACCGACATAAAATCCGATGGCACGTCACCCTGATTTCCCCTCAGCTTGCATCCCCTTGAGAGAAGGAATTTTATGTCGGTACTTACGGGTTGCGCACCTGCACGCGCACGCCGCGCTTGACTTCGATCAAGCCGTTCGCATCCCCTTGCAGAGACCAATCGCCCGTATTCACGACGTTCACCCAGAAATCCGCCCGCACCCGCAGCCCGCCGAGGTTGCGCGCCGCCGCGATGGCGTACAGCCGATCCCGCCGAAGCTGTACCGCCCGCGTGATCAACTGCGCCTCGGTGATTCCGTTCGTACCAACGCGCGACCGCTCCGCCACGCCGAGCGCAAGTTCAGCCGGACGCAGGTACGTCCGTTCCGCACCCGTGCGCCCATGATTAATCGCCATATCGAAGATAAACGCCTGCCCCAACGCCGTGACCACGCCGCGCGGGATTGCACTGTCATTCATGATCGGCGTCCAGTAGCCGTTGGTCGCTTGTTCGTCTTGCGCAGCGCGCATCACCGGATCAGCGGCGGAGGCGATGAGTAAAGCGCGGAAAGTGGCGTCGTTCCGCAAAGTCGCATCTTTGGCGCGGACGCGCGCGGCATAATTCCGGCGCAGTTGATCGGCGTCGGCGCTGGTGGCTTTTGCCAGATACGCGGTCAACAGCGTATTGAGCGAACCGGACGCCAGCGTTGATTGATAGCGCCCAAAACTGACGATCCCGCTGTCATAATTTTGATACGTCGCGTAACCGCCGCCCTCAAAGGCTGCCGTGATGTTAAAGGCGGCTTTGCGGGCACGGGCTTCAGCATCGGGAGTCGGATCAGGAATTGGATCGATGGGTTTGGGGTCAGGGTCGGGGCTTGGATCAACCGGCGTGCTGCGGAACAGCGTATTCGCGCGCGTTGGCGTACTCAAGCGCGAGTAACCGAAGGGCGTACAATCGCCCACAATTTCGACAAGGTCTTCTCGAATCCAGCCGCTCCCGCCGTTCGCCAGCGTCACTTTAAACCATTGAAAAATAAACCCGTTCGACATATCGCCGCGCTCATCGGGCTGCACATCAAGAACGCGCATGGCAGCGGTGCCGCTGGCGACCGTCATCACCAGTGCATTTTGAATGCCGGGACCAGAACGGACATTAATTGGAGTGGAGCCGGAAATCGCCCGCGCCGTTGCGAGACAAGGTTGAGTGGACACAGCACACCACCTCTTGGTTAAAAAAGAAAGAATTGCAAACGGTACTGACTGCCATTATACGCCTTTCGATTAGGAGACATCCCGCACGAAGGCAAAAGCCAGCGGCAATTATATCGACTATTATCCATGAGAGCGAAACGATGGTAGACGCAGAGACACCCGCACCGTACAATAGCGCATCTCGCTTACCTTAATGACGAGTGATGCTCGCATGAATGTTCGTCGGTTTGTCATCAGCCTGTGCGTGATCCTATGCTTGGGGATGGCGCATGGTATTCCATTCGCGGCGGCACAAGACCCAGTTTCGACCGCCGATCCCGCACTGTCCCCAATGCCACCGTCCATGCGGCTGACCGGAATGCGTTCGGTGTATCAGCAGCTCAACCGCTGCTCAACGGCGGCGCTCACAATCCAGATGAGTTATTTTGGCTTCACTGATTCGTATGACAATGTGATCCGTGCTGTAAACCCACATATCGAGGACGTGGCGACACGCCTTGACGAAATGGCAGCCTTCGCCGCGACACATGGGTTGAACGCTGTGATCCGCTATGGCGGCGATATTGACATGCTCAAGCGGTTGGTGGCAGGCGGCTTTCCGGTGCTGGTCGAAAATGTGTATTACGACGGCGTGACCGGGGATGCCTTTCTCGACTTTACCGGACATAACCGCGTGATCATGGGCTACGACGATGCGCTCGGCGTGCTGTATTCGTATGACTCGCTGCTCGGCAACGGCGACGATGGGCAGGGGCGCGCGATCCCGTATGAAGATTATGACAGCCGTTGGAAACCCTTCAACCGCGATTACATGGTACTTTACCGCCCAGAGCAAGAAGCCGCACTTCAGGCGATCATGGGCGATCACTGGGATTTGACGTACAACCTTGAACAGTCGTTATTGATCAGCCAGCGCGAACTGGATGAAAACCGCGCCGATTCGTATACGCTGTTCAATATGGGCGAATCGCTGGCGCATTTGGGGCGTTACGAAGAAGCCGCCGCCGCGTTTGATCAAGCGCGCAATATTGGCTTGCCGAGGCGCATGTTCTGGTATCAATACGGCGCATTTGAGGCGTATTACGGCGTTGGACGGTTTGACGATGTGTTGACGCTGGCGCGCGCGGTGATCGCTGACACGCCGGGGGTCGAAGAAGTGTATTATTACGCGGCGCTGGCATACGAAGCGCAAGGCGATTTGCTGCGCGCCGAAGCAAACCTTGAAGTGGCGATGATGCGCAACCAGTTCTACGGTACGGCAGCGGCGGCGCTCACCCGCGTGCGCGCGGCGATGGGCGGCTAGAGCGGAAAGACGCAAGGGTGCAGAGAACAACATTGCGCCCTTGCGTCTTCAGATGCTTTACGGGTTCAGGTTGAGCGTGATCGTCATGCGAAGCAGCACGACACCGTCCGCCGTGATCGCGCTTGACATGGTGCTGTGACGGATGTTGTCATACAGCGCTTGCAGCGGCGCGAGCGTTTCCTCAATTTGCGCGGCGTTCGGCGTTGGGGAAGGCGTAGGCGTGGGGGTGGGTGTCGGCGTCGGTGTGCCTTGCAGCCCCATCACAATGTTGTCAAATACATTGCCAATGCTCGGACCGAGCATGGCGAGGATGCCAACAGTTCCGACTGGACTGCCTGCCAAGCCAATCAAGATACCTTCGCCGTCCGTATACCAGATCGAGGTCGGATCGGGCAGAACGTAGCGCTGCGCATCGAGATATGTCCCCGAATTGATCAATGTCGCGCCACCCGTGAGGATTTGCTCGGCGGCGGCATAGGTGGTGAAGAAGAAAATCTCACTGGTCGCACCGTAGACAAGCTGTAGATTAGTTGCTTCGACATTTTGCTCCTCCCCCACTTGTGAGCCTTCGATATGCGCATCGATCAGGGTCACGGGGAAGTCCGCGATATTCGTCTGCTGGATCGTCACTTCACCTGTGGGTGACGACTGAACGAGTTCGTTGAGCCGAACGACGAAATCCGCCGCGAGCGCGGGATCAGCGGCTTCGAGTACGATGCCGAAATCGAATGTACCGTTTAAGTCGAGCTTGTTACCCAGAATGCCGCGCCCGATCTCGATGGTATCCACGCGGGCGAACAGCGCATAATCCCCGGTCGTCCACGCGAGAATATCATCAAGGTTGAGTCCAATAGCGCTCAACACCATTCGCACTCGTGCTTCTGTGGCGTTTTCCGGCGAAGGCGTACCGGGCTGGCGGTATTCCAGCGGAACAGATGCAGTTTGTAGGGTATCGATTAACGGGAACAGTGAATCCTGCACCAGTCCGCCGAAGTTGGTCGCATGGACGACAGCGTTCGCCTCGGCGGGGATGAAGCGCGCGAAGTCAGGATCAACGGCGGCGGCGCTGGCGATGCCCGATGGGACTGCGAGATCGATGGTGAGGGTGTCGCCGTCCAAAATGGTCAAACCGACCGCCGTCGGGACGATTTCGACCGAAGCCAATGCCGGATCAGACGCTGCTGCAATGGCGTTGAACGCCGTCAATTCAGCATAGGCGAGGATGTTGTAGCTGGGGGCAGGCAGTTCCGCGATCGTCTGCTGGAATGTCTCGGCATCGGTCAACAGATTGGCATCGGGTTGGGTGTAAGGCGTGGTGGCTGTGGTGATAATCAGCTCGTCGGGGAAGACCAAGAACTGCGTGCCGTCCGCAAGTTCAAGTCCGGGTGTGCCGTCCTCAAGCTCAAAATCAAGGATCGCATTCGCTGGCAAATTTGCACGCAGAAAAGCAAGCGCCGTTGCCCTGTCGTCCAATTCGATCACAGCGTAGCAATGCGTCAGATTTGTGTCAGTGGCAGCAAGGATGACCGTTGGATCACCATAACAGCCGACCGCGCCGCGATCTCCTAATCCGCTGAGAAGCGTATCGCCTTGGGGCAGCATTTCCAGCAGACTGTGGACACTGAGCGGCGGAGCACCTATCGCCCGAAGTGGAACGCTGAACGATTGGATGATCTGATCGAGTTGATCGATGTATGCATCATCGAGCCGGAACGCCGCGAAAACATAACTGTCATCAGGGAAATAGCGCGCCATCTCCGTAACATCTGGCTGTGTTTCCCCCTGCATGATTGCCGGAGTGATACTGAGTGTCAAACAGAATGCCAACAGGACAATGACTGCTGTACGCCGCATCTAGTTCTCCTTCAACCGCCGACGAGTAGTGGGCACTGGCGGCTTCACACATCAGGGAAACCGCCGCAAGCCCATGCTCATTATACGGCAGCACATCACCCCAACAAATCGCGGATCGCCTCTCCGGTTGCCCACCCGCTAAGGAACGCGCCTTCGATACGCGGCTGACCGAACGCGTCGCCACCGAATGCCAAGAGCGGCAGATTTTGGGCGATCAGCGTGGGTTCGGGGTGAAGTTGAGTTGGGAGCGCATAACGCCAGCGCTTGATCTCGCCCTCAAGGATACGTGTGTTTTCCCCGATGAACGGCATCAAGTCGATGCGCATGGAGTTGATAATTTCATCGTCGCGGCGATCCCATAAGACGCGGCTGTAATTCGGATTCGCTTGCGCGGTGAGCAGCGTTTTGGAGGCGATTCCTTTGCGCTTGTTGTCAGCAATCCAAGCGATTTGCGCGCCCGGTCGCTGAATCGCGCCCGGCTGTGGCAGACTAGCTTCACCGTCGATCAAGAACATGCCTGTCACACATGGATCAAAACGGATCGCTTCGAGCGCGGCGCGATCTTCGCCCTCAAGCGGGACTTTGCCTGCATCCAACAGGGCGAGCGTCTGGGGTGCGGGTGCAGTCATGATCAAGCCTTCGGCGGTAAAATGCCGTCCGTTGATGTCTTCTGCCTGCCAACCATCACTGATTCGGTGAACAGCGCTGATCTCGACACCCGGACGCACATCCAAGCCATCCGCAAGGATACGCGCCAGCGCATTCATGCCCCCGCGCACCGCGTAACGAGGGTGTCCGTCGCGGGTTTCAACGAGACTGCCATCGCTCCAGCCGCGCGACCACTCGAATACTAAGCCGTCTTTGATCCAGCGATCAACGTAGGTTCTGAATATCGCGTCGCGCACCGTAAAGAACTGCGCGCCGTGATCGGCTTGTCCTTCGCCGATGCGGCGGGTTGCCAGCCGTCCGCCGACATTTCGCCCTTTGTCCACCACGACAACGCGCTTACCCGCGTCAGTCAAGATGCGCGCGGCAGTCAACCCGGACATGCCCGCGCCGATAATCAAAACATCAGAACCAAAATTCGTCATCTTGAAAGCCTGTACACTATGCAGCGTTCCTCATAAACGCGGCTGATTGTAACAGGAAGCGCCGTTTTTGCTCACTACGTCAGCGGTTTATACGGGATGACGACTTGAAGTTCTTCGTCCAGTGGATCACTCACCAGAAGATTTACCCCCGGCGGCAGGGTGATTCCGGGTGCAGCGAACCGTCCGGCGATGCGGTGCGATGCAGCCGCGGTGAGATCAACTTCCGCACGGAAGAATTGCAGCGGGTTTCCGCCGATATGCACCTGTTCACCAAGAAAACCGCCCGCGCCGTATTCTTGAAGCTCCGCAATCGCTTGATGACGAACCTCATAATCGTGGGTGAGATCGGCGCGACGGTAACGTTCGCCTTCGATAATCAATTGATCTTGGGGATCGCCGGGGAGGATGGACAGCCAATCGGTCGGATGCGCTTGATCGAGCCGCTGTCCGCGTTCGGTCATCGCGGCGCGTCCGATATTCAAATGCGGCGAGATACGCACGCCGAGCAGCGCCCCCGGCACTTCAAACCGCTGGTTGCGCGTCCCGTCAATCGGATGGGAGACGAGCTTAAGCAGTTTGGATTTGAGCGGCACGCTCAAGTAATCGGTGTCGAGTGTTTGTATCACCGCCCGGAACAGATCAAGGGTGCGCTGTGTCAGCGGGTCTTTGCCATCGGGCGAGAAAAACATCATATCAAGGTAAACTTCCGGCAGTTGTCGGCGTTCAAATGCGCCGCGAAAAACGGCTTCGAGCGTGCGCGCTAACACTTCGGCGTCACGCGCTTCACCGAGCGTGCGATACTGCGCTGTTTCAACCGACGCCGATACAGAAACCCGCGATGCCCACTGTGCGGCGAGTTCCAATTGACCAAGATCGCCGTTGTTCAACGCAAGCGTATCGTTTTGCAGCCGCGCACGCACTCCGCTCGTCATGATCTTGACCGGGCGATGCAGCGTAGATGCCAACAGGTGAGCGTAATCACCGATGCCCCGCATCACACCATCGATGCTGGAAAATCGCAGATGCGCGGGATCACTGTCACGAAAGGTTTCGATCAATGCGCCGGGGATGTTCGACTGCAGCGGCGTGTTGAGCCGCGCTGCCCACGCTGCCAGCGATTCGACCGCACGCACGGTCGTAGACCAATCGGCAGCGCTCACATGCGGCAGTGAACTGGCATGACAGCCCGCACACCGCTGCTCACAACCGCGCTGCGGCAGAATACCGAATAGGTTGGCAAGCAAGGCGGCGATTTCTTCACGTGAGAATGCAGCGAACGCATCCGCATCTTGGGGCATCAATGCGGGGTAAATTGGAGAGGACACGTCGAGCATAAAAGCTCCCACAGAATGAATGTCGAATAAAGCATGAATAGTTTGAGTATATGAACATCATGCTGCCAACATGCCCACTTTTATTGGGGGGAATGTGTAAAAAACGTGAAAAAATCGCGGCGGGGTGGTAGATTTTCTCATCATGATGACCCGACTGAAGCGCACCCTTCCCGTACTCACCCTGATCGCACTCACGCTGATCGGGTACGCACACCTCGCCTTTACCGATCGCATTTTGGCACGAGGCGATACCCTCGGCTATTTTTATCCATATTGGACGCTTCGCAGCGAGGCATTCCGAGCGGGAGAACTTCCGTTATGGTCGCCTGATCTGTTTATGGGCGTGCCGCTCCTCGCCAATTCGCAGATTGGCACGTTTTACCCACCCAACTGGATCGTGACACCGTTCGATGCACCAATAGCGATCAAGATCAGCCTCCTCATACATGTCGCTTGGGCGGGGATCGGCGCATACGCGCTTGCCCGCCGCGCTTTACAGCTTGACCGCGCCGCCGCGCTGGCTGCCGGGGCGGTGTTTATGCTCGGCGGGTTTACGGGCGCGCATGTCGAACAAATCAACCAACTGCAAGGCATTAGTTGGATGTCTTGGCTGTTTCTCCTGTTGGATCAGGCGATTACGCCCCACCCTCCAACGCCCTCTCTACCCAAAGGCTGGAGAGCGTTTGTGAGTGAGAAACATCTACGCATGACGATTCTGCTCGGTGCGGCGATTGCACTCCAATTCTTCACCGGTCACACGCAAACGGTATTTATCAGCGGGGTCGGGCTGGCGATCTACGGTTTGGCGCGGCGTGGCATACGTGGGCTGATCCCGTTGATCGGCGCGGGTGTGGTGGCGGTGCTGCTGTCACTTCCTCAGTTGATCCCAACCCTCGAACTTACCAGCTTGAGCAGTCGCAGCGGCGGCTTGAACCGGGATGAAGCGACCGCGTTTTCGTTCTCACCGCTGGATGTACTCCGCTTGTTCCCGTCATATTCCGAAATCCGCTACGGTGAAGACATCGCGTATCTGGGGATCATCGGCGCGGTGCTGGCGCTGATCGGCGCGGTGCGGCGGCGGGCGTGGGTGTGGATCGGGCTGGCACTCATCGGCTTGTTCCTCGCGGTGGGTCGTTATAATCCCGCGTACTATCTGGGAATCGCAGCGCTGCCCGGTTTTAACCTGTTTCGTGTACCCGCTCGTTGGCTGATGTTGTTCGCGCTCGGCGGATCGATGCTGGCAGGGATCGGCTTCTCGGTTGTGAAGACATGGCTGACGACCCATCACCCTCTACCCACACAAGCGGGGAAAGAGGGAACCGCGTTCCCCTTTGCGCCTTTGCACCTTCGCGCCTTTGCGTTAATGCCCTATGTGCTCTTCGCTTTCGTGTGTGCTGATCTGCTGCTCGCAAATCGCGCGCTCCCACACAGCTTGACCGTACCGCACGAAGCATGGGACGCGGAGCGGTTCACGATCAGCCAACTGCAAGTGCTGATCGACGACGAGCCGATTCCGCCGCGCGTCTTGAGCATCAGCGGCGGATTCTTCGATCCCGGTGACGTCGGCACGCTGACGGCGCGTTATCAAGCATGGGGCATGAATGCGGAAGAAATTCGGCTCGCGCTGGTCGCGCTCAAGCACAAAGAATTGGTCGTACCGAACATCAATGCAGCATGGGGAATTCCAAGTGCTGATGGATTCGACGGCGGTTTGCTGCCAACGCGCTGGTATGCTGAATACACCGAGCAGTTTTTACCCGCCGATCAAGCCATGCTCGACGGGCGTTTGCGCGAACTGCTGGCACAAGAATCGTGTCGGGGCGCGTGTGTGCCCCCGGCGGAAATACTCGCGGCGATGGATGTCCGTTATGTGATCCTCGATAAAGTGTACGACGTATGGCACGAGGAGATTGCCTATGATACAGGCATCCCGATCACGGGGAGCGCGAATTATCATAATGTACAGGCATTCCCGGCTGATGTTGTGGATGTGGTGACGAACTCCCCCGATGTGATCCCGTTCGTAGTGGATGCAGAGGCGGAAGGTCAACCCCTTGAACTGCCGAACAGCGGATCACCGCCGCTGTACCGAGTGCGCTACCGCTTGGGGGATTCCGGTGCGGTACCGGATCGGGTGCGCGTCTCGGTGGATTCAGGCGTGACAATCTGGGCAGTCACGCTGGTGAACACAAACAGCGGAACGTTTCAACAGCTTGCGCCGTATCCATTCCAGCGGATTTTGTCGAGCGATGTCAAGATTTATGCATTAGAGGGACTGCGGGAGCGCGTCTCGATTGCGTTTGATGCGCCGCAGTATTCGGTGATCGCGTACAGCGACACGCGGATTGATCTGCGTATTCCCACACGGCACGGCGGCACGGTGATTTTGCGCGATGCGTACTATCCCGGTTGGGTGGCGACCTACAACGGCGACTCTGTTCCGCTGGAACGTTACGACACGATGTTCCGTGCGGTCACGATTCCGGAAGGCTGCGGCGAACTCGTGATCGAATACCGCCCCGCGTGGTTGATTCCGACGCTGATCGGCGGGGGTGTGCTGTGGCTGATCGTGATCGGGTATTTGTTCCTCGCATCCCGAAGGCGCATGTTAGGTCATCAAACCCCATCCTAATTCACACATTTCTGCACGAAAAATGAACATCCATTGGTTAGGCTCTCCGGTGATTTCGGGTGAGCAGTGTCTCAGCATGAAGGAAACTAGGTTTCAACATGGCGCTCTTTAATCGCAGCTTGCTGATCGTGGACGATGATCCTGATCTCGTGCGTCTGTTCCAGCGCACATTTCTCAAGAGGGGCTATGACGTCACGGCGACGATGAATGCCAATGATGCGCGTCACATTCTTTCCGAGCATGAATTTTCCGTGATCATCTGCGATATGCAGATTGGCAGGATTCGAGGAATTGATCTACTTCGTGAATATCACGATCATCTTGCAGCAGTTGGGACGAGTGTTGTAATCGTGAGCGGTCACGAACAGTTTCGCGGGGTGGCTGATGAAATCGGCGTGGAGTTTTATATTAGCAAACCAGTTTCGCCCCACGAACTCGGTGATATCATCGACCGACTCATGAGCGCTGAGGCGCAAACGTAACGCGAATTACGAAGAACACCGGATGGGGAGATTATCCCCATCCGGGTTTTGATATTTATCCTGTAACCGGGACTTGATTCAAATCCCCTTCAAGGATCGTGGTGTAGCTGGCGAAGATCCACCCGATGGTATCACCCCGGAACACCACTTGATACCACGCATTGTTCGCCGTGCGCCCGATGACCGGCAGCAGTTCACCCCATGTCACGCGCCCTGTTTGCGGCGACAAATAATCAGGAACAGGATGCAGCTTGATTACGGCGTTCGTCTGGACGACGACTTCTGCACCTGCGGCAGGGTTGCCCGCTGTGGTGAAACTACCCACGATTGGCGCGTTGAATTCATTGCCGCTCACAAACAAATAATAGCCCCACGCCCAGCCCTGCGTACCGCTCAACTGGAGCAGGAACCAGCGCGCATCCTCGTCACGCCCGATCACCTGATAAGTTTGACCGCGCAAAATGCGCCCCACCTGCGGCGCTCCTAAATACGGAGCGGAACGCACACGCAAAACCGACGCCTGAATCACAGTCGCGGTTTGCGCGCCGGGTGGGATTGGCGGGAGCGGTGTTCGGGTGATCGTCGGTACGACGGTGGGTTCGACCGCACCGCCGCCGGGGTAGCCGGGCGTACCTGTGCCAATCGCGCCGGAAACTTGGAACCACTGAAACTGGAGCGCAGCTTGATCGATGCTGTCGAAATATTCGATGCGGAGGGTATGCGTCCCTGCCGTCAGCGTCGATTGAAAGCGATCCGTCGTGAGTGTGCGCCCAACAAAGCGATCCAGCACCAGCACGTTGTCGATGTACACACGCACACCGTCGTCCGAGGCGACGACAAATTCATACGTGCCTTGATTAAACAACTGCACAGACTCAAAGCGTGCTGACCACCCATCGGGATTGACAACGCCGGGGGCGGGACTGCTCGTCCCCCAGTTGACATTAATGCCGGTTGGGAACGCCTGCGTAAAGACAACCGCTCCGGTCAAGTCGGCTGTGTTAAAGAATTGAGCATTCCAGCCTGTACCGAACTGCGCTTGTGCGAAAACGTTTCCTATCGGCAGTGCCAGCAGCGCAAGCAGGATCGCCGCGCTAATTGTCATAACCACAAGGAGCAGCGAGCGGTTTTCCCGTGTCGCCATTCTGTTCCTCCTTACGAAGCGTGCCTCTTCATGTGCCGTCCAGTATAACCACGTTCGGCACAATACGCACTTCACAGCATGACCAGCGTCCTAAGCAGTTTCGCGCGAAGATACGGAGACAGTCCGTTTTTTCTCGATCAATTCGCGGTACAGGTCAATCACTTCATCCATCATGGCGTCCCATGACTGCGTTTCAGCAAATTGGCGCGCGGCACGCCCCATCTCGGTGATCCGCTCACGGCTGACGGCGATCTGGCGCACACCTTCAATCAATGCCGGGACATCGCCTACGTCAAACGTATAACCCGTCACGCCTTCACGAACGACATCACGCACGCCGCCCACCCGCGACGATACAACGGGAAGCCCCGCCGCCATCGCTTCGACGACGACTAAGCCGAATGTTTCCATCGAGGACGGAAACACGAACATATCCGCGCTGGCGTATGCTTGCGCAAGTGGTTCACCCGTCAAGTAGCCGACAAACTTTGTCGGCGTGCCTTCAAAGTGCTCCACCAACGCCAAACGGGTACCGGGAACGGCTTCGAGCACGTGCTTGAGTTTGTCGATCTGCTTCTCGGTCGACAGCCGCCCAACGTAGAGGAGTAAGGTATCGTCCGGGTGTCCATCGCTGAGGTGTTCGCGCATTTCTGCCGAGCGATAGCGCGGGTTGAACTTCTCCGCGTCTACGCCTCTTTTCCATAAGCCGACGCGCTTCACGCCGACTTTCTGCATATCTTTGAGGATCAAATTTGAGGGTGCAAGCGAATAATCTGCCGCGTTAAATACCGTACGCGTGAGGGCATCCGTTACTGGCTCAAGAAAGCCAAGCTTAAAATGATGCACCAACCGCGCGAGATCAAGATGGAATGAGGCGACTGTAGGGACTTGCAGCCGCCGCGCCATCATCATCCCCGGTACGCCGATTAAGACCGGATGGATGTAATGAGCGACATCAGGCTTGAAGTCTTTGATACAGCGATAAGTTCTCCATGTAGGCGGTCCGACGCGCAGTTCCGGGTACAGTGGAAGGCGAACGCCGGGGACGCCAATCACGGGAGTTTCTTTGTATTTCTCAACACCCATCTTGGGCGCGACGATAACCGTTTCGATGCCGCGCTTGGTCAGATGATCGAGCAGCAGACAGACGACGGTCACAATGCCATCGATTTTTGGTAGAAAGGTTTCGGTGAAGAGTGCGACACGCATATGACTGAAGTCCCCCTTAATCTCGCATATCAAAACACATCAACGCGAGAAACGTTGCTTTGAATTTTCAAACTTCCCGCTACAATTAACGATATTGTCACCTCTTGCGACAACCGGCGGAAAGCAACCGATGACTGGAAGTGATATAACCGTCAAACTGGATGATCGCGCGCGTTTAATGAGTGCGATCCTTGCGGCAACACGCTACCCGGATATGGCGCAGGAGCGCCGTCCACACGGGACGCATGCACACGCCCGCAATACGCGCAAGCATGTCAATGGGCTGCGTAATCATCCTGCCGTCAGCGCGTTGAATGCCCTGCTCGATCAACGCGCCCCGCTGGAAGCGCTGTTCACGTTGGCAATGGTACTGCGCTTCCCCGAATGTGGAATCGAACGCCCGCCGCGCTGGATGCCTCCCGGCTGGAATGAACAAATCCGCGATTTTTACCAAGCGGCAGATTTGGCGACGTTCTGGGCGAACGAAGCCAGCGATTGGGATAAGGCGCTCACGGATGCACAGAAAGCGTTCGCATCGGTGCGTTTTAAGCCCTTTCTTGAATCGTTCATCGGGGATATTGGCGAACGTTTTTTCATTCTGCCCAATATCAGCTACCCGACCGACCATGAATTGTGTTTGCGGCTCGGCGGCGACTTGGTGTGCGTGATCCCGCCGCGCTTGGCGTGGGGGGAAAGCCCGCCTTGGCCCTACGACGAAGACCCGGCGCATCTCTACCGCTCGGCGCTGATGCAGATCGGGCGAAGTCTGGTGATGAATTATCTCCGCATCCACGCGGATCGGATCGGGGAGGTGGCGCAGCAGCCGCTCCCGATTGGAGATCAATTCCAGAGCATGTACCCGACATGGCAGGAGCAGTTCAGCAACCTGTTCGTCGCGGGAGCAGTGGCGATTTATCTGGAAGATCACCTGAACAAGACCGAAGCTGACGCATATGTGATGCTCGAACGCAAAGTGCGAGGCTTAACCATTCTGCCGGGGATGATCAGTGTACTGCGACGCTACTTGGAAGAAAAAGCGGCGGGGCGCTACCAATCGTTGATCGACTTTTTACCCGTATTCCCGCGCCAGCTTAAGGTTGCGAATCGGATCGTAGCACTATAACGACTGATCCCAAAGAACGCGGTGAGTGATGGAATCAAAAGCCCCCATGTGCGTGATTGTTAGCGCTTACATGGGGGCTTTTTTATCGCCAGTTCCGTTCAGGCAAGGCTGCGACGGCTGCGAATTCTGCGGTTCTGCGCGGTGCTTTGCATACGGATCATAATGGCCCGGACGGATTCGCCGCCCAGAAGCACCACCAGATAGCCGATCATGCCCAGAACCATGAGGCAAACCAATGTAGCCATGAGTTATCCCCCTCAGTCAGCTGTAGACGAGCGTGGGATCGAAGGTTGTTCGATGTGCGCTCAAAGTCTCCCCTAGATATTTAAGGTTATGTTAACTATACGATACATTCCTTAAACTGCAATCCCCCCAAACGGGGAGATTTTGTTAAGGATTTTCAAGGATTCCCACGACTTCACACCAGAAGGGTTCGCTTGTGGAATTGCGATAGAGGGTCATGCCGAGTTTTTGCATCACGCGCTGAGAGGCTGCATTGTTAAACTCTGTGGTGGCGACGACTTGTTTTACGTGGAGGATATTCACGAGATACTGGATGATCAAACGTGCGGCTTCGACCGCATATCCCCGCCCTTGATATTCAGGCAGGGTCGCCCAAAATAAGCCGAATTCCGGGGATACAAGGTGACGCTGATTTTGCGGGACATCGTCGCGCAGCACCCCCCAAGGGACGGTGGTTGGCACGATACCGACTTCACCCACAAGCGCGCCGCTTTCGCGGTGAACAACCACATAATCGCCATACGGGGGTTGATACAACGCACGGAGCGCCCGGTAATTGCGCACCGTCCATTCGAGCCATGCTTGCGTCTCGCTGATCGGATCGGTGTTTTGGAAGCACTCGACGCGGATGCGGTGAGCGAACGCAAGATCATCCTCCGTGAACTCACGAATGATCAGGTGTTCGCCCACCAACGGAAAAACCATGTGTTTATGCCTCTGGCACTTGAACGCGGCGGCTGCGGCGGTAAATCCCCGGCAGCATGATCAGTTTACCAACCGTGCTTACGTGCGCCCGGCGGGTAAACACATCATAGTGATTTATTTCGATGTCGGTCAAGATACCGCGATACAAATCAGCGGACGCGGCAATCGCAAAGCGCCCGCTCGCGTTGAGCATGGCGATTCCCGGATAAGCTTCATCGTATAAGCGGCGCACCCGTTCGATTTGAAAATTCATGAACTTGCACCAGCGGTCATCCATTGCGCCGAAACCCCGCCCGATCATCGCGTCGCTCAAGCCAAACGCCGCGAGTTCGTCTTGCGGTAGGTAGACGCGCCCCGCCAACCAATCTTCGCGCACATCGCGCAGAATATTGGTCACTTGCAGCGCTACGCCAAGCTTGACCGCATACGGAAGCGCTTCTTCGCCGCTAAATCCGATGATGTGCATCGCCATCAAGCCGACCGTCGAAGCAACGCCGTAGGCATATTCCGCCAGCGCGTCAAAGGTCGAATAGCGTTTCTGAATGAGATCACGCGCGACGCCATCAATCAGTTGGTCGGCGTACCCCGGCGGGATGTTAAAACGCGCCCGCGCATCTGCCCACGCTAACGCGACCGGATCATCCTCCGGCGGGTTCGGATCAAGCGCCCGTTCACGCCATGCTTCTAAGCGCGCACGAGTGACAGCGGAGGGTTCACATGGAGCGTCGTCGATGATGTTATCGGTGACGCGGCAGAAGGCATACAAGGCACGTGCCGCCCGCCGCTGCTCCGCAGGGAGCAGCCCGGACGCGATGAAGAACGTCTTGCTGTTTTCACGGGTGATCGCTTCGCACACACGATAGGCGGATTCCAGCGTGTGATCGCTGGAGGCACGAAGATCCCGCGTTGGGATCGGGGTGTCGAGCGCCTGATACGCCCAGTCGAGCAGAACGGCTTCCCACGTCGGCTGCACCTGTAGAGTCATGTATTATCCCATTTCTGTGGTAAGGCGCGACTGCGGACGACGAGCCGACCGGGTGACCGGATCAACGGCGTTGATCAAGTCTTGCGCAATGATAGACGACGACAGCACCCCCGGTAGACCCGCGCCGGGATGTGTCCCTGCGCCAACAAAATACAGGTTATCAAAGTCTTCACTGCGGTTGTGTGGACGGAACCATGCCGACTGGATCAGGATGGGTTGGACGCTAAATGCGGCTCCCTTGTAGCTGTTCAGCGTATTCTGGAAGTACGTCGGATCGACGTGATGTGAAACCGCAAGGTTCGCGCGCAGATCCGGCAGATACCCTTGACCTTCGAGGGTGTCGAAGATCGCATCACGGTAAGGAACAGCCGCTTGACTCCAGTCTGTACCGCTGTCCAAATTCGGCACGGGCGAAAGCACATAGAATGCCTCGCTGCCTTCCGGCGCAAGCGACGGATCGGTGATCGTTGGCATATGCAGGTAGAGCGAGAAATCCTTCGCCACGATTTTCTTGCGGAAGATGTCGCTCAACAGCCCTTGATAGCGGTCACCCAAGATGATGTTGTGATGCGCCAAGCGTCCTTGATCGGCATAACGCTTCTTCGTGCCGAAGTAGATCACAAACAGCGACATGCTGTACTTCATGCTGTCGATGCGGCGGTTGGTGTACTTGCGGCGGTAGTTTTCCGCGATCATGTGGCGGTACGTCCACGCGGCGTCGGCATTGCTGACGACATGATCGGCTTTGTGGATCGTCCCATCCGCAAGACGCACCCCGGTCACGCGGCGGTTGTGATTGTCGATCAGGATTTCTTCGACAGGGGCGTTCAGATGAATCTTCCCGCCGATCTCCTCGAATAAGCGTGCCATCCCCGCGACGATTGCGCCTGTGCCGCCCAACGCCGCCCACACGCCCCATTCGCGCTCCAAGTAGTGGATCATCGCGTAGATCGAAGGCGAGTCAAACGGATTGCCGCCGATCAAGAGCGGGTGGAATGAAAACACGCGGCGCAAGAATTCATTCTGGATGAACTGCGAGACGTAGCGGTACACGCTCAAGTAACTTTGCATACGGATCAAGTCCGGCGCAACCTTGAGCATGTCGGTGAAATGCAGGAACGGCTTATCTGCCAGTTCGACAAAACCTTTGTCGAAGATGGGCTTGGTGGTCTTGATGAAAGCGCGATAGCCGTCTTTGTCCGCCGGATTCCATTTGTCGATTTGCGAAAGCGTGAAGGCTTCGTCATCGTTGTAATCGAAGCCGCGCCCGTCTTTGTCGAAAACACGGTAGAACGGATGGCACGGAACGAACGTGATGTAATCCTCACGCCGCCTGCCCGCCGCTGCGAATAAATCATCAAACATGAACGGCGCGGTGATCACCGTCGGTCCTGAATCGAAGGTGAACCCGTCCGTCTGATAAACGTAAGCACGCCCCCCCAGCTTGTCACGTTTTTCAAACAGCTCGACTTCATGCCCGCTGGCAGCCAACCGGATCGCGGCACCCAACCCGCCGAATCCGCTGCCGATAACGATTACCTTACCCATAGAGGGGGAACTCCTTGGTGATGAAAAGAGACTGACTCATGTTTAGCAATTCTTCACGTCAAGATGAGGATGAAATGATAAACGGTTCACAGACACGTAAATATTACCCGACTGGACGATGCAATTCGGCTGGGATTGGGTATCATTAAAGAAACGCGGTAGAAATTTTAACGTGTTGAACTATACACTTTTGCCTGTGGTACTTAGAGAACAGGACACCATTATGATGATGATGGACTCGACCAACTATCATGTGTCGTATCCCGATGTTAACCGCCACTGGAGTCCGAAATGCGAGCGTATTGCGGGGGGTGACGCACTTGTGACCGCCCTGATGCGTGGTTGGACTTTCTCCAGCACAACGATTTACTTTGAAGAATTTTGGCTTGCCGGAACGCGCCCGGTGACGGTTTACCATTTTGAAATGCAGCGCGGTCAAGAACGGATGTTGATGCCCGTCATGAGCAATCCGTATGTGCGCCGTGTGCTGCGTATGCACCGTTTACAGGTCAAGCCGATGGAAGAAAAGTTAGCGTCACGCGAACAGGACGCAGACGCGGCGTAACACACACCTCCAACAGACACGGATCATGATGCAGGGGCATACTTCTAAATGCCCCTTGTATACGGATTCTGTCGCATAACGTTCCACCTTCGGATAACTTCCATTCAAACCCAAAATTAATATATACTGTGATTGGGGCTTCACCAGCAGGGGAAACATCATGCACGATGTCTTTGTCTCCTATGCAAGCCGTGATCACGTCTTTGTGGATCGCCTGACTGCCCGCTTGAAAGCCGAAAAAACCCGATTCTGGCGTGATATTTTCGATACTGATTACTCGGAACTTCAGGCGCAGATCACCGAAGCCGTACGAAACTGCGTGATCTTTCTCTTTGTCATTTCCCCAGATTCACTTCGTTCGCAGTGGTGCCAGCAGGAATTATCGCTGGCGCGAAGCTACAGCAAGCGCATCATTTGTGTGATGCGCCGCATGCCTGATCCCGCACAACTAGAAAAAGAATGGGAGGCAAACCCGCAAAAAACCGACTGGCTCGAAAACTGTGCGTTCGTGCTGAATCAAACATGGGTGAATTTTCGCAAAAAGACCGATCCCGCCTACGAAGTTGATTATGATCCGGTGACGCGCAAAGTCCGCAACCCACACGCGGACGGGATCGAATCGGATGAAGCAGATTTTGAAGAAGGCGCGCTCGATCTCCTCCACAAGATGACGATTATTCCGGAGGATGAGAAGTGGCGGCGCAAATGGGAACTTGATGCGCGCGACTGGACGAACGCGACCGATCCGAAAGTCAAATTATCGCTGCTGCTGCGCGGAGATGAACTCAAAAAAGCGGAGGAGTGGCTGACGCGCGCCCGTGTGCTCAGTCCTGAAGTCGGACCGTTCATCGCCGCGAGCCAGAAAGAACGCACCCACGTCAAACGGCGCAATCGAACCATCGGCGGGGTTTTCGGCGGGGTGCTGATCGGGTTGGCAGTGCTGGGGGTTGCGGTGCTGATCACGCGGCAGTTCTTCGCTCTCAATCAAGCCGCATCCCTAGAAAACCTTGCGATTAATGCCTACCGTGCCGCTAATTATGCTGAAGCACTCCAACTTTCCGAACAGGCGTTAACGGCATTGGAGTCCGCGCCCCTACCTGCTGCATTATCGGATTGGCTGTTGGGCACACTTTCGAACCGGTGGGATTGGTATCGCCAACATGGGTTGACCTGTTTAATGCTGCACGATTTGACCTGTGCGGAAACCTATCTACGCCGCGCGGTTGACGCTATGCCCGCCGATAAGATTGACCGCTACAGCGATTATGTCGCACTTGGTCAAGTGTATTTGATGCGTGATCCCCCAGACCGATCCGCCGCCGAAGAAGCGTTTCAACAGGCGGTGGCGGTTGTGCCACAGGGGAACGATTATATTTTTCCGGCGTTTATGGCAGATTTCCTGATTGCACGCGCCTATCTTCGTGCCGATTTTGAACGCGGGGATTACGCCGCCGTGATCGCACGCTACGAAAACGAACCCCCACAAAACGATCCTCTGCATCAGAGTTTGCCAATGGTGCTCAGGATAAGCCAGAGCGCCGAACAAGAATACCTCAATGGGCTGTACATCCCGTATCAACTGGATGTGTGGTATATGCTGGCGGTGAGTTATGAGGAAACCCTCACCACCGATGCCGAAATCGAAGCGATGACGTGCAGACTGTGGGAAAACTATCTTCAATACGCCGTTGAATATATCCCGATCACGCGGACGCTTGGTGAGCTAGAACGGCTGGACGATGCGTTTCAGCGTATCGAAGAGTCGCCGTGCTTCAAAAACACGTTCTAGATAGAGTGGGGATTAGATGATGGGACAAGGAGCAACCACAGGGCAGCGCCTCACAAAGCTGAAGAAACAGGGGACAAAAGCCGCTGGTTCTGCCGCCGCAAGTTCAGGGCTTTATGTCGCTGCATCGGGTCGTGGGGCATCGACTACCACGCCAGCACCGCCGCCCGCAGCAATGCCGGGGTGTGCAGGGCTGATCGCTGCATTAATCGCGGCTTTAGCGAGTCTTGTTGGCGTCTCGCGCCGAGAGCTTGCGCTCATGCTGAGTCCCGATGTACGCCAATCCACACAAGCATCAGCATCTGCGGGTGGCTATTCAGCGGAAGAAGACGCGAGAATGTCCGACGATACAAGAATGCGAGTGCGGGCAGTTATTCAGCAAATCAATACGGCGGTCGCCAGCCCGGACGGAGATGAAATGCCGACCAGCAGCGACTTTTTCAGCCTTGCTCGAACGCTGCATCGTGAACGGGTGTATGGCTTGGCGATTGAGATGGCAAAACAAGCGCCGCATCTGATCGCGCCGGACGCCGCTCCGGTCGAGTATTTCCGGGCGGAACGCGATTCCCATTTGATGTTGTATGAGATTTACCGAGATCGGGGTGAAACCGAAGCGTC
>JAPKMU010000499.1 GCA_026645745.1 Anaerolineae bacterium | reverse complement strand
CGCCGTTCACATGGGCGCGGTGGAGCGCAACTTGGCTGACCATCCAGCGCGTGGCGAAGCGGTAATAACGCCGTGATCCGCGTCCGGCAATCGTCAAATCGCGGTCGCTGCGCTGATCCCATGTTTTATCGGTCAGAATCCGGTCTTCGACCTGTTGATAAAATGGTGTGCCTTTGATCGGGTAAGCGACGGTCGTCAAAAAGACATCCGGATTGCTTTTCTTGAGATGATCGACGGTTTCTTCAAGATCAGTGATGGTTTCGCCTTCGTAGCCGAGCATGATAAACATACCCGTTTCGATCCCGTGCTGGCGGAGCAGATGCGTTTTTGCCTGTACATCGGCGGCTTCGACCTTGCGCTGCATCGCATCCAGAATGCGCTGAGAGCCGCTTTCTGAGCCGTTCCACAGGCGGAAACAGCCCATATCTGCTAGCGTTTCAACCACCCGTTCGCTTAAGCGATCCGCCCGCGAAATGCACTCGAACGGGATGCGCACACCGCGTTTTTTGAGTTCTTCGGCATACTGGAACAACCAGCGCTGGTTGATCGCAAAGACATCGTCGGCGTACCAGATCATATCCGGGTTGTAGCGCTCTTTCAGATGCAGGATTTCATCAGCGGCATCAGCAGGGGAGCGGCGGCGGTGCGTGTTCCCGTAAACGGAATGGCTGCACCACGTACAGGTATACGGACATCCCCGCGCTTGAATCACACTGATCGAGCTTTTCCCGTGATGCGTCTTCCAAACGTCCATATAGCGCGGAATATCAATAGCGTCACGATCTGCCCAAGGATGCGCGCTGAGGTCTGCGATAAACGGACGCGGCGCGGTTTCGATCACACCGCCGTCGCCCATAAAGGCGATTCCTTCAATCTGATCAAGCCCATTTATGCCGTGCTTGATCAAATGTGGGATCAGCGCCTCAAGCGTGAGTTCGCCTTCACCGCGCACGATCACGTCCACACCGCGCTGAAGATACTCGGCGGCGTAGTAAGGCGGCTCCGGTCCGCCGAGGATCACCCGTCCGCCGTACTGCTTGACGATGGGGATCATCTTCAACACAGCGAACTTGGTCATCAAGTTGGTGTAGATGCCGACGATGGGCGGACGTTCACGGGCGATGAGTGCGGCAAATGCTTCAAGACTGGAAAACGTCGCATCAAAGACGCCGACGCTGAAATCTTTCGACTTGAGATAGGATGACAGAAACAAAATTCCCAGTGGGGGATAAGGCTTCATCACCGCTTTTTCGTGCGGGTCATCGTTGAGGAAATACCCATGTGCTAACAGAATATCCATCAGCCGCGCGCCTTATTCAAGCGTGAAGCCGGTCGCCTGCTTGATGTGTTCGAGGATATTGTGAAAGGCTTCTTTGTCAGTCATCCACATGACCGTATGCACCGCGCCGTTGGCATGAACTTCGATGAATGTTGAGTCACCTTCTTCGACATGGCGAAAACGCGTCGCTTGGTCGATGTTAAAAATCTCGGTGATGTTGTCCGCGTTTTTGTACTTAATCCATGTAGCCATACCAGTCCTTCTTGTAACAATCGAGTCTGTTGAGGATAAAAGCATTAACGCAAAGGCGCAAGGACGCAAAGGCGCAGAGACTTTGCGCTAACGATCTTGCTCCGGGGCGGCGAGCGCATCCAGTTGAGCGTGAGCGGCGGGAAGCGTCAGCCGATGATAGATCATGCTTGCCGCACGCCTCAAGTGTGACGGACGCAGCGCGGCGGGAGACTTGATCAGCGTGCGCAGTTCGCGTGCAGTCTTCCGCGACCGGTATTCCTTATGGACGACGGTATGAAGCTGGCGGTAAAACTCGGTGCGGTAGGTTCCCCGGTACAACATAGCAAGGTCTTCGCTGTCTACCCAATTCGCGCGTTCGCCCAATTCGTGTTTAACGTTTTCGTAAAATGGCGTACCCGGCAGTGGATAGCTGACACTAATGCCGATGTCATCCGGCAGCAAATCGCGCACCATTTGGAGCGTGCGTTCGATGTCTTCACGATTTTCGCCGGGATAGCCGAACTGCAAGAAGAACGCGACTTTGACGCCGTGTGCGCGGAGCTTGCGCGCCGCCTCGTAGATTTGGGCGACCGTTGTGCCTTTTTCCATCGCATCGAGAATCTTTTGCGAACCGCTCTCTGCCCCAACCCAGACGATTTGCGCACCCGCCCGCGCCAGCGCCGGAATCGTGTTTCCGCGCAAGAGTAGATCGACACGGTTCAGGCTCTTGAAGGGAATATGCACGCCCTGTTGATCGAGTTCGTCGGCGAATTGTTCGATCCAGCGGTCTTGAATGCCCATGATGTCATCCATGAACCAGATGTGATCCGGCTGAAAATTCGCTTGCAGCCATTTGAGTTCAGCAGCGACATTTTGCGGCGAGCGCACATTATAGCGTTGACCCCAGATCGGCTTGGCGCACCAATTACAGTGGAAAGGGCATCCGCGCGTCGTGACGAGGTTCATCGAGTAGTAACCGTGATGCTCACGCCAGATCGCGCGGTATTTTTCGCGATCCACCAAATCCCACGCGGGGAAGGGAAGGGAGTCGAGGTTGCTAATCACCGGGCGCGGGAACGTCTTTATCAATGCGCCGTCTGCGGCGCGATAGGCGAGGCTTTTGATCTGATCAAGCGGCGGTGCTTCGCGTCCTTCGAGATGATCGATCAATTCGCGCAGCGTGAAATCGCCTTCGCCCGTGAGCACGTAATCCGCACCCGCTTCGAGATATTTATCAGCGTGATCGGTTTCGTCTGCGCCGCCGCAGATCACGATACAGCCGCGCTGTTTCGCCATCGCAATCATCTCGAAGGCGGCTTCACGCATGCGGAGCAGACTCATTTTGCTCAAATAGTTGAAGTTGTCCTCAAACAGCACCGCGTATTTGGGCGTGTGCTGATCGAGCGCTTGCGCCCACGCCTGAGTTGACTCGGCAAGCATGGCATCGAACAGCGCGACGGTGTACCCGTGCTCACGGAGCAGACTGGCGGCGTACAGCGTGCCAAGCGGCGGATACGGCTGCATCGCTTGATGCAGTTTGGGATCAAACCGGAGATAGTAGGACTGACCGAGAAGAACTTGAACCATTACAGGATAACCACGCGGCTAATTGACCTTTCCCATTATCTCCAAACCCGGCTCTTTCAGCGAACAGCGCTTGATCTGCCGGGCAAGCTGAACGTTGATCAGTTTTGGCACGCCGTCGAGCGTCGCTTCGACAGTTTTGATGTGTGGGAACTTCTCCATATGTGCCGGGTCGCCAATTT
>JAPKMU010000498.1 GCA_026645745.1 Anaerolineae bacterium | reverse complement strand
TGAAATCCGACCAACCGAGAATACGACCAATCGCGTATGTTGCGATCAAGTCGTCGGATGTGACCGGCGTGCCGTCATTCCACATCGCATCAGAACGCAGCGTAATGACGTATGCAGCATCCCCTTCAAAACCAAACGATTCCGCCAGCAGCGGTTGATAACGCGCTTCTGCCCACACGTAAATCGCGCTCGGCAGTTCGACCAGATCATGGTAGATGCCGATGCTCGTCTGAGGTCCACCCGCAGAGAACGAGTTTAAGTGTGAATCCGGCGGCAGCGCATAGGGCCATCCTCCGTAAAATATGCCGGCAGGTGCTTCATCTTGGGCGAGAACAGCTCCGCCTAACATGAGGACCAAAAGCACCAGTCCGATAATCCAAAACATTCGCAACCGTACAGTCATCTCAAAGCCTTTCATGTAAAAAAGGTCTTCTGGTGAACTTAACATTCATTCACCGCGTTCAAACTATATCCTGACGATTCTCTACGCGCAATCTTTCGCGTCGGGCTGAAAAACTACCTAAATATGTGATGGAGGTCACTCCTATTTGTGGAATAATGATAAAACTTACAACCTGCCTTTTTGCAGGTGTTGTGCCTTTTTTCGATATACAGTTTTGGGGCTTAAATGACTTCTGTAGGTATTGCAGGATTCGGTACATACTTCCCCCCCGCGGTGCAGACCTCGGCTGATCTCGCACCGCTGACTGGGATTCCTGAGGCAGTTCTGCGTGAGAAGATGGGGATTCGTCAGCGCCATGTCGCAGGCGAACACGATACCGTCACGTACATGGCGAGTCAGGCTTCGGTGAAGGCGCTCGAAACCGCTGGTGTTTCCCCGGAGCAGGTCAAGCTTGTGATCTCACACGGCAGCGAACACAAAGATCACATCGTGTGGAATGCCGCCGCCAAAATCCAGCACAATATCGGTGCGGTTAACGCCTATTCATTTGAAATTTATGCGCTGTGCGCGGGTGCGCCTATCGCCATGAATATGGCTAAGTCGATGATGGCTGGCGATCCGCGTTTGGAGTACGTTCTACTCGCAGCGGGCAGTCGTGAAAATGACCTGATCAACCTGAAGAATGAACGATCCCGCTTTATGTTCAACTTTGGGGCGGGCGGCGGCGCAATGCTGCTCCAGCGAAATGCCACGCGCAATCTTATCTTAGGTGCGTCCGCGATCACCGATGGCAGCCTGAGCGAAACGGTAATTTTGACTGAAGCTGCAATTGGCGATGGTCAGCCCGTCGTCGGTGAGGTCAAAGGCAGGCTCGATGTGACCGACCCCGATTATATGGCGGCACGTCTGGGCGATACCTCGCTGACCAATTTCGTCCGCGTCATCCGCGAATCAGTCGAATCGAGCGGCGCATCCTTGAGTGATGTTCGTTTCCTCGGCATCACCCATATGAAACGGTCATTCTACCTAGAAATCCTTCATGCGGTTGGGTTGACCGCCGAGCAATCGATCTATTTAGAAGATTACGGGCATGTGCAAAGCGTTGATCAAGTGCTGACGATTGAACTTGGCTTGGCGGCAGGCAAGATCAAGCCGGGTGATTTGATCGTCCTCGCCGGGGCTGGCACTGGCTATACGTGGAGCGCCATTACCGTACGCTGGGGTTAGACCATTGCCAGCATAATCAGGTGGCAAACTACACTGGCAAGGTCTAATTTTACGGCTCAAAATATGGGGAAAAACAACCCATTTACGTTAGTAGAGGTTTCTTATGATACGCGCTTCTGATTGGATTGATTTTCACGCTGACCGTACCCCCAACCAGATCGCCATGATTGAACAGGCGACCGGGCGATCGTTTACCTATGCCGAAATGAACGATCGGGCGGCGCGATTGGCGGGATACATGCGTGATCACTGGGGGGTTGAACCCGGTGATCGAATTGCCATTTTGGGCAAAAATTCTGTTGCTTACTTCGAGTTTGAGTTTGCATGTATCAAACTTGGGGCAATGATGCTGCCGCTCAATTGGCGGCTCGCCCATCCAGAACTCGTTTTCATTCTCAATGACTCCGCGCCGAAGGGCATCGTTTACGACGCCGAATTTGCGGATCGTATTCCGCCGCTGGTAGCCGAAACCCCGGCAAAAAACATGCTGCGGATTGATTTCGGTCAACCGCCGGTGGACAGCGCCGTTGAATTTGAGGCGGCAATCGACTCCTCACAAACACGCGTCGTCATGTCGCCAACAACCACCCACGACACACCGCTTACGATCATGTACACCGCCGGAACAACCGGACGACCGAAAGGTGTGTTGATCACGCATGGTATGACGTTGTGGAACGCGATCAATATCAGCACACCTGCCGGGTTGAGCTATGAGAGTGTGTTCTACTGCGTACTGCCGACCTTCCATACAGGCGGCTTGAATTTGTACGCCAACCCGATCCTGCATCAAGGCGGCACGAATATTATTGCGCGTCAATTTGATGCCGAACTCACGCTCAAGACCTTGAGCGATCCCACTATCGGTGTGACACACTTTTTTGGCGTCCCATCCGTCTATTTATTCCTGAGTCAGCATCCTGACTTTGACAAGGTTGACCTGAGCCATATCAAGTCATGGGGATGCGGCGGCGCACCGCTCCCCGTAAGCGTGCTGGAGACTTACGCGAAACGCGGAATCATTATTCAGCTCGGCTTCGGTATGACCGAAACCAGCCCAACCGTGTTCTTGATCGACAAAAAGCGTGTGATGGTCAAGCCGACCAGCGTCGGCAAGCCGCTGCTGCACACCCGTGTTCGCGTGATCGATGACGAGAACCGCGACGTCGCCCCCGGAACGGTGGGTGAAGTCGTGATCAGCGGACCGAATATCACGCCGGGATACTGGAATCGCCCAGACGCGAACGAAGACAGCTTCTTCATGGATGAAGTTGGCAACCGCTGGTTGCGCAGCGGAGATGCTGGAACGATTGACGACGAAGGCTGTATTTACATCGTTGACCGCTACAAAGATATGTATATCAGCGGCGGTGAGAATGTCTATCCTGCTGAAGTTGAGCAGGTGATCTTCCAAATCCCCGAAGTCGCAGACGCCGCCGTGATTGGCGTGCCGGATACGCGCTGGGGTGAAACGGGTATGGCGATCATCGTCGTCAAGCCGGGCTGTACGCTCGCGCAAGAACAGGTGATCGAGCACTGTGCCAAGAATTTGGCAAAATACAAAGTGCCGCGCTCAGTTACCTTTATTGAGGTGCTGCCGCGCAACGCCGCAGGAAAAGTGTTGAAGCGTGAACTCCGCGCCCAGTTTAT
>JAPKMU010000497.1 GCA_026645745.1 Anaerolineae bacterium | reverse complement strand
TGGTGGGGCGGGGCAGCTACCCCAACGAGACGCTTGCGCTGGTGCGCGAACGCGGCATGATCGCTGTACGGGGTAATCACGAGCGCGTCTATGAGGAGGATGAAACGCTCACGCCCGATAATCGGGACTATCTGAAAAGCTTGTCCTACGATTGGCGGGGTGTGATTGGGGGAAGCCGCGTATTTTTGACGCATGGGAAGCCGGGGAGTCGGGGTGCGCCGGGGAACCCAAAATGGGGATTGTGGCGCGATCATGTCTCGAATACCTATTTGGATATGATGCTGCGCGACCTTAAGGTGGATGTGCTGATCACCGGGCATACCCATATTCCGATGTTCGCCCGTGTGCCGAATGGGTGTGTGATTAACCCCGGTTCGCTGTGCGCGTTCTTCCCGCCTCGTGAAACCTCGAATACCTATGGTGTTTTGAACCTGCCGGACATGGCGTTCACCGTGTTTGACATCACCTGCCCACCGCCAGCATCAAACGTACTGTCCGCATAAGCAAGACGAGGGCGATCTTAGAGGATCGCCCTTATGTTTTCTCAATCCAGCGCGCAACTAACATTCGCGTCGATGTAAGCGCGATCTCTGGGAGCGCCGAACGCAAAAACCACCCCGCTTCCTCAGCATCGTCATCGCCTTTACACTCGCCGCCCAGCCATTCTGCCGCGTAAACCAGCACAATATCCGCCAGTCCATCGGGATCAGGTCGGTGCAGCACATCGATCAAGTGTGCGATTCGCACACGCACGCCGGTTTCCTCTAGTGTTTCACGCTCGGCGGCGTCGCGCGGGTCTTCGTCGGGATCAACAAAGCCCGCTGGAATCGACCATTTACCTTTGCCGGGGTCGTTCAAACGCTTGATCATGAGCAGTTCTTGATCTGCTCCACACTGGCGCGTGACAAAGACTGCAACCGCGACTTTGGGATCAAAAAATACAGTGGTATCGCAAACCGTACAAACCGGGCGCGTTCTGCCGAAGCGCTCACGCGGTTCGGTTGGCGCGCCGCACTGCGGACAGTAGGGTGACGAACGTTCGATCATTCGCCGCGTGCTCGCCGCGCCCGCCGTAAGATGATGCTGAACACAGACGCGCCGAGCAGTATCACGCCGCCCGCAATCAGAGCGATTCCAGTGAGACTGACGGAGGAGGATGTCTCTGTTATTGTCACATCATCCACTTCCTGAACGACTCCGTCCGCTGATCCTTCAGGTATAGGCGCGGGCGGTGGTTGTGTCATCAAAGCCATTGCCGCTTGGGTTGGAGCGAGCGTTGGCGTGAACGGTAAAACGGGCGGCGTTTTGGTCGCTGTTGGCGTAAGCTCCGATGCGAGCGGATCAGCGGGAACTGCCATCACAGGCGGATTGATAGTCTCCGGTTGCGCAACACCTGCTCCGGCAGCGTCAGCAGCGTTCGCCGCTCCGCCACCTGTGCTGCTGGATGCGCTGTCGTCTTCCATTGCGCGGGCAGTGTTTGCATCCATCGTCGGCATTATCATGATTGTGCCAACGGCTGGAGCGGGCGCGAAAAACAAGGTTTCAGGCGCGGAGGTTTCCTCATCAATTTCGACTTCACTCGTCGGAATGACCTGCATTTCTGCGCTCGCTGCGTCGAGCGCATCGTACAGCGGCTCGACTTCCGATTCGCCCGTGAATGTTCCTTGCACAATGCCGCCTAACGTGTTGGGAGGCGTTTGTGTGGAAAGCATCGCAACATCTTGCTGCGATGCAGCGGGCGCGCCAGAGCGATTAGTCATGAGCACGCTAACCCCAAACACGACCAAGAGCACGGCGGCAGCGGCGCTGATTGCGCTGAAAGTTGTGGTCAGCGTGAAAGGTCTCGAACGGCGGGGTACAGCGGTCGAAAGTCCCACCATTTCACGTGTGAGCGTATAGGATCGCGGCGCGCGGAGCGGCGGCAGCGTCTTGATCAAACGAATCGTTTCACGCAGTTCGTCAAGTTCGGCTTGTAAGGCGGGTTCGATATGCAAACGCGCTTCAAGCTGCTGACGTTCGGAATCCGAAAGCGCGCCGTCCGCGTAAGCGGACAGAAGTTCGAGATCAGTATCAGAGAGTGGGCGCGATTCGGACATGATGATTTCCAGTAAAATACTTGAACACTACGGCGCATCACCCTTAAGACGAAATTGTGCTGGCAGAAGTTCCTGCGCCCCGCGCAAGCAATCACGCACATTGGCGCGGGCGCGGCTGAGGCGTGATTTCACCGTTCCAAGTGCCGATCCGATGATTTCGGCAATCGCGGCGTAGTCATAGCCTTCGACATCGCTGAGAACGATCACGGCTTTATAGTCCGGCGAAAGTGCATCAATGCACTGCTGAATTGCCTGCTGGAGCGCGCGTCGTTCACTAATTTCTTCCGGCGACTCGGATGGGTCGGGCAAAGGCGCGCCGTCGTCGCTGTCTCCACCGGGCAGATCGTCAACACTGACGGCGGGGCGGCGCTTGAGGCGTCGGAGTTCGTCGTATGCTTGATTGGTGGCGATGCGCATCAACCACGCTTTGAAACTCCCCCCCGCATAGGTACTGAAGCGCTGATATGCAACAATGAATGCCTGCTGCGTCACATCGTCCGCGCTTTGAGGATCGCCCATGATGCGATAGGAAAGTGAATATACACGATCTTGATAGCGGAGAATCAGCGCGTTAAAGGCATCGAGCGCAGCGGGTGAATTTCCGCGCCGTACAAGATTGATGAGCGCCAGCTCGTCGTCGGGGAATGGGATTGACATTTTAGCCATGACGCTCTAGTATACACACTAGATACGGAGTAGTAAACACAAAGAAACACTATTTCGTAATAAATGCCGGTGTGCTGGAATTGGCTTACAGGAACGTCTCAAACACGTTTGCCCTTACGGGCGTGTGGGTTCGAGTCCCACCACCGGCAACAACATACAAAAAACCGGAGACGATTCTCCGGTTTTTTGTTGCTCATGATCCAAAACAGCATAAAATATTGATATTGATCGGATCACTTGCGAGATTCATTCATGCGCACGGTTGAAGAATACAAGCAAATACTTGCGTATGCGGAATGTGGCTACAGCCCAACTTACATTGAGCGATTGACGGGTATTCCGCGGTGCACTATACGAGATTGTATAAACAAATATGGAACCGTGGAGCAGCTAGAAATGGTTTTGGCGCACAGCCAAACACGTCTGCTCCTCAATGTTCTACGAGGGGAAGAAGCAGGTGCTCACGGACTCAGCCAAACCTATGCGTATCTGCTGGGTATGTATTTAGGCGACGGCTATATA
>JAPKMU010000496.1 GCA_026645745.1 Anaerolineae bacterium | reverse complement strand
CTTGTACGGCAAGCTGCCCAATCGTGTACCCCTGCCAGTGCGCCAGCGGGGAGGGGTCGAGGGAGGGGTTATCTTGCCAGCAGCGCGGCGGCGCTCTTGTTGCGCCCCTATCAGAAGTGATCTTCGCGCCTTTGCATCTTTGCGTTAATGTCCTTTCCCTACCCCTCTTTGTGTCCTTTGTGGTTCATCCCTTGTCCTTCTCCCCCTCTCTATCGCTTGCGATGGAGAGGGGGCAGGGGGGTGAGGAGCATTTACCCCGTGAACTCGCTCAAATCCCGCCCCCGCACCCACTTCGATCCATCCGGCAGCACCGTCTCCCCGGAAAAAACCGCCCCTTCAAGATTCGCGCCCGTCAGCACCGCCCCCACCAAATACGCCCCCTCCAGCCGAGTCCCGCTCATATCCGCGTGATCCAAACTCGCCTCGTTCAAATTCGCGCCATTGAGGTCTGCCAGCGTGAAATCCGTCTCGCGCAGGTCACACGCGCTGAGATCCGCCCCCGCCAGCTTTGACTCGCTGAAATCCACGCCCTTCAGCTTGGAGCGCTGCAAATCCACCCCGTTCAGCGTGACATTCGTTAAGCGCGCCCCCGTCAAAATCGCCGCTTCACCGTTCAGCAGCGTCGAGTCGCGCAGAAAATCGACCACCTCTTGAATCCGCCGCGCATCCAAGCGCCGCAGCACCGTCACCGTGCGCAGCGTTGACACCGTGCGCACCGTCTCCGTCAGCGCCCCCTGCGAGTCCTCCCGCAGCAGCAGCGCCGTCATCGCATCGAAGTACGCCCGCAGCGCATCCTCAAGGATGCGTTCTTCTTCCTGCCGCCGTGATCGCCGCCGCACCTGATCATTCAAGTAATACGCCGCGATTGCCAAAATCACCGGCACGATCAGAAGTTCCATCCACGCCCACAGCGTCTTGACGCGCTCAAGCTCACCCGATACCGGATCGCGGAATTCCCCAAACCCTGACCAGTCCACCTGATACAACGGCAGAACCACCACCACGATCACCAACGCGACAAGCGCGATGATCGTCACCACTACCAGAGGGCGTCTCATGCGTGATCCTCCAAGCGGGCAAAAAAACACCCGTCTGCCATGAGACGGGTATTCATGTATCGTGCATCGCGCACGGCTTAACGGCTTTCTTGAGCCACATTCATCCGCTGCCAGTCTTCTTCGCTGACGAACTTGGTGAGTATTCTTCCGTCCGTCGTGCGACCGCGCAGCCCGAACACGATCCGACCGGCTGCCGTTTTGAATTTGCCTTTGACGACATCTTTATCCGGCAGCGCGATATGCTTGCGCGTCTTCACATCATAGAAGTCAATCGTCATTGCCCACTCCACCTGACTGAGTATCAAAGTCGTCAGCGTTTGATTACGGGATACCCTTATTATACGACAGTTTTGGTGGAGTGCGTCACAACACCGCTTCACGTTCGACCCACAAGCCCGCCCCACTGCTGAGCAGCCCATACGCCCCGGCGGACGCATCGACCATATCATCATGCGTCCCCGTTGGGAACAAACGGAACTCCTCGCGGAGCGCCCCCACCAGCGGCGAGTCGATCACATCCACGCGTGATTCATTCACGCGGGCGGCGAACGGCATCGCGCGCGTGAACTTCTTCCCGCTCACGTTCACGCGGTGAATCGTGTGCTTGCGCAGCCGGTCGAGCGCCTCGTCGAGCACGAAATTCGCCCCGGCTGCATTCTCGATCCCGACCGGCACGTCCTCTCCATCCTGCCACGCCGTCTCGACCACCAGCACCGCCAAGTCCGTCGTCCGCCGCTGCACGCGGATCACGTCGAGGATGATCAAGCAATTCCTCAGCGTGCGACCCATCAGCACCCCCGCTGAATAGTCCGCGTTCGGGCGGTCGCTCATGGCGAGATCCCAGAAGCGCGCCCGCGCCACCACCGGATCGTTCTCCGAGGGGGACGCGATCACCCGCAGTTTTTCGACATCGAAGAAGCCGCCTTCGACCGGGACGGGGTTTTGCTGGTACAGCCCCGCGAACGCATACGCGCCGATTGTTTCGCGGATTTCCTCCAGCGCCGCGCGCGGGAAACGCGCCTCCCACAGCGCATCGCCGGGTTCGCGTCCCAGCGGATCATCGGCTTCGGCGAGCGCGGGCAGGCGCAGATTCGTCCACACCCCCGGCATCTCGCGCAGCAAGCGCCCGACGAGGTCATCGACATGCCAGCGCGTCATCACGACGACGACCGCCGCGCCGGGTTCGCGCCGCGTCCACAGGTCATTCAGGAACCAGTCCCACACGCGGTCGCGCTGATGTTCGCTCTCCGCTTCCTGCCGCGACTTGACCGGATCATCGACGATGATCAGATTCCCACCTTTGCCGGTGATCCCGCCGCCGACGCCGACCGCATCCAAGCCGCCGCCCGTCAGCACTGTATCCCTCACCACCTCCCAACTGCCCACCGCCGCCGATCCCTCGTGCATATCCGCCGGACGCACGCCGTCTGACCAGCGTTGATAAATAGGCGACCGCATCGTGTTGCGGATCAAGCGGCTGTGTTTGTACGCCAGCCCCGCCGCGTAGCTCGCCAAGATCACGCGCTGATCCGGCGCGCGTCCCAAATGCCACGCGGGGAGCAAGCGCGAGACGGTGAGCGACTTGGCATGACGCGGCGGCATGGACACGATCAAGCAGCCGATCCCCGTCTGTCCGCCGCTGGTGGTGAACTCATGCACCGCTTCGAGATGCTGATCCATCAGCGCGAGATGGGGCGCGTTGACCATGCGCGGGAAGATCAGCGCCTTGAAGGGGGTGAAGGGGAGTTCGGACGCGCGATGTTGTTTCCAATCTTTGAGCCACGTGCGAAAGGTGCTTTCGGGGATACCAAACTTCTGTTTCGCCCATTTCGCACCTTGATACGCTGTTAACTCCGTCTCACGATATGCTGCTAGGATAGTTTCCCGTTCATGTTTCGTGTACCCGTGGTGCGCATGGCGGAGCATCACCCCCTTCTGCCTCAGCCATTGATAGAGTGCTCTTTGCGGCACCTGCAACTCGTGCGTGATCTGTTTGATCGCCGCACCCGCCTTGTACATGGCAAGTGCCCGTTCCATGATTTCGTTCTGTTGGGTCATCGATGCTCCTTTGATAGAACGCGTGTTCTGATCGCAAGGAACATTATACGCACGTGTCAAGCAACCGGATTCAAACAATTGGACGCACCGCGCCGATCCTCGGACGCGCTGTAGCGCGTCCCTACACGCGCAGGGAGGGGCAAAGACAACCCCTACAACATGCCCGAAACGTTA
>JAPKMU010000495.1 GCA_026645745.1 Anaerolineae bacterium | reverse complement strand
GAAAATCAAGTGGTGACGCTCAACATCATCGCCTCCTATGACGACAGCAATGGCGGACTCAACTTCAACGGCTACTCCAACGGTGAAGCGACTTATACCGTTCCGTCGGGCTGGACGGTGAATGTCGCCTTCTCGAATAACAGCAACCTGCCACACAGCGTCGGCGTCGTCCCTAGCGATGCTGTGGGATCAAATGACCTGCCACCGCCTCCGTTTGACGGCGCGGTCATGCCGGAATTCACAACCGGCACAACCGAAAGCGCCGAATTCTCGTTCACGCCGGATCAGGAAGGTACTTACGCACTGGCGTGCGGCGTTCCCGGTCATGCCTCACAGGGGCAGTGGATTGTGCTGGAAATCGGCGCGTCGGATATCGAGCCAACATTCCAGCCGGGCGGCTGATTCTGTTTCCATTCAGGGGGAACATCCAGTTCCCCCGATTGCTAGCGTTGAGTGGAGCGGACAAGCCGTATGGGATTTCTCGACTTTGCGCAGAACTCGCTCGTCATCAATCTGATCTTTTTCGCTGCCGCGGGCGTGTTTATTTGGTTCGTCGGCACGCGCATTTCATATTTTGCCGATCTGCTTTCTGACCGTCTCAACTTGGGTAAGGCATTCGTCGGATTGTTGATCTTGGCGTTGGCGACCGATATGCCAGAGATCGGAACGACGGTCAGCGCCTCCGCCAGTGGTGAGGCGGAACTGGCGATCAGCAATATCTTCGGCGGCGTGGTTTTTCAAACGCTGATTTTGGCATTGGCAGATTTGATTTTCGTACGCGGCGCGCTGACGTTCTTCACGCCGCAGCCGGTGCTGCTGCTGCAAGGTATCCTGCTCATCATCCTGCTGGCGATCAGCTTGATGGCGATGGCAATCGGTGAACTTGGGACGGTTTTCGGGGTTGGCTACTGGAGCATCATCCTGTTAGGCGTTTACCTCGTTTCCCTGTTCGTGAGCCAGCGCTACGAAGGACGCGAAGCATGGCATCCGGATACTGATATTAGCGACGAGGAACGCGCCGAGGTGACTGTCTTCCGCGCGCGAAGAACGCCGCAAGATCGCTTCGGCACTTGGTCAACAAGGCGGCTTGCCCTCTTTTTTGGACTAGGCACGCTGGCAATTTTGATCGCCGGGGTGGTGCTGGCGAATATCGGGGATGCGCTCGCCGTTCAAACCGGATTAGGGGCGAGCTTCGTCGGTGCGATTCTGCTCGCCGCGTCAACGTCGCTGCCGGAACTCAGCACCACGTTTACGGCGATACGGATTGGCAGTTTCAGCCTCGCTTTCTCTAACATTTTTGGCAGCAACAGCATTTTGCTGCTGCTGGTTTTCATTTCGGACGTTTTCTACCACGAAGGCTCGATTCTCGATCAAGCGACGCGCGGCACGATCGTGTCTGCCGCGATCGGGGTGATCGTCACCGGAATATATCTCGCGGGCTTAATCGAACGGCGTGACCGCACCGTGCTGCGCATGGGAATCGACTCAGCACTCATCTTGGTTCTCTACCTTATCAGCGTAGTCCTCACCTATGGGGTGCGCGGCGCAGTCGGTGGATAAAGGAGGAAGTATGACCGAACAAGAGCGAGAGGACCGTGCCGACAGTGGGCGAACGCTCATCATCATTTTAGTCGGGATGGCAATACTGGTGTTTGCCGCTTTTATTGTGATCACACTGGCGCAAGGGACGAACAGCATCAGCGGGGCGGCGACGGAAGAAGCGCAGTCAGCAGCGACCGAAGAATCGACGGATGAAGCAGACGCGGAGGCGACCGCCGAAAGCACTGAATCGGGAGGTGAATCCACCGAAAGCGCGGACGGCAGCGAATCCGAAGGCGCGCCGACCCCGACTTCGCGCAGCCGCGTGAACGATACGATTCAAATTGGCACACAGGTCACGCCCTCATTGCAAAGCACTGCTCCCGCTCCAAGCGGCGATGAGTCGGGCGGTGTGCCAACGCCAACCTCGCGCAGCCGCGTGAGTGGTTCGATCCTGATCGGGTCTGATGCGCCCACTCAAGCCGCTGATGATTCGGCTGCAGAAGCAACCCCTGAATCAACCGCAGAGGCAACCGATCAGGCATCAGGCGGGGCGGCGATGGTTAGCGACTCTCAAGCGGGCGGCGGTGATAGTGGTTCGGGAGTGGCAGCACTCCCGACCGCCGTTCCCGGCAGACCTCAGGGGTCGCCTTCTGCGTTGCAGCCTGCCGGACCAGTGGCGGCGCGTCAGGCATCATTACTGTGGTTCATGGTGATCGTTGGGGCGATGATCTACCTTTTTGTGATGGTGCTCGTGGTGCGCATTCTGATGCGGCGCTTCCGTGAGCCGTCCCCGCTAACTTCACGTCAATCTACCCTCTTGATCGCTGGCGGCGGCGTGGTGCTGCCCAGCGTCGTGATCGTGATTCTGTTCGCGCTCACCTTGGGATCATTGTCGGCTTTCGCAATTTCCAATACCGAGACCCCTATCACGGTCGAAGTCACGGGCTACCGCTGGTGGTGGCACGTCCGTTATCCGGATTTTGAGCTTGTGACGGCAAACGAAATCCATATTCCGGTTCGCCAGCCGGTGCAGTTCGTCCTCATGTCGTCCGACGTGATTCACAGCTTCTGGGTGCCGGAACTTGGCGGCAAGATGGACTTGATCCCCGGCAGAACCAACCGTTTTTGGCTTCAAGCGGATCAACCCGGTGAGTATCGCGGGTTGTGCGCGGAATACTGCGGCACCGCACACGCCCATATGGGCTTTTTAGTGATTGCAGATACGCCGGAGGATTTTCAGGCGTGGGTGGATAACCAGCTTCAGCCGCCCGCCGAACCCGCGAATGACCTCATTGCGCAGGGGCAAGCGGCATTCGCCCGCTGCGCCGCGTGTCATGCGATACGCGGAACCGATGCGCAGGGTGTGACCGGTCCGGATTTGAGTCATCTGGCGAGCCGCCGCACGTTAGGCGCGGTGAGCGTCCCGAACACCGCCGGGTATCTCGCCGGATGGATCGTCAATCCACAGGGGATCAAACCGGGGGCGCTGATGCCGCCGCAGCCCGTGAGCGGTCAAGAACTTCAGGCACTTCTCGCTTATCTCGGCAGTTTGGAATAACGGAGGAAAACATGGTTGCAACGACGCAGCCCGCCGGTCACGATGATGTTTTCGAGCGCGTGCCCGATGCCGAATTTGAAAAAGTCTGGAATCCGCCGCCGGGAATATGGGGCATTCTTAAAACCGTGCAAAATCAGCCGATTGGGATGCGCTTTATTGCTACCTCGCTGCTGATGTTCACGTTAGCGGGGCTGCTGGCGCTGGGAATGCGACTGCAACTGATCAGCCCGGAAAATACATTTTTG
>JAPKMU010000494.1 GCA_026645745.1 Anaerolineae bacterium | reverse complement strand
CGCCGCCCCCAATACGGTTGATCGCTGAAATGCGGGATCACCATCGTCGGCTTGCCCGATGCCAAACTCGCGCCCGTCGTGCCCGCGCCGCCGTGATGCACGACCGCCGCCATACGCGGGAACAGCCATGTATGCGGCGCACCCTTCAACACGTAAATATCATCCCCGTGATCGAGCGCGGCGCGGCTCCATCCTGTGCTGATTACCCCCCGCCGCCCCACCCGTTTGAGCGCCTCGCATGACATCTCAAACGTCGCCTGTGGGCTGCTGCCGCTCATGCTGCCAAAGCCGATGTAAACGGGGGGTTCGCCCGCGTTGAGAAAATCGATCAGGTCTTGCGGCGGCGTCCAATCGGATTGATCGAGAAACCAGTAGCCGACGACGTGCGCGTGTTCCGTCCAATCATCCGGGCGTGGGACAACCAGCGGGCTGAACCCGTAAATGCGCGGTCGATCCAAGACGGCGTGCCGCAGCGCCGAAAACGAAAATGTTGGCATGTTGAGTGCGCGGCGGGCTTTGTTGAGCGTGCCGCCGTTGATCGCAAACATGATTCGTTCAGTGGTGACGCCTGCACGCCGGTTCAGCCAACTATCGCGCCGGGTGAGCGTGTACAAGCTCGCGGCTGATGATCGCGTCGCGTGGTAGGGTTGGAGCGGAATCGCCATATACGGCGTGCCGAATTTCTCGCTCACCAACTGGACAAATGGCTCTGAAATAAAACCCGCCAGCAGGAGATCGGTGCACAGCGCCGCGTCGATGATCGGCGTGATCATCTCGTCAGCGTTTTGCTCGAACACGCGGCGCATCATCACCACCTGCTTGATCGGGTTGCGTCCGCTGTCTACCCACTTCACCGCATCCGGGGTGTGCATGAGCGCTTCCATATCGCCCGACCCGGCAAATTCAAATCCATAACTGCAAATCCAATCGCGGAAGTTTTCTCCCGCGATCATGCGGATGGTATGTCCTGCTTGTCTCAACCCTAACGCGAGCGCAAGGTACGGTTGAACATCCCCCCGCGTGCCCAAAGCGGCTATTGTGATGTGCATGATGGCACGCCTTTATCTGTGAAAACTAGAACAATTACAGGATAGAAGGAAACGGAGGGAAATTCAATTGAGTTTTGGGGGTGTTGAATCGCACAATTCGTCAGAATGACTATCCTGAAGGAGGATAGGATCGCAGAGGTGTCAGGAGCCGTTATGCGTCAAATCTTCCTTGTTTTTCTCATGCTGGTTGTGCTCGGCGGTGTGTTTTCAGCCCAAGCGGCGGGCGTGGTCGGCACCGGCACGCCCGCAAGCTGCACCGAAGCCGCGTTTGATGCGGCGCTGGCGGGCGGCGGTACGATCAACTTTAACTGCGGTGCTGCCGCGCATACGATTTTTCTCGGCGGACCCAAAACGATCAGCGCCAACACGAATATCGAAGGCGACGGTCTGATCACATTCGACGGCGGCGGTTTCACCAATCTTTTCTACGTGATGTCCGGCGTGGAGTTGGTGATCCGCGATGCAACACTGCAAAACGGGCGCTCGATCAACGGCGGCGCGATTGTGAATGATCAGGGCAGACTGAGCCTGATAGAGGTCAAATTTCGCCGTAATGAAGTCGTGCGCGCCGACCCGACGAGCATCACCGGATTGGGCGGCGCGATCTACAACGCGCGCGGCGAAGTTTCGATCAACGGCGGCGATTTCCGGGGTAATCGGGCGGATCGTTGGGGCGGCGCGATATTGGGGACGTTCTTCTTGGGGAACACGGTAAACGCGAGCGGGGACGACGGCGGCGCGATCAGTAACGGCGGCGGCGGGCTGGCAGGCGGCGACATAACGATCACCGATGCGCGCTTTGGGCTGAATACCGCCCCCCTGAGCGGCGGGGCGATTTACGGCGCGAACGGCGGCACAACCCGCATAACAGGCACAAATTTCGTGTGGAATCTCGCCAATGTGGGCGGCGCGATCAGCATCGTTCCGCCCACCGATGCACGAACGGTAGCAGGTTTAACAGTCTTTCAATCGCGCTTCTTGACCAATGTCGCGCGCTACTACGGTGGCGCGATCAACTCTGGTGTGGCGACGACGATTACGCAAGCCGATTTTGAGACGAACAGTGCGCGCGGCGGTGGCGCGCTTCAGTTGTATGGTACGGCGGAAATATACGTGACCGACACCAGTTTTGAGCGCAACCGGGCAACCTATGATCACGGCGGCGCGATTTTGAACACCGCCAGCGATCTCCGCGTCCTAAACAGTCTGTTTGTGCGCAATCTCGCACGGCAGCACGGCGGCGGAATCTTCAACAATCAACTGACGACCAGCGGATATAACCTGCGCGTCGTCAACACCACGTTTTCGTACAATCGGGCATTGGGTCAAGGCGGCGGGCTGTTTAACACGGCGGGATCATTCTCTGTGTGGCTGCGCTTCGTCACGATGGCGTACAACCAAGCACCCATCGGGGCAAATATACGCAGTCCCGGAATGCGTGTGCAGTCGTCGATCATCGCGCATCCGGTCGGGGGAACAAACTGCTCGGTTACGATCCCCGATATATCGTGGGTGATTCAGTTTGGCGATACGTCGTGCAGCACCGGCGTTGTCACGGCTGATCCGCTGATCGCGCCGCTGGCAGATAACGGCGGCTTCACATGGACGCACGCGATTCCGGCGGAAAGTCCGGCAGTGGATGGTTCGCTGTGCCCAACATTCGCGGAAGGCATCGACACGGATCAGCGTGACTTCCCGCGCCCCGGTTCCGGTACAGGCGGATCGTATGCATGCGATATTGGCGCGTATGAATATCAAGACCTTGAGTCCGCATCGTTCCCGCTGACGGCACAAACCGTCACGCCGATGCCAACGCTCCCGCTTGTACCCACTCAGGTGAGCGTGAACTGTCAGCCGTTCCGGCTCACATCGCCGCGTGATGGACTGCCGAACGGCGGGATCACGGTGTACTGGGATCCTGCTCCCGGCGCGGCGGGCTACCGTGTGATCGTGTACAACGAAAATAACGCGGCGGTCGCATCAGCGGATGCGCCCGCGAACACAACATCGCTCAACCTTGATGTGAGCGAAGGCGCAGTCGGCGGGGGTTTCACGTTCACCCTCGAAGTCCAAGCGCTCTTGAATGGTCAATCGGTGTGCCGCGATGCTGCGACGATGCTGCGATCTGCGCCTCCGCCTCAACAGCAGTGCGGAAACGGGATTCAAGAACCGGGAGAAACACCGAATACGTGTCCGAACGGGTATTAATCGCCTCACCCCCTCTCTAACCGAAGGTTGGAGAGGGGCGGGAGGCTTGTCCGATATTGGCAATCATCTTTTTTTACCCCTCCCCCCTCCCCTCCCCGCTGGCG
>JAPKMU010000493.1 GCA_026645745.1 Anaerolineae bacterium | reverse complement strand
TTCGTCGTTCGTATCTTGGGCAGCGCTGAGAATTTTGGCGATGCCAAAATCCGCCAGATAAGCGTTTTGTTCTTCATCAAGCAGAATGTTCTCTGGCTTGATGTCACGGTGTACAACACCGATGCGGTGCGCTAACGCCAGCGCTGCCGCCACTTGGCTGAGAAGTTGGCTCGCCGCCAGTGCTGACCATGCGCCATCATGCATTGCTTGACGGAGATGCCCGCCGCGCAAGTAGCGCATGACCAGATAAGCACCTTCAGGTTCGCGCCAATAATCATACAACGGAACGATATAAGGATGCTCGAGTCCGGCGATAAGTTGGGCTTCGCTTTCGAATCGTCGGATAAAATTGGGATGATTGGCGAAAACGGGCCAAATGATCTTAATTGCCACGTCTCGTTCAACAACACTCTGATGCGCAAGGTAAACTGCACCAAATCCCCCCGCACCGATCAGGTCGCGCAAGATGTAGCTCTTGACAACCTTCCCCGACAGATTTTCCATGTTCTGCCTTTGAACCGTGTTTCGATGTTGGGACAGCGAGCTATACGCTTGCGTTTCCGTTCGCGGGGCTGATTTCCTGCGTTTGATCAACGGCATGCGTGTCTGGCTTGGGCTTGAGCGCATCCATTAGCCATAACAGGGCACGTTCGCGGTTGAAGAATGTCTTGTAGGAGATTGACGGGTGCTTCATTTTGATCCGATCCATCACCGTTTGGCTTACTTGCCCAGAAACGGAGAGGTTGAATCCGATAGCGACGCGCGCACGGAATTCAGGGAATTCGTTAAACATCGCTTCGCCCACATCCCGCCCTCGCGCGGTAATGCCGATGTTCATCAAATCAAAGCCGACCAGCGTAGCATATTGAAGCGAAATCCCTGTACCGGATACATCATGAAGCGCGAGATAGGGTTTGGTCTTATCCCATCCGTGCATGGTGTCGATGGTGAGTTTTTCCCAATTCTGAACGACAGTCTGGGATACAGCAGTAAGCCGGTATGAGACGATCTGTTTCTCGAAATACCACTCAGTTAAGATGCCCGGATACGGCTCTTCCGCCAAGTGCGGAACAGGCGGAAGAGATGGGGGTTGGATGATGCTCACGGATTCCTCCGGGCGCTCGAATAGCGCATAACCTCGATACGCCCCAATTCTAGGAGTCCGTAAAGTCAAGTTCAACAGTTCAGCGTTAAGGCTCTGTGAAGTGCTGTTTAATAAGATCGCGTAGATGTGTGATTTCTTCCTCCTGAATCGGAGTCGCATCATATGCCGCGCGATCAATTATCGGAGCGATTGTTGTTAAAAGAGGATTTTCAATTGAATTCTTTCGCGCGTTCTCGTGAATTGTTTCCCAATGAAATCGCGATGTTTTTCGTTTATGCAGCACGCGGCGGTACAACCGAAACATGGCGCGGCGCTGCACATCATCAAGCGCAGTGATATGGCGCTGCCGCCCCTGCAGCTTCCTCAAAACCCAAAACAAAAGCACTGCTCCCAAAAGGATCAGGCTTAGGACGATTGCGATAGGAATCGCCGACCCAATGATCATCAATCCGCTTTGGACTGCTTGACCGATTGGAAGATCGGCAAGATCGAAGGTCGGGAATAGATCGGAAAACACCGAGCGCGCAATCGAGCCGGTTTGGGGTTCACCCGTCCACCCGGGGGTTGGATCGAAGGCGATATAACCATAGCCGGGGAAATACACCTCAACCCATGCGTGCGCATCACTGGCACGTACTTCGTAGAAGTTCGTGAAGGGATTGAAATCACCGCTGCCATACCCAACAACGAAACGTGCCGGTATCCCAATGCTGCGGAGCATGACGACCATGGCGCTGACGAAATGCTCACACACACCGCGCTGATCGACGAACAAGAACTGATCAACTGCGTCTGTATCGGGAGGCTGTGGTGGAGGGTACAAGTCGTAAGCGTATTCAGCAAGCAGATAATCCCGCACCGCGATCACTTGCTCGTAAACCGTCCCCACGCCTTGTGTGATCTGCTTGGCAAGCTGGCGCGTGCGTTCGGTGGTGGTGTCGGGCAGTTGCAGTTCATTTACGGTGACGATTCGATAGGTCAACGTGTTATCGGCGAAGTTGACTGTCCGAAGTGAGTTCGCATCATAATGAAGGATCGCGGAAACGACCGAATACACAGTTCCAGCCCGAATGGGTTCGCCAGCACGGATTCCCCCGTAAGCGTCCACAGCGAGTTCTTCGGCGGGAAAGAAGGCTTCGACGGGTGTGCCGCCCGTCCACATGATATTGGGCATATCTTGGACGATATAAAACGACTGGACGAAGCTCTCACCGCGATAGCCGGATAGAAAAAGAAAACTGCCGCGTCGTGTACTGTCGAGCGTGCGGAGCGTATCATCTGCTTGAGACCAGCGCATGCCGTCGAAGGTGTCATAAGCATAACCGCGCCAGTAGCTCCACGCTGGACTTGAGACGTACATCATCACAGTGTCGGTTAATCCGCCGCGATAACTCAAGTTGAGTTCGTTGGCGAAGCCGTAATAGTATTCGCTGTCCTCTGCGCGTGTCGTTCCTTGCAAACTGATCAGAGGCATGGCAGGGTTGATGATTTCTGAAGATGGCTGCGCACGGATCGGCACTTGAATCGAGATTGGCATAAACAGCGGACGTCCCACAAAGCGCGGGACAAATACGAAGATCAGCGCGGTGACAGTGACTCCCAATGCCGCAAACTGAATCAAACGCGGCGCGAAACTGCTTACTATGCGCGGCACGCCATCGCCGCGCTTGATCACAGCGGCGCTGCGCGTTGTCCCGTCTTCTGAGTCGGCGCGCCACAAGAATGCCAACCACAGCGCGAGGAAAGCGATCAGGAATAATCCGAAGGACATATCGCGGCTGAGGGTTGCCGCAACATATAGATTTGTCATGCCCATGCCAATCGCAGAAAACAAATTGAGCCGGTTGAACAGCTCAAATGAAACGATGGCAGTGGCGAACATGGCGAATTGTGCTTGCGGGTACGAGACGCCCGCAAAGATTCCCACAAACAAGTAGCCAAGCGCGGCGTGTAAGCCAACGAACGAAGCGACACGCACCCAGCGTATCGAGCGTCCCGCCGCGTGAAAGCGATAGGCGTAATACGAGCCGAGCGCGAGCAGTCCCGCTGCTAGAAATGTCGCAATCCATAGGCGCGTCACCGAAGCGACTGCCAGAAACGCAATCACCTGAGCGCTAAAGACGATGATGCGCAAACGGGGCGAACGTTCAGCGGCACGCTTGATTTTTGCGCGTGGGTTACGTTTCACGGATGCTCCCCTGTGGCTGAAATGCTGCCGAAAGCTGTGCTGCGTGATCGGTCGGGTAATGAATCGAGATCGTATCG
>JAPKMU010000492.1 GCA_026645745.1 Anaerolineae bacterium | reverse complement strand
ATGATCTCAGCCGCCCCAAGAGCTATAAACGTGCGATTCGTGGGCTGCGTTTGCTCAAAGAGGCAGGACTTCCAACGCTCGTGCGTGTGACGATCAACCGCTACAACGTGGATGATCTCGAAAATATCGCCCGTCTGTTGCTCGAAGAAGTCGGGTTAGACAGCTTCGACACAAACGAAGCCTATCCATGTGGCGCAACCAGCCGCTATGAGGATGGTATCCGCTTAACACCTGAACAGCGTAAGCAGGTGATGAATACGCTTCTTAGGTTGAACGAGCAGTATAATGGACGTATCAACGCCCAAGCCGGACCGCTGTTCTTTGCCAATGCTTTCAAACAGATTGACGCGGAATTCGCGGCGGGTACATGCGGCAGCACACCCGGCGGCGGTAAGCTTTCGGCGTGCGGCGGCGTGTTTAACACGATGGCGGTGCTGCACGACGGCACAATTGTCCCGTGCATGGTGGTGAATTCGCTCCCCATCGGCAATATCAAGACGGATGATTTTGGGGTGGTGTGGCGCGATCACGATACGATGAATCTGATGCGCCGCCGCCGGGATATCCCGCTCGGCGAATTGGAAACATGCAAAGGCTGTAAGTATCAAACGTATTGTCGTGGCGGTTGCCCCGGTGGGGCGGTGGCGCTCGGCTTGGGGCTGGAAGCCCGCAATCCGTATGACTGTTTCCGCGTGCTGCGCGGCGAAGATACCAGTGTTCAACTCGATGGGTACGAAAAAGTAGAACCGGGGCTGATCCAACCATGGCAAATAGAATAATCAACCTGCCGGAAGGTGTGCCGCCTCTGCGTTCATACTACGTTTACATGACCGGCGGCTGTAATCTGGCATGTAAACACTGTTACCTTGCGCCCAAATATCAACCACACGGCGGAACGGGCGGACACATCGATTTTGAACTGTTTAAGCTGGCGATTGACGAAGGAATTCCGCTCGGTTTGGGGCATGTTAAGCTGACGGGCGGCGAGCCGCTGCTGCACCCAGACTTTACGCGCATTGTCGATTATCTGCGCGAAAATGAGATTCAGCTTGCCATCGAAACCAATGGCATCCTGATGAATGAGCGCATCGCCCGCTTTTTGAAAGAAAGAAGTACGCTTACGCACATCTCGATCAGTTTGGACGGCGCAACCGCCGAAACACACGACGCGATGCGCGGCGTCAAAGGCAGCTTTGAACGCTCAACGAGAGCAATTCGCCAATTGGCGGACGCTGGAATACCCGCGCAGATCATCATGACGATTCATGATGGCAACGTGGATGAAATTGAAGAACTCATCACATTGGCGCTGTCGATTGGTGCGTACAACGTCAAATTTAACCTACTTCAGCCGACCGGACGCGGTGAAACGATGCACGATCGCGGCTATGGGATCGACATCCCGCGTTTGATCGAGGTCGGGCGGTGGGTTGAAGGCGAGCTGCAGCAGCGCACGCCAATTCCACTCTTATACGATTGGCCAATGGCGTTTCACGGCTTGAAACGCTTGCAGCGGTTCAACGGGACATCGTGCGGCATCTTCGGTATCTTGGGGCTGCTGGCGACCGGTGAAATGGCGATGTGTGGTGTCGGAACGCAGGTTGATGAGTTAATCTATGGAAAGCTCGGCGTGGATCGGGTTGCTGATGTGTGGGCGAATAATGCCATGCTGATGAGACTGCGCCGCGAGCTTCCCGAAAACCTGCACGGGGTTTGTAAGGACTGTGTGTTTAAGAAGCAATGTTTAGGTCACTGCGTCGCCGGGAACTACTTTTCGCAGCAGGATTTGAGCGCGTCATTCTGGTTTTGCGATCAGGCTTATAAGAGCGGCTTATTCCCGGTATCGAGACTCGTCAATGCAGGGGCAGCCGCTCCCGTCGGCTCAATTTAATCGAGTAAAGGATAACATCATGTCGGATCCGAACAAAGGGAAGAAGTATCAAAAGCCGGAAGCATCATCGATCCAGAATACCCCCCCGGCGATGGGTGCTTGCAGCACGGGCGCTGGTGACACGGGCGGCGGTTTCTGCACCGTCGGCAACGGCGCACAGTCGTTCTTAGGAACTGCCTGCTCTACGGGCAACAATGCGACGTCGGTGGGTTTTGACGGCTGCGGTGTTGGAAACAGCCCGATCCGTTTCGGCTAATCAGCATGGAATGGGGGTGGGTAGAGCTTTCTACCCACCTCCTGCACACATCCCCTTATGAGTATTTCGACCCGTACAATCCAATATGGTGAACTTGGGATCGTCATCGAAGCGCTAACGCCTACCTCTGAGGAGGTTGTGAGTCACCTTGATGAGTCTTTTCAGCATTTTCAGCTTCAAGACGATTACGCGGCACTCGCGCGGGTTGTGCTAGGGCTTGAACTTGAACAAAGCGCCTTATTTGACATCTTGAGCCGCATGAATGATCACACGCGCTATGTGACGACATGGGTACATGCGTCGATGCGCGTGACGAGCGCCCCGGTTGCGCTGCATAAACTCTTAAGCTGTGTTGATGCTGCCGCCGCCGAATATTACGCACTGCGCGGCGGAATTTTGCTCCACGCTGCCGCCGCTTCGCTGCGTCATCAAGGATTTCTTTTTTTGGGCAAAAGCGGAGCGGGTAAAAGCACCACCGCCAAAAACACCGCCGCAGTCGGCATCCCCGTACTCGGTGAGGATCGCGTGTTTGTGCTGCCCTCAAAAGACGGGGAGTATGTTCTCAGCAAAGCGCAGACATACCCCGCGCAGTTGATTTCACACCCTGACCTCACGCCGCCGCTGCGTGGAGTCTTCGTGCTGGCACAAAATGCAAGCGATCATCTCGAACGCATGACGCAGACTCAAACCGCGAAGATGGTATTTCAGGCATTCCAAGAACATCCCGCCGGTTCAGCCCTTTCACCGAAACTACTGCGCGGTATTTTTCAAACCGCGTGCCAGATTGCGCGCCAAGTGCCGGGGTATATACTGCATTTGCGCAATGCACCGGATTTTTGGAAGCTGATCGATGCGGAATTCCCTAACTGAAGTGATTCCATTTGAAGCACTCGCACACACGCATGAACCCTGTTTGTTTGTGTACAACGGGTTCAGCATGCTGCCGACTTTCAAGCCCGGTCAGGTGCTTATTGTTCAGCCTACCGAGAATGGGTTTACTCCCGGTGACGTAGTGGTTTACGCCAACCAAACGACATTGGGGTACAGCGTTCACCGGGTCATTGGCGTGACGCCGCAGGGGTTAATCACACGCGGAGATAATAACCGTTTGGTCGATGCACTTCCTGTTACACCGGAGCAGCTTGTTGGGCGTGTCGAAGCAGTGCGACAGTCCTCTCATCCCCGGCGGGTGCGCGGTGGGGTGGGGGGGTTAATGGTGGCACAAATTGGCTGGCAGGTGCGCGGCGGA
>JAPKMU010000491.1 GCA_026645745.1 Anaerolineae bacterium | reverse complement strand
GGGATCAGCCGGAGCGCGTCCGGGTCGGGCATCTGCTCAAAGCCGACGACGGACACCCCGCGCACGACGGCGGGGGCGGCATCCGGCAGGCGCTCGCGTCCGCCGTTGATCGCCTCGGTCAGTGTTCGCAGCCCGCCGTCGAAGTCTTTGTCGAGGCTGACATACTGGTAAATCGCCAAGCGGTACGGGAATTGGTTGATGTCGGTCGCGCGGATCACGGCGGTGAACAGGCGTTTAGGGTCACCGCGCCGCCGCAGCGCCAGCAGATAACGCCATTCGGCGGTGCATTCTTCGCTCACCACCGAGTCAGGCGATGCCGCAAACAGCATGGCATCGCAGCTTTGGATCGCCGCCTGTATCCGCTCATCAAACGGATCGCCCGGCTGGATTCCACGCTGGTGATCGACCCATGTTTCGATGCCCGCGTCCCGAAAGTGCTGCGCGATCCGGTCAACATGGGCGTCGTCGCGGGTAGAATGACTGATGAACACGGTCGGCATACGTCCTCCGGTCAAGTGCGGCGGTGATTGTGGATAACTATAACGCGAAAACACCGCAGCGGGAGGAAACAGGTTGATTCCACGCTGCGGCAGACATTTCTACAGCGCACCCTCAAGCGGAAGGTTGAGCGATGAATCAACACCGAATGGAGCGCGCATATCGCCCGGCAGGAGCGTTATTTCACGCGGTCACTGGTCGGGGATGACCTCAGCGCCGGTGAGTGGGTTGAGCTACCGGGAATTGGGCGGATTCAGGTTTCGGTTGAAGCCGTTTCAGGGAAGTTGTACGCAATTCAGAAGGACGGGCAGCGCGCAGTTAGGAAACCGATGATCCGTGTGCGGACGAAGGTCAGATTGAGCGAGGAGATCAAGAAGCGGTGTCGATCATCACTCTAGCGCTAATGAATGGAAAATAGTAATAAATAACAGGCGTAGTGATTTTTCTTTACAGCATATTATCCTGTCCGTACACACGAGCAGTACAAATAGACTCATCGAGCTGAATTGTCTCTGCGATATAACTCAAATGTCCTCGAACACGCGATAGTGGGTGATCTGGGAATTGCGAGTCGTATTTCTCATCGTCCGCCGGTGTCCGAAATAGTCGCCGTCTCTGCTGCCTCATTTTTTCGAATAGTTCATCCATAGAATTCACAAGGATAGAAGACTCCTGTCCCTTTTCTGCTTCTTGTGAGCGTCCTTGATTTGTCATCATGGACACAACTGCTTCGCGCGTTCCCGTTACACCCGACTCATAACACTCTACCTGTATGTTGAAAGAGAAATTTGCAAAAGGGACAATCCATATTCCGGTGTAGAGAATCCCAAGGTCCGATAATCCATTCACCGCAGGCTGACGATGCTTGAAAATCGCTTGCAGTGCCGGAATGCCATGTATCGGTAGGGCTTCTACTGACACTACTGCACTACCCTGCTCTGCTAGGGAAGCTGTAAAGTAACTGAGCCAGCATTCTGTATTGCTCCAAGCGCATGGCGGTGGTGTAGTTTTTACATCAAAAAATAGCAAGCTTAGAATGTCGGGACCAGTTCTGATCCACTTGTGATTTGCATTCGAAATTGGTGACCAACCCGTCAGATCTAAATGGATAGCGTCGATAGAAGGTTTGTTTGGCATCATCGTCCTTTTAGCAGCAGGTTTTTATACTGTATCGTTTTCATTGTAGAACGGCGAATAGATTATCATTTCCTCCGCAGGGATTACTGAGCGGTATCGTGTCACGCTTTCGCGGCAGGTTTCGATGAATGGGAACATCGCTGGGCATCTTTCAACGCTTCATGATCGGGAGATCTTCGAGCCGACCGAAGCGGTGTACAATCCGGATGTGGATGCGCTTCAATGGCATCTGGATGAGGTGTTTTTGGGGTAGGTATCAACTCTGAAAGCACGATACACATGGCTCACTTCATTACAGCAAACATGATCGCGCTGCATCGCGCGCCGCATAAACCGCCGCTCACAGACCCTCACGTTCTAAGGCGAGTCGACAAACAGGGACTTAACCGTGTGCGATAGGCTAAACGCTGAGGAATCCGTTGTAAGGTTGAGAGATGGATTCCGTTACGTGACCAGCAGTGTGCGCCTGCCTGACACGATAACAGATGATGTGCGGAACTATGCACTGCGCACACGAGCGCTTCTCCGAACAGGTGAAGCGGGTATACTGATCAGTGAAGTTTATGCTGAACTGATCGAGAGTCTGTAGCCATGACAGCCCCTTCTCCCATTCTGCCGGTTGGCACCCAAATCGTTTCGCATGTCGATGTGATCAACCGTGCCGGAAATGTCCTGTTTGCGGCGGGTGCGGTCGGCGTGATCATCAAATCGCCCGTCGATATCACCCATGCCTACCGCGTTCGCTTTATGGATGGAACGGAGCAGGCACTCAAGCGGCATGAGTTTTCGATCCGCAGCCATTATCAGAATCCGACCGTCCCCGATGCCCATTTTTCCGGCATTGACCTATACGCCTTCGTGATCTACCGCTGCGTAATCGGGTCGCGCGCATATGGTTTAGATCACGAAGCCTCTGACATCGACCGGCGCGGTTTCTATCTGCCGCCTGCCGACTTGCAGTGGTCGCTGTTCGGCATTCCGGAGCAGTTGGAGCGCGGCGAGGAGGCGTATTGGGAACTGCAAAAGTTCATCGTGCTGGCTCTCAAGGCGAATCCGAATATTCTCGAATGCCTGTATACCCCGCTCGTGGAGCACATCACGCCGCTGGCACAAGAACTGCTCGACATGCGGCAGGTATTCCTGTCCAAGCTGATCTATCAGACCTACAACGGCTATGTCACGTCACAGTTTCAAAAGCTGCAAAAGGACATCGAAAATCATGGGGAAATCCGCTGGAAACACGCCATGCACCTGATCCGCCTGCTGCTCTCCGGCATCATCGCGCTGAAAGAGGGGTTTATTCCCGTGCGTGTCGAAGCACACCGCGAAAAGCTGCTGGCTATCCGTCGCGCTGAACTCGCGTGGGAAGATGTTGACGCATGGCGGCTGACCCTGCATCAGGAATTCGATGCTGCCTTCCGCACGACACGCTTACCCGATCGCCCTGATTACGAAGCGGCAAACGCCTATCTGATCCGCGCCCGCCGTTCGATGACTTGAGAGAGTAAACCCGATGAGCCTTGATCCCACTGTTCGTGAAAAACTCGTCTCGGTCATCAACAAGCAGCCGTATTCGCTGCTGTTTGCGACGATCAGCGGCGCGCATTTGTACGGCTTCCCGTCGCCGGACTCGGACTACGATCTGCGCGGCGTGCATATTCTGCCGGTGCGCGAACTGATCGGTTTGTATCCGCCGCAGGAAACACTGGAGTACTCCGGCTTGGATGATGGTCTTGAACTCGATCTGGTCACGCATGACGCGGCGAAATTCA